>VXNK01000105.1 GCA_009840595.1 Rhodospirillaceae bacterium | reverse complement strand
CGCCACATGAAGCCGAGAATGGCCAGCGCCGTCGCGATCACGGTGAGGATGGTCGGATATTCCATGCGGCGCGCGATCCCGATGCCGGTTCGATGCCCGAATTGAAACGCTCGCAGCACAAATAGCGCCCGGCGGTTAATCCGTCAACCTGTCCCTATGCCGGCGCGGTGGCGGGCTGGGCGAAGCCGGCGGCCGGCGCCGCGCCGACTCCCGGGATGTTGGTGCCGCAAGAGGGACTCGAACCCCCGACCTCCTGATTACAAATCAGATGCTCTACCGGCTGAGCTATTGCGGCGCTGCGGTCCCCGGGGCGGCTTCGGATCCTCGCCGATATCGGCCGGACGCGTCAGAATATCAAGCGGCCAGCCAGCGGGCGAGCGCCTTGTCCGGGTCGGCGAGGCCGGCGACCGACTCGTACCAGTGGTCCTCCCAGCCCCGCTCCGGCAGGCCGGTGAACACCATCAGGTTGAGCGGATAGGCTTCGCTGTCCGTGCAGCGGCGGAAATCGTCGCGGAACAGGAAGACCGGCTTCTCCCAGGCGATCGCCATGCCGAGTTCGACCATCACGCCCTCGTCCGGCGGGCAGCCGTTGACCACGGCGAAAATCCCGTCGCTGTCGCGCACGTCGCGCAGGTCGGCCTGGCCGATGCGCCAGGCCCAGCCCGGTTCCAGCTTGTCGACCTGGTTGTTGCGCGCGAACGGCTCCCAGACCTCGGCGCCGAGGGCCTCGAGCGCAGCGGCGAGCTCCGCCAGCGGGCCGGCGCGCTGCTGTCCGGAAAAGCCGTAGGGGTTGGCGAGATACAGGGTTTTCTTCCGCGTCATGCCGCCGCCTTCCGTTCCGCCCGTTTCCGCCAGCCCATTCCGCCGGGCCCTGCCGGCCGGCCCGCGCGGAACGATAGGCCGGGGCCGCCCGCCGGTCCATGCCTGGCGCCATTCCTCCCCGTCATTTCGACCGAAGCGAAGCGAGTGGAGAAATCCGGCCGGCGACGGAGGCCGGCCGGACGTTGAAACCCTTGGCGTCGACGGTCGCGGGCCAGATTTCTCCACTCCGCCCCGGATTAAATCCGGGGCTCCGGTCGAAATGACGGGTGGGGTTTCCGCCGCCGCTTGCGAACCGGAACAGGGCGAAATCCGCGACCGGCCGTCTCAGAGCGACCAGCGGCGGAGGGTGTCGGGGAGGGCGAGGCCGCGCCACATGCCCTTGATGTCGGCAAGCAGGCCGCCCGCACGCAGCAGCCGGCTGAAATCCGCCGGACCCAGGTCGCGGTAGGGGTCGTGCATCACGGCGCCGACCACGGCGTCGTAGGGCCCGCCGCCAAGGTCCGGCACCAGCGCGATGCCGTGCTCGCGCTGCGCCTCTCCGGGGTCGGCGAAGGCGTCGTGGACATGCACGGTATGGCCGGCGCCTTCGAGCGCGCGCACGATGGCGGCGGCCCCGGTGTTGCGCAGGTCCGGGACGTTTTCCTTGAAGGCGAGGCCGAGGACCAGAATGTCCGACGGCCCGTCCAGCGCGGCGTCGATCGCCTGCGCCACGAAACCGCCCATCCCGTCGTTGATGCGCCGCCCGGCGAGGACGATCTCCGGATCGTGCCCGGCCGCGCGCGCCCGGTGGGCCAGCCAGTAGGGATCGACGCCGATGCAGTGGCCGCCGACCAGCCCCGGCGCGAAGGGCAGGAAGTTCCACTTGGTCCGCGCGGCGTCGAGCACGTCGTAGACCGACAGGCCCAGCCGGTTGCAGATCATCGCCACCTCGTTGACGAAGGCGATGTTGATGTCGCGCTGGGCGTTCTCGATCGCCTTGGCGGCCTCGGCGGTGCGGATGTCGCGGGCGACGAAGACGTTGCCGCCGGTCACCTTGCCGTAGACCGCGGCCAGCATGGCGGCGACCCCGGAGGTTTCGCCCGCCACGACCTTTGTGAGCGCGGCGAGGCCGTGCGCCCGGTCGCCCGGATTGGCGCGCTCCGGCGAATAGCCGAGGAAGAAATCCGCGCCGGCGGCGAGGCCGGACGCCCGCTCCAGGATCGGCCGGCACACCTCTTCGGTCGCGCCCGGATAGACGGTGCTTTCCAGCACGACCGTTGCGCCGGGGCGCAGATGGCCCCCGACGGCCTCCATGGCGGAACGGACGGCGCCCAGGTCCGGCGCGTTGCGCGCATCGACCGGCGTCGGCACCGCCACGATGAACAGGCCGGCGCCGGCCATCGCCGCGGGATCGGCGGAAAAGCGCGCCGATGTCGCCGCCAGCGCCTCGTCCGGCACCTCGCGGGTGGCATCCCGCCCGGCGCGCAGGGCGGCGATCCGGCCCGCGTCGCGGTCGATCCCGACGACGTCGAAATGCCGGGCCAGCGCGACGGCGAGCGGCAGGCCGACATAGCCCAGCCCGATAACGGCGATCCGGTCGGGAAGTTCCATGCTGCCGAAACGTCTCCTGTTTCGAGGGCGCAGCCGCTGCGCGGCGTCCGAAGCCGTTATGCGCCGCTGGCGCCACCCGGCATGTGCGGCATTTTCTTCGCATCGCCCATCCGTTTCGCCTCCCCCTCCCCCGAGGAATTCCTCTGCGAAACGCGGACAAGGCGGAAGCGGGCGCCGGCGCGGCCTTCCCTGCCGGACCCCATGCCCGATCCGGTCCTCGAACCCATCCCGTCATTTCGACCGAAGCCCCGGCCCCCCGGGCCGGGGCGGAGTGGAGAAATCTGGTCAGCGCTCCGTCGACGCCCGAGGTTTCAGCGCCTGGCCAGCGCCCGTCGCCAGCCGGATTTCTCCACTCCCTTCGACTTCGCTCAGGGCAAGCTGCTTCGCTTCGGTCGAAATGACGGCGAGGGGGTGCGCCCGGCGCGGCCTCCCCCTTTCGCAGAGGAATCCTCCCCTTGGTGGAGGGGAATTCGGTCGGTGCCCCATTTGCAGAGGCACCGCTTGAGGGAGGGAGATGCTTCGGGCGATGGCGATGCGGGTCGTGACCGCGGTGCGAAATCCGGGTTAGACTCGGCGGCCCCGTCCGCCCGCCCGCCGTTTCCCGGCCGAGGACCGATGACCGACCGCCTTCCCATCGCCCGCGCGCTGATTTCGGTGTCCGACAAGACCGGCATCGCCGGCCTGGCCGAAGCGCTGGCCGCGCGGGGCGTCGAGATCCTGTCGACCGGCGGCACCGCGCTGGCCCTGCGCAACGCCGGCATCGCCGTGACTGAGGTGTCCGCCCATACCGGCCACCCGGAAATCCTCGACGGGCGGGTCAAGACGCTCCATCCGGCGATCCACGGCGGCATCCTCGCCCGGCGCGACGGCGGCGGGCACCGGGCGGCGCTGGCCGAACACGGCATCGGCGCGATCGACCTGGTCGCCGTCAACCTCTATCCGTTCGAGGACACCGTTGCCGGCGGCGGCGATTTCGCGGCCTGCGTCGAGAATATCGATATCGGCGGCCCGGCGCTGATCAGGGCGGCGGCGAAAAACCACGAATTCGTGGCGGTCCTGACCGATCCGGCCGACTACCCGACGTTTTTGAACGATTACAAAGAAAACGACGGCGCGACCTCCGCCGAACTGCGCCGAAGCCTGGCGGCGCGGGCCTATGCCCGGACCGCGGCCTACGATTCGGCGATCTCGCGCTGGTTCGCCGGGCAGGACGGCGACCCGTTCCCGGAGCGGCTGACCGTCTCCGGCCGGCGGCGGCAGCTTCTGCGCTACGGCGAGAACCCGCACCAGGACGCGGCCTTCTACGCCGACGGCAGCGCGCCCTACGGCATCGCGGACGCGGTGCAGGTCCAGGGCAAGGCGCTGAGCTACAACAACATCGCCGACGCCGACGCGGCCTGGGAGCTGGCGGCGGAATTCGACCGGCCGGCGGTCGCCATTATCAAGCACGCCAACCCGTGCGGCGTCGCCAGCGCCGATTCGGTCGCCGACGCCTGGCCGCTGGCGCTGGCCTGCGACCCGGTCAGCGCCTTCGGCGGCATCGTCGCCTGCAACCGGCCGCTCGACGGCGCGGCGGCGGAGCGGATCGCGGCCATCTTCTCCGAAGTCATCGTCGCGCCCGACGCCGACACCGAGGCCCGGCGCATTCTCGCCGCCAAGCCGAATCTCCGCCTGCTGCTGACCGAGCGTATGCCCGACCGGGCGGCGGACCGCATGAGCGTGCGCAGCGTGGCCGGCGGCTTCCTGGTCCAGTCGCGCGACGCCGCCGTGACCGCGGGCGACCTGGCGGTGAAGACGAAGCGAATGCCGACCAAGACCGAGGTCGCGGACCTGCTGTTCGCCTTCACGGTGTGCAAGCATGTCCGGTCCAACGCCATCGTCTATGCGAAGGACCGGCGCACCGTCGGCATCGGCGCCGGGCAGATGAGCCGGGTCGATTCGGCGCGGATCGCGGCGCAGAAAGCCGAGGACGCCGCGCGCGCCGCCGGGCTGAAGGAGTCGCCGGTCCGGGGGTCGGTCGTGGCGTCGGACGCCTTCTTCCCGTTCGCCGACGGGCTGATCACGGCAGCGGAGGCCGGCGCCACGGCGGTCATCCAGCCCGGCGGCTCGGTGCGCGACGACGAGGTCATCGCGGCGGCCGACGAGCGCGGCCTCGCCATGGTGTTCGCCGGCCTGCGCCACTTCCGCCACTGAGGGCGCGGATTACTCCGGGGCCGCCGCCTCCGCCCGCGCGTCCTTGCCGGTATCGACCTTCAGCAGGATCAGCGCGCCGACGATCAGGAACGGCACGACCGTCGCCATGCCCCAGCGCGGGCCGGCGGCCAGGGTAACGGCGCCGAAGATCCACGGGCCGAGAAAGGCCGTGCATTTGCCGGCAAAGGCGTAGAGGCCGAACATTTCGGCCTCCTGCCCCCGGGGCGCGAGATGGCTCATCAGCGAGCGGCTTGCCGCCTGGGCCGGGCCGAAAAACAGGCCCATGATCCCGCCGAGGACGTAGAACCAGGTCTTGTCGTCGACAAACAGCATCGGAATGCCGCAAACCGTGACGCCGGCGACGCCCAGAAGCACGGTCGCCTTGGCGCCCAGCCGGTCGTCCAGCCAGGCGAAGGCGAAGGCGCCCAGCCCGGCCGTGACATTCACGATGATGCCGAACATCAGGATCTCCGCCGTGTCCATGCCGAAAACCGCGGCGGCATAGATCGCCCCGACGGCGAAGATCGTGTTCAGCCCGTCGACATAGAAAATCCGGGCGATCAGGAAGCGCGCGATGTTGGCGTGCTTGCGGACATTGGCCAGGGTGTTGCCCAGCGTGCGCAGCCCGGCGCCGACCGCCTGGCCCATGGGAAGCCCCGTCCCCGGCGTATCCGCGGTCAGGAAGAACAGCGGCAGGCTGAAGACCAGCGCCCACACGGCGACGATCGGCCCGGCGATCCGGATATGCTCGGCCGCAGACTTGTCGAGCCCGAAGGGCGCGACCTCCGGCTGTACGAACACGAACAGCAGCAGGATCAGGCAGGCCAGGCCGCCGATATAGCCCAGCCCCCAGGACCAGCCGGAGAGCCGGCCGATATGGCTCGCCGGGGCGAGGCCGGGCAGCATGGCGTTGTAGAAGACGAGGCCCATCTCGAACCCGATCACGCCGATGAAGGCCGCGGTGAGCACGAGGGCCGTCGACTCGACGCCCGGCGCGCCCCACCACAGCGCGGCCGACGCGGCGACCATGACCAGGGTCCAGAACACGATCCAGGCCTTGCGGCCCTTGCCGTGGTCGGCGATCGCGCCGAGGACCGGGCTGAGGATCGCCATGACGAAGGCCGCCGCGCCCTGGGTGAACGCCCATTGCGAGGCGCCGGTCGTCTTGTCCGGCGCGATGGCGCCGGCGAAATAGGCCGCGAAGATGAAGGTCGTGACGACGGTGGTGAAGGGCGAGTTCGCCCAGTCGTAGAGCGCCCAGCCGAAGGCGGATTTGCGCCCGCCGGTCCAGATCGGGCGGACCGTCACTTCACCCGCTTCCAGGTCTGGGACTTGCAGCGTATCCACCTGCAGCCGCTGACCTTCAGGGTGTCCCGGCCCTTCATTTCCATTTCCGACCTGAAGGTCTTGCCGGTCTTCGGACTGTAAATCTTGCCGTCGTCCCATACGCCGTCCGTCGGCTCCTGCGGGAACCCGGTCAGCACGGGCAGCCCGAGGATCGGCCGGGACCGCAGCGACTCTTCTTCGTTCCTGGCATCCCGCAGCGGCTGGCCCTTCTTGTTGTTCGGCTCCTTGAGCCAGACGATCCGGCCGCACAGTTTGTCGCCGCACGGCGCGATCTCGACATGCGAGTTGCCGCCGGGGGTGAGCCAGACCCCCCTGGGATCCGCGCCGGGATCCGCGAGGGCGCTACCGCCGCAAGCGAGGCAGAAAACGGCGGCAAATGCAGACAGGCGTCTTGCCGGTATCATGGACGGCACCTCCCCGGACCGCAGCCGCCCGCCCGAACGGCGGATCCGCTCCCAGAAGATACGGCGCGCCGACCGGGCGGGGCGGAACGGGCACCGTACAGCCTCCGGTTATACGGAATTCCGGCCGGCGGCGAAACGGAAATCCGGGCGGGCGGGCAGCGCCCGCAGCCGCGGCGCGGTTCCGGAGCGGTTTTTATATGGACGATCTTTTTTTATCGTCGAGCAGCGCAAGCGCCTGCGCCGGCTCGATTTTTCCGTCATAGAGCGCCCGGCCGCAGATGACGCCCTCGATGCCGCTCGCCGCTTCTGCCTTCAGCGCCCGGAGATCGTCCAGCCCGGCGACGCCGCCCGACGCGATGACCGGCGTGCCGACCGACCGGGCGAGCGCGGCCGTCGCCGCGACGTTGACCCCCCGGAGCGCGCCGTCGCGCTCGATATCGGTATAGACGATAGCGGCGACGCCGGCATCCTCGAACGAGCGGGCGAGATCGACCGCCGTCACGTCCGAGGTCTCGAACCAGCCCTGGGTGGCGACCCGGCCGCCGCGCGCGTCGATGCCGACCGCGACCCGGCCGGGAAAGGCGCGCGCCGCCTGCCGCACAAGGGAAGGCGCGCGCAGGGCGGCGGTGCCGAGGATAACCCGCGCCAGGCCGCGGCCCAGCCACATCTCGATCCCCGCCATGTCGCGGATGCCGCCGCCGAGCTGGACCGGGATCGACACGGCGCCGAGGATCGCCTCGACGCCCGCCCGGTTGACCGAACGGCCTTCGGCGGCGCCGTTCAGGTCGACGACGTGGAGCCGGCGGAAGCCCTGGGCCTGGAATTGCGCCGCCTGGTCGGCCGGATCGTCGTTGAACACGGTTTCCTGCGCGAAATCGCCCTTGAGCAGCCGCACGCAACGGCCGTCCTTGAGGTCGATCGCGGGGTACAGGTTCATCCCGGCCCGTCCGTTCCGTCGCCCGGCGCCGCGCCTGATGCTGCGTCGGGCGCCGCGCCGGGCGCGGCGTTCAGGTCCTTCCAGTAATACAGCCCGGCGACCGGCTTGCCCTCGACCCGGGCGTAGAAGGGGTTGCGGCCCCAGCGGACGTAGCCCATCGATTCGTACAGGCTGATCGCGCGGTCCTGGGTCGCGCGGACGTCGAGGGCGATGACGTCGAAGCCCTCGTTGCGCGCCAGCACCTCGGCCTTTTCCATCAGCATCCGGGCGAGGCCGTGGCCGCGCGCCCAAGGCGCGATGAAGGCGTGTTCGAGCTGGACGGCGAAGGCCCGCGCCTCGTTGTTCGGCGCCGGCCGGACCAGCTGCGCCGCGCCGCAGATCGTGCGGTCGATCCGGGCGACGATCAGGATGCGCTCGGGCACGACCAGGACGCCGCGCCAGTAGCTCTCCAGCATCGTCCGGTCCGGCGCGCGCAGCCAGCCGAAGCCGCCGCCGGCGTCGATCGCATCCTCGGCGGCGTCGCAGATGTCGTTCAGGTCGCCATGCTCGAACCGGGTGATCGCCTCGACGCCGAGGATCGAGTCGGGCGCCATGCGGTCCGGCCACGGGGCGTGCGCCGGCGGTGCGCTCTTGCGGCCGGCGCCTTTGCGTTTACCGCGCGCGCTCTTGCCGTCCCGGCTTGTGCCGTCCCTGCTTGTGCCGTCCACGGGCCCGCTCACGGCCGCCACGCCAGGAAGTTGGCGATCAGGCGCAGGCCGGCCTGCTGGCTCTTCTCGGGATGGAACTGGGTGCCGACCATGTTGTCCCGCCCGACGATGGCCGCGACCGGCCCGCCATAGTCGCAGGTCGCCAGCAGGTCGGCCCCGTCGGCGCAGCGAAAGCCGTAGGAATGGACGAAATAGGCATGGTCGCCGTCCGCCAGCCCGGCCAGCACCGGATGGCCGCCGCCGTTCGGCCCGCTACCGCGGCCGCCGCCGCGGCCGTTGTCGTGAAATCTCAGGTCGTTCCAGCCCATATGGGGGATCTTGAGCGCCGGATCGTCCGGTTCGAGCGCGGCAACCTCGCCCGGCACCCAGCCGAAACCCGGCGTCTCGCCATGCTCCAGGCCACGGTCGGCGAGCAGCTGCATGCCGACGCAGATGCCGAGGAAGGGCGCGCCGCGCGCCGTCACGGCCTCGTGCAGCGCCTCGACCATGCCGTCCAGCGCGTGCAGGCCGGCGCGGCAGTCGGCGAAGGCGCCCTGGCCGGGCAGCACGACATGGCTCGCCCGTGCGACCCGGTCGGCGTCGCCGGTCGCGACGACCGGCAGGCCGGCGCCGGCCTCTCCGGCCATGCGGACAAAGGCCTTCTCCGCCGAGCGCAAATTGCCGGCGCCGTAATCGACGATGGCGACGCCGTCGGCCACTAGGGCCTCCGGTCCGCCGCAGCGCTACAGGGAACCACCCAGCACCCCCTTGGTGGAGGGCACGGCGTCGGCCTTGCGCGGATCGGGCTCGATGGCGCTGCGCAGCGACCGGGCCAGCCCCTTGAAGCAGCTCTCGACGATATGGTGGTTGTTCTCGCCGTAGAGGTTTTCGACATGGAGCGTGATGCCGGCGGCCTGGGCGAAGGCCTGGAACCATTCCTTGAACAACTCGGTATCCATCTCGCCGAGCTTCGGCTTGGAGAAGCCGACCTTCCAGATCAGGTAGGGCCGGTTCGAGCAGTCCAGCGCGACCCGGGTCAGCGTCTCGTCCATCGGGATCAGCGCGTCGCCGTAGCGCCGGATGCCCTTGCGATCGCCGAGCGCCTTGCTCACCGCCTCGCCGATCGCGATGCCGGTGTCCTCGGTGGTGTGGTGGAAATCGATATGCAGGTCGCCGACCGCCTTCAGTTCGAGGTCGATCAGGGAATGGCGCGACAGCTGCTCCATCATGTGATCGAGGAAGCCGATCCCGGTATCGACGCTGTACTCGCCGCTGCCGTCGAGGTTGAGCGACACGTCGATCTGGGTTTCCTTGGTCCGCCGCGCCACGCTGGCGGTGCGCGCGGCCGGCCTGTCTAGAGTGGGGTCGGGGCCGATGGCCTGGTTCATCGTCGGTCTCCGGCGTCTTTCGCCCGTTCTTAACCCGGAATGCCTGCCGGCGCATCCGCCGACGCATCCGAATGTAGGTCGCCGGACGGCGCAGGCCGAGGCCCCAATCGAGACGGGGGCCGTTCGCCCATGTTGACCCGCGCCGCCGCAGCGCCACATACAGGGCGGCATGAGCGATCCCGATACCCTCCTGTTCCACGGCACGACGATCCTATCGGTCCGGCGCGGCGGCGACGTCGTGGTGGCCGGCGACGGCCAGGTCACCTTCGGCAACACCGTGCTCAAGGGCGGCGCGCGCAAGGTGCGGCGGCTCGCCGACGGCAAGGTCGTTGTCGGCTTCGCCGGCGCCACGGCGGACGCTTTCGCCCTGTTCGAGCGGCTGGAGGGCAAGCTGGAGCAGCATCCCGGCCAGCTCACCCGGGCCTGCGTGGAAATGGCCAAGGACTGGCGCACCGACCGCTATCTGCGCCGGCTCGAGGCCATGATGGCGGTGGCGGACAGGGACGTCTCGCTGGTGCTGACCGGCAACGGCGACGTGCTGGAGCCCGAGGACGGCCTGATCGGCATCGGCAGCGGCGGGCCCTATGCCCTGGCGGCGGCCAAGGCCCTGATGGCGGAGACCGAACTGCCGGCCGAGGAGGTCGCGCGCCGCGCCATGGGCATCGCCGCCGACATCTGCATCTATACCAACGACCAGATCGTGATCGAGCGCGTATGACCGGCTACACCCCGACCGCCTTCAGCCCGCGCGAGATCGTCTCGGAGCTCGACCGCTTCATCGTCGGCCAGAAGGACGCCAAGAAGGCGGTGGCCGTGGCGTTGCGCAACCGCTGGCGGCGCCAGCAGCTCGACGACGCGATGAAGGAAGAGGTGCTGCCCAAGAACATCCTGATGATCGGGCCGACCGGCTGCGGCAAGACCGAGATCGCCCGCCGGCTCGCCCGCCTCGCCAACGCGCCCTTCCTCAAGGTCGAGGCGACCAAGTTCACCGAGGTCGGCTATGTCGGCCGCGACGTCGAGCAGATCGTGCGCGACCTGGTCGAGATCGCCATCGGCATGACGCGGGAGCGGCTGCGCAAGTCGGTCACCGCCAAGGCCGAGATGGCGGCCGAGGAGCGGGTGCTCGACGCCCTGGTCGGCGAGAACGCCCGCAAGGACACGCGAGAGAGCTTCCGCAAGCGGCTGCGCGCCGGCGAGCTCGACGCCAAGGAGATCGAACTGGAGGTGCGCGACAGCCGCGGCGGCGGCCTGCCGACCTTCGACATTCCCGGCATGCCCGGCGCCCAGATGGGCATGATCAACCTCAACGACATGCTCGGCAAGGCGCTGGGCGGCGCGACCAAATCCAAGCGGCTGAGCGTCGGCGAGAGCTATGAACTGCTGATGGCCGAGGAGAGCGACAACCTGCTCGACGAGGACCAGGTCGTCGCCGAGGCCATCGACCTGGTCGAGCAGAACGGCATCGTCTTCCTCGACGAGATCGACAAGATCACCGGCCGTTCCGAGCGGCTCGGCGGCGCCGACGTCAGCCGCGAGGGCGTGCAGCGCGACCTGTTGCCGCTGATCGAGGGCACGACGGTGGCGACCAAGCACGGACCGGTGCGCAGCGACCACATCCTGTTCATCGCCTCGGGCGCCTTCCACCTCGCCAAGCCGTCGGACATGCTGCCCGAACTGCAAGGCCGGCTGCCGATCCGGGTCGAGTTGAAGGCCCTCGACGTCGACGATTTCGTGCGCATCCTGAGCGAGACCGAGAACAGCCTGCCGCTGCAATACAAGGCGCTGATGCAGACCGAGGAGGTGACCCTGGAGTTCAGCGACGAGGCGATCGCCGAGATCGCGCGCTATTCCGCCGAGGTCAACAGCAGCGTCGAGAATATCGGCGCGCGCCGGCTGCACACGGTGATGGAGCGGCTGCTCGAGGACATCAGCTTCTCGGCCACCGAGCGCAGCGGCGAAACCATCGCCATCGACGCCGCCTACGTCCGCGACCAGGTGGCGGATCTGGCGAAGGATGCGGATTTGAGCCGGTTTATTTTGTAGGGGGTGTGCCGGGACAGGCGATTGCCGTCTCAGGCTGAAGACCAAAGATTGTTTCCCCGGACGGAGCGCAGCGACGATCCGGGGACCAGGGCCCACAGGCATGGGCCTTTCGGGTCGGCCCTGGGCCCCGGATCAAGTCCGGGGCGGCAAAGTTTCTTGATTCTTCGACGTTTCTGCAAACGGCGGGCGGCCGGAATGCAGCGGCAAAACTGTCCGCCTCAATCGCCCTCCCCGCGGCCGCCCTTCCCCCGCTCCCTTCTCAACAGGATATACACCGCGCCGCTGCCGCCGTGGTGGGGCTGGGCGTGGCAGTAGGCGAGGATCAGGCGGCGCAGGTCCGGGGCGTTGAGCCAGCCGGGCAGGGCCTGGCGCAGGGCGCCGACCGACCAGTCGTCCTTCAGCCCCTTGCCGGTGACGACCAGGACGCAGCGCCGCCCGGCCGCCCGGTGCGCGCGCAGGAAGCCGGCGAGGGCCGCGCGGGCGCTGTTCTGCGTGTGGCCGTGCAGGTCGAGCGTCGCGTCGATCGGCATCAGGCCGCGGCGGAAGCGGGTCGCGGTGCGCTTGTCGACGCCCGGCGCGTCGCCGTAGCCGAGGCCGCCGCGACCGGGAGCGGCGGGTGCGGGCCGCCTTTCCTGCGGGCCGATGCGCAGGCCGGATAGATCGACGCGCTCGGGCGCGGCGGCCGGATTTTCTTTCGCACCGGGCGCTTTCGCCGGCCGTTTCTCCGGCGCGGACGGCGCGGGCGCGGCAACGGCCGGTATAACACCCTTCCGCGCCAGCGGTTTCACCGACCGGGTGACGTTCTCCCACAGGCGGGCGTCTTCTTCGCCGGCGGGGTCCGCGCCCGCGGAGCTTCCAACGGGCTTGGCCGCCGGTTTGCGGTCCCGGCTATGGTTCCGGCCGCTCATCGACGATCACGATATGGAGCCGGCGCGGGCCGTGGGCGCCGAGCTGGAGAGTCTGCTCGATATCCGCGCTGCGCGACGGGCCGGTGACCAGGGTGACCGTGCGCGGCAGGGCGCCGTCGCCGTAACGCGCCCGCAGCGCCGACCACTGGGCCTCGTAGTCGCCGCTGATCCGGTCGGCCCACAGCACGACGATGTGGTTCTCGGGCAGGAAATTCAGCGTCGTCGGATTGTCGTCGCCCGAGACCGTGACCAGCGTGCCGGTCTCGGCGACTGCGCCGAAGGCAGCCGTGACCGAGACCGCGTCCGGCTCCTCGGCCTTGCGCGCCTCCAGGGTCAGGGTCGGCTGGCTGTCCCATGGAATCGCGTCGAGTTCGGCGTCCGGCGCGCGCACCAGGTTGGCCGGCAGGTTATGCCGCTTCAGGAAATCCGCGACCGCGGCCGGCACGTCGCCCGCCGACGCCACCCGCGCCACGGTCGCGTCGGCTCCGGCGGCATAGTCCTCGAACAGGTCGATCCGGCCGGCCCGGTCGCGCTGGCCGCGCTGCGGGATCAGGTTGTGCCGATGGGCGGACAGGCGTTCCGCCACCGCCTCGGCGCCCTTGCCGCCGTCCGCGTCGCGGTCGAGCCGTTGGCGCAGCGCGCCCAGAATCGCGTCCCGGCTGCTCACCGCCTCTTCCTTTGCTTGCGCCAGAGATCGTGGAAGACGCCGCCCTGGGGCGCGGGCAGGTTGCGGTGCGCGGTCCAGCCGCCGGCCAGCGGCAGGCTGCGCAGGTGCCCGCGCTTGCGGCCGAGGAAGGCCATGCCGGCGATGGCGAAGCGCGCGCCGAAGCGGTAGAGCGCCGGCCGCCGCACCGCCCAGGCCCACAAGCCCAATCCCCAGCGTACCGGCGCCGGATTGTGTTTCCCGCTGAACTCCGCCTCCCGCCAGTGGCGCATCAGCTTGGGCAGCGGAATGCGCATCGGGCAGACTTCCTCGCAGCGGCCGCAGAAGCTCGACGCGTTGGGCAGCGCGCCGGCCTTGTCGATGCCCATGAGCGCGGGCGACAGCACCTTGCCGATCGGCCCGGGATAGACCGTGCCGTAGGCGTGGCCGCCGATCGCGCCGTAGACCGGGCAGTGGTTGAGGCAGGCGCCGCAGCGGATGCAGCGGAAAACCTCCTGGAACTCGGTGCCGTAGAGCGCGCTGCGCCCGTTATCGAGCAGGACGACGTGATATTCCTCCGGCCCGTCCGGGTCGCCGTCGCGGCGCGGGCCGGTCGAGACCGTGGTGTAGACCGACATTTCCTGGCCGGTCGCCGAGCGGGCGAGCAGGCGCATCAGGGTCGTCGCGTCCTCCAGCGTCGGCACGACCTTCTCCAGGCTGGCGAGCACGATATGGACCCGCGGCAGGGTCTGGGTCAGGTCGCCGTTGCCCTCGTTGGTGACGATGATCGACGAGCCGGTCTCGGCGACCAGGAAGTTGGCGCCGGTGATGCCGACATCGGCGGCGATGAACCGGTCGCGCAACTGCGTGCGCGCCTCGGCCAGCAGGTCCGGCCCCTCGTCGAGCGGGCGGTCGGGCGGCAGGCCGGTGTGATGCTCCCGGAAGGCGTCGGCGACCTGCTCCTTGTTGACGTGGATTGCCGGCGCGATGATGTGGCTCGGCGTCTCGTGGCGCAGCTGGATGATGTATTCGCCGAGATCGGTCTCGACCGGCTCGATGCCGTTGGCTTCGAGGAACGGGTTGAGGTGCATCTCCTCGCCGATCATCGACTTGCCCTTGGTCACCGTCCGGGCCTCGGCGCTGCGGCAGATGCCGAGCACGATCTGCCGGGCCTCTTCGGCGTCGCGCGCCCAGTGGACGTGGCCGCCGCCCTCGACGACCTTCTTCTCCCAGGCTTCCAGGTAGAGATCGAGATGGGCCAGCGTGTGGTTCTTGATCGCCACCCCCTGGTCGCGCAGATCCTCGAATTCCGGCAGCTTCTCGGCCGCCTTGCGGCGCTTCTCGATGAAGCCGACGCGCATGTTGCCGAGGGCGCGCTGCAGCGGCGCGTCCTTCAGCGCGGCGGCGGCCTGTTCCTTGAACCGGGCGGGCGACAGGGCCGTCATCGGGCAGGTTCCAGAGCGCCGGTCTGCGCAATCGGCGGCGCCTCGACCCCGGCCAGCACCTCGGCGACGTGCCAGGCGCGGATCGCCGAGCCCTCGCGGCTCAACTTGCCGGCGATGTTCATCAGGCAGCCCAGGTCGCCGGCGAGCACCGTATCGGCGCCGGTGGCGGTAATGTCCGCCGTCTTGTCGGCGACCATGGCGTTGGAAATGTCCGGATACTTGACGCAGAAGGCGCCGCCGAAGCCGCAGCAGACCTCGGGCGTATCGAGCTCGCGCAGGGCCAGGCCCTCGACCGATTGCAGGAGGCGGCGCGGCTGGGCCTGCACCTTCATCTCGCGCAGGCTGGAGCAGGAATCGTGGTAGGTGCAGACCGCCTCCAGCCGGCTCTCGATCGCCGTCATGCCGCGGACGTCGACCAGGAAGGCGAGCAGCTCGTGGGTCTTCGCCGCAAGCGCCTCGGCCCGCGGCCGCCACGCCGGGTCATCGGCGAACAGCTCCGGATAATGCTTCGCGATCATGCCGCCGCAGGAGCCGGACGGCGCGACGACGTAATCGTAGCCCTCGAAGGCGGCGATGACGCCCTTCGCGATGGCCTGCGCCGACCTGCGGTCGCCGCTGTTGTAGCCCGGCTGGCCGCAGCAGGCCTGGGCGGACGGGACCTCGACCCGACAGCCCGACTGTTCCAGCAGCTTGGCCGCGGCGAAGCCGACCGACGGCCGGAACAGGTCGACCAAACAGGTGACGAACAGGGCGACGGTGGGGGATTCGGCAGCAGAGGCGGTCGGAGGGGCGAGCATGGCGGAACCGTTCGCGTCGGTTCTGCCGATGTACGCCAAACCGGGCCGGCGGCCAAGCGGGCGGAAGCGGGAAGGGGAGGCGCGGCCTCAGCCGCCGTCGGTCTCGACGAGCTGCCAGTTCGGGTCGCGCGAGCGGGTATCGCGGGCGAACGTCCAGATGTCGGTGATCTTCTCGATCGTCGCGGGATCGCCGTCCACCGGATTGCCCTCCGCATCCTTCACGACATTGGACTGCTCGGACACGAAGGTCATGGTGACGCGGGCCGTCCGCCCCTGCATTTCGGCGCCGGTCAGCTCGGCAGAATTGAGCGCGACGATGGTGGTCTCCAGCGTCTCGCCAGCCTGTTCGCGCTCCGCGATGGCCGCGTCGAAACTGGCGAACACGTCGGGCGCGAGCAGGGGCTCGAGGGTGTCGCGGTCGCCCTTCGCGAAGGCCTCCACGATCATGTCGAACGCCGCCCTGGCGCCGTCCACGAAAGCGGCGGGATCGAAGTGGCGGTCGGCGGCGCGGATGGCCGCGATGCCCTCGGCGGCCGGCGACTCCGGATCGACCCCGGCGGCTTCGGCGGCGTGCGGGCCCGGCGCCGGCAGGGCGGTATCGCCGCCTGCGCCGTCCTGGCCCGCGCCGTCCTTGGCTGCGCTGTCGTTGGCCGCCTTGCGCTCGGCCTCGGCGAAGAAGTCCGGCGGCCGCTGCTCGTGGCCCTCGCGCCGACCCAGCACGGAACGCAGCTTGAAGAGCACGAAGGCCGCGACCGCCGCGAAGATCAGGGTCAGGATCAGATCGTTGTTCATCGGACCGGCATCGCTATCCGGGCGTTGCTTTCGGGGCGGCGCTTCCGGGGCCGCCTTGCGGCCGTTTGCCCTAGGTTTCGGGTTATACACCCGATTCGTCCGGGCGGTCGCCCGTTTTCCGCACTTTTTCGCCGCATTGGCCGGACCGGGCCTGCGGCGGGGCGCGGCCCGACTGGCGGCCGGCGCCGGAGCTTCCTACATAGGCAGGCAGGCCCCCGATAACAAGCGCGCCCCGGCGCTGGTCCCGCGCTCCGACCCGGCGCGCGGGCCGGACGCAAGGGCCAGGCCCGCCTGACCGGCCCGCCCGATCCGCCTGCCGGACAGGCCGGGCGGCGCACGACACCCGGAACACCTCATGGGCTGGATCCTGCTCGCCCTGCTGATCGGCGTGCCGCTGATCGAAATCTACCTGTTCGTCGAGCTCGGCGGCCTGATCGGCACCTGGCCGACCATCGGGCTGGTCGTGCTCACCGCGGTCGCCGGCTCGGTCATGCTGCGCGCCCAGGGCCGGCGGGTGCTGGCGCGGGCGCAGGAGAAGATGCGGCGCGGCGAGCCGCCGGTCGCCGACCTGCTGGACGGCCTCGGGCTGCTGCTCGCCGGCGCGCTGCTCCTGACCCCCGGATTCCTGACCGACGGCGTCGGCTTCGCCCTTCTGCTGCCGGCGGTGCGGCGCGCGCTGGCCGCGTGGCTCTGGACCGCGATACAGGCGCGCGGCTCGGTGCATGTCGCGGGTTTCGGGCCGGGCCGCGGCGCCGGCTTCGGCCGCGACACGGTGATCGACGGCGAGTTCGAAACCGTCGAGCCGGACTCCGACCCTCCCGAAACACCCGACGACGCCCCCAGAATCGGCAGGCGGTGAGGCCGTCGCGCCGCTGGCTGCGCTTCGCCCGCAGATCGGCGGCGCCTCGCGCCCGGCTTTGGCGCAGTTGCCGCGGCGCAGCGCATGCCGTACACCCCTGACACCCGGCGCGGGCCCCGCGCCCGGCGGCAGGCTTGCCCCCTTTCATTCGGGAGACACCGCGATGGCGGCAGACGACAACGGTTCCGGCATCGACATGACGGACGCGCCGCCGCTGATCGTGAAGGCGCAGTTCATCAAGGACTTTTCGTTCGAAATGCCGAACGCGCCGGCGATTTTCGGCCGGCTTTCGGCCGAGCCGGAAATCGAGGTGCGGATCGACGTCCACCCGGAAGAGCTCGAGGGCGACGACTATCTGGTCGTGCTGAATATCGAGGCGCGCGCCACCGTCGAGGACGAGACCGCCTTTGTCGCCGAACTGGAATATGCCGGCCTGTTCGAGCTGAACAGCAGCATTCCGGAGGAATATATCGGCTCCATCCTGCTGGTTGAATGCCCGCGCATCCTCTTCCCCTTCGCGCGCAACATCATCGCCTCGGCCACCCAGGAAAGCGGCATGCCGCCGCTCATGCTCCAGCCGATCGATTTCAACGCCATCGTGCAGGCCCAGCTGGTCCAGGGCGCGGGCACGGCCTGAGCGGGCGGCGGCCTACTCGGCGAGCCAGATCGGGTCGGCGAGCTTTTTCAGGAACTCCCGGTGGGCGGCGCGCTCGGCCTCGGTCGGCGCGGCGCCGGGCAAGTGCCGGCGCGGCGCTCGGCGCTCGCGTTCGGCGCTTGCGGCGTCGGTCGGCCGGCCGGTGTCGGCGGCGAGCTCGAAACCGGGCTGGCGACCGCCGACCAGCTCCAGATAGACCGCCGCCAGCAGGTGCGAATCGATCAGCGCGCCGTGCTTGTCGCGCGCGGCGAGGTCGATCTCGAAGCGCTGGCACAGGGCGTCGAGGCTGGCCCGGGCGCCGGGGAATTTCTGCCGCGCGATGAGCAGGGTGTCGACGACGCGGCCCGGATCGAGCGGCTCGCGCCCGATCTGCGCCAGCTCCGCATTCAAAAAACGCAGGTCGAACTCCGCATTGTGGATGACCAGCGGCGCGTCGCCGATGAAATCGAGCAGGGCGTCGGCGGCGTCGGCGAATTTGGCCTTGCCGGCGAGGAAATCGTCGGACAGGCCGTGGATGGCGAAGGCCTCCTCCGGCATCTCGCGCTCCGGGTCGAGATAGGTGTGGTATTCGCGCCCGGTCGGCAGGTGATGCTGCAGTTCGAGGGCGCCGATCTCGACGATCCGGTGGCCGGCCGCCGGATCGAGGCCGGTGGTTTCGGTATCGAGCACGATTTCACGCATGGCGTCCCCCGGCGATAGGGCGGCGCACGGCCGCGACGCGGACCGGCCGCGGCGGCGCCGTGTGCGGATTGGGCGGCCAGTGCCGGGCCGGCCGTTCGAGCGTCCGGCGCACCGCCCGGCGCAGGCCGGCGAGCATGGCCCGCCAGCCCCGGTGCGACGGGATGACGAAATCCGCCCGCGCGCACTTTTCCGCATCCGGCATCTGGCGCGCCAGAATAAGCGCGAGCTTGTCCGCTGTCATCTCCGGGCGGGCCAGCGCCCGGCCGCGCTGCACGAAGGCCGGCGCCGAGACGACGAGGACCGTATCGCAGCGCCGTTCGCCGCCGGTCTCGAACAGGAGCGGGATGTCCAGCGCGACCGCCGGCGCCCGGCGCAGCGCCGCCGCCTGGAGAAACCGCTCCTGCCGGCGCCGGACGATGGGGTGCACGATGCCCTCGAGCCGCGGCAGGACCGCGGGGTCGGCGGCGATCAGCGCGCTCAGCGCCGCGCGGTCGACGGCGGCGTCGCGCACCGCCTCCGGCCAGGCCGCGCCGACCGGGCCGACCGCCGCGCCGCCGCGGGCATAGACCGCGTGGACCGCCGCATCGGCGTCGTAGACCGGCACGCCGAGAAAGCGGAGATAGCCGGCCGCCGCCGTCTTGCCCATGCCGATGGAGCCGGTGAGGCCGACGATGCGCATCGTCAGGCGGCGAGCAGATCGCCGGCGACGGCCCGGCGCAGGTCGTCATCGACCGCCGGATCGACGCCGAACCAGGCCCGGAAGCCCGGCCGGCCCTGGTGCAGCAGCATCCCGAGCCCGTCGACCGCGCGGCAGCCGCGCCGGCGCGCGGCGGCGAGCAGCGGGGTTTCCAGCGGCGCATAGACGATGTCGCAGGCCGTCGCCTCCGGCGGCAGGTCGGCGAGCGGCAGGTCGAGCGCGGGCCGGCCCGTCATGCCGAGGGAGGTGGCGTTGACCAGCAGGGCGGCCCCGGCGAGCGCGGCGGCGCGCTCCTCCCAGGGCACGGTCTCGACGCCCGGCCCGAGCGCAGAGGCGGCCGCCTCCGCATGCGCCGCCGTCCGGTTGGCGATGCGGACCGGGCTGTAGCCCAGGGATTGCAGCGCGAGCACGACCGCCCGCGCCGCGCCGCCCGCGCCGAGGACGACGGCGGGCCCGCGGCCGGCAGCGGCCTCCGGCGCGGCGGCCTTCAGGGCCTCGGCAAAGCCGTAGGCGTCGGTATTGCGGCCCTCGATGGCGCCGTCCGGCCCGAAGACCAGCGTGTTGGCCGCGGCAAGGCGGCGCGCCGTGTCGTCCAGCCGGTCGCACAGGGCGCAGGCCGCCGCCTTGTGCGGCACCGTGACGTTCAGCCCGGCGAGGCCCGCGGCGGCAAGCCCGCGCACCGCCGTCTCGAAGTTCTCCGGCGCGATCGGAAAGGGGGCGTATAGGCCGTCGATGCCGTAGCGCTGCAGCCAGTGGCCGTGCAGGCGCGGCGAGCGCGAATGGCCGACCGGCCAGCCGGCGACCCCGGCGACGACCGCCTTTCCGCTGGGCAGGCCGGTCATGGGTCCCCCGTCATGGGTCCCCGTCATGGGTCGAGAGCCCCGTCGCTGCGCAGGAAATCGAGCAGCGGCAGCAACGGCAGGCCGAGAATGGTGAAGAAGTCGCCGTCGACCGAGGCGAACAGGTGGGCGCCGAGACCTTCGAGCCGGTAGGCGCCGACCGAGTCCAGCGCATCCGCCCCGGCGGCGTCGAGATAGGCGGCGATGAAGCGCGCCGACAGCGGGCGCACGACGAGGCTGGCGCTGTCGGTGCAGTCCCAGATCCGCTGCCCGCCGCGCAGCAGCGCCGCCGCCGAGACGAGCCGGTGGCGCTTGCCGGACAGGCGTCGCAGATGCGCCGCGGCGGCGGCGCGGTCCGCCGGCTTGTCGAGCAGCGCGCCGTCGAGATCGAGCACCTGGTCCGCCCCGAGCACCAGGGCGTCGGGACGTTCGGCCGCGATTGCGCAGGCGACCCGTTCGGCTTTCAGTTCGGCCAGCATGCCGGCGACCCGTTCGGCCGAAGCGCCGTCGCCGCGCAGGCGTTGCTTGACCGCCGCTTCGTCGATCGCGGCCGGCACGGTCTCGAACGCCAGCCCGGCGTTGCGCAGCATCGCCGCGCGGGTCCGGCTGGCGGACGCCAGGACGAGCGCCGGGGCGCCGGGGCGGGCCGGCCAGTGTGCGCCAGTCATCGCTTATCGGTCATGGTTTGCCGCTCTCGATCCGCGCCGGGGCGCCGCCCGCCCCGTCCAGGAGCGGTGCGGCATCGGGCCGGCCGCCGAGCTGGAGCAGGTCGGCGTCGGCGCCCTCTTCGTGGCGGCGCTCGCGGTCGCGCACCAGGCGCAGGATCGCCGCCGCGGTCTCCTCGATCGACCGGCGGGTCACGTCGATGACCGGCCAGCCGTAGCGCCCGAACAGCCGGCGTGCGTCGGCGACCTCCTTCCGGACCGCGGCGATATCGGTGTAAGCCGTTTCGGTGTCGCCGAGCGACTGGCGCATGCGCGAACGGCGCAGGTCGACCAGCCGGCGCGGGTCCTCGGTCAGGCCGACGACCAGCGGCCGGTTCAGGGCGAACAGGATGTCCGGCAGCGGCTGATCCGGCACGATCGGCACGTTGGCCGCCTTGATGCCGCGGTTGGCCAGATAGATCGAGGTCGGCGTCTTCGACGTGCGCGAGACCCCGACCAGCACGACGTCGGCCTCCTCCAGGTTGCCGGTCTGCTGGCCGTCGTCATGCTGCATGACGTAGTTCATGGCGTCGATGCGCTGGAAATATTCGTCGTCCAGCTCGTGCTGCCGGCCCGGCATGTCGCGGCTCTTGGCGCCGAAATAGGTCGCCATCACCTCGATAAAGGGCTCGATCACCGAGACGCAGGTCAGCCCGCGGCGCTTGCAATACTCCTCCAGGGTTTCGGCGAGCGTCCGGTCGAGCAGGGTATAGAGGACCAGGCCGGGCTCCTCCTCCAGCTCCTCGATGACGATCTCCAGCGCCCGCGGGCTGCGCACCATCGGCCACAGATGCTCGACAACCTCGACCTGCTCGAACTGGACCGTGCAGGCGCGCCCGATGCTCTGGACCGTCTCGCCGGTCGAATCGGAGATCAGATAGAGATGATGGCGGTCCATGGCGGCGGCCGGCGGAACAATCCTGTGGACAAGCGCGCTGTCGAAGCGCCGGAAACGGCCCCGTTATACGCGGCGGCGGCGGCCGGCGGCGACCGCAAAATGTTTTCCCGGCACAGCCGGAGTCCGGAAACCGGGTTATCCGGCTGGGGATCGTTTATCCCGCCGTGGACCGCTTGCGCCCATCGGACGGTTATCCGCAAGCCGCCCACGCCGCGCCGGTCCGGTTATTCGCGGCCGGACGGCCGGCATATCCGGCATTTTCAGGGCGTTACCGGCGTTCTGCATCCTTTCCACATCGCCGGCACGCTTCCGTGCGGCACCCGGATCCGGCATCGACCGCGCTGTGGCCAACGCGCAATCCCCGCGACTCCCCTGCCCAACAAAAACAACCTCAACCTTCTATATAAAAGACTCTTTGAAGATTGCCGCCCGACGGCCGTGCGGAGGCCTCGCCGCCGCCGGCCGGTTTCCGGGCGGCGTTACCGTTCCGGCAAACCGGCAGGCGACCCGATGACCGATCGGCCGATCATGCGCGTGTTGGCAGGAGAGGTCCTGGCGGTCCCGCCGGTCTGGCTGATGCGGCAGGCCGGGCGGTATCTGCCGGAATACCGGGCGCTGCGCCGGTCTGCCGACTCGTTCCTCGACCTGTGCTACACGCCCGCGCTGGCGACCGAGATTACCCTGCAGCCGGTTCGGCGTTTCGATTTCGACGCCGCGATCCTGTTTTCGGACATTCTGGTCGTGCCCGACGGGATGGGGATGAGCGTCGGTTTCGAGGACGGCCACGGCCCGGTGCTCGAACCCGTCCGCAGTGCCGGCGATCTGGCGCCGCTCGACCCAAGCCGGGTGGCGGCGCATTGCGCGCCGGTCTACGAGGCGGTCGGCGCGATCCGCACGGCGCTCGCACCGGACAAGGCGCTGATCGGATTCGCGGGCGGGCCCTGGACCGTCGCGACCTACGCGGTGGAGGGCGGCAGCAGCCGGACGTTCGAGACGGTCAAACACTGGATGTGGCGCGACCCGGACGGGTTCGGCGCGCTGATCGACATGCTGACTGAGGCGACCGTCGATCACCTGTCGCGCCAGATCGCGGCCGGTGCGGACTGCGTACAGATTTTCGAAAGCTGGGCCGGTGTGCTCGCCGAGCCGGAATTCCGCCGCTACGCCATCGAACCGACGCGGCGGATCGTCGAGGCCTTGCGGGCGCGGCATCCGGCGACGCCGGTCATCGGCTTTCCGCGTGGCGCCGGGCGCCTGATCGAGGACTATGTCGCCGGGACCGGCATTGCGGCGGTCGGCCTCGACACCGGCGTCCCGCTCGCCCAGGCCGCGGAAATCCAGAAGACCGTGCCGGTCCAGGGCAATCTCGATCCGCTGCTGCTGGTCGCCGGCGGGCCGGCGCTGGTCGAACGGGCCGGTCAGCTCCGGGCCGGACTGGCCGGCGGGCCGCATATCTTCAATCTCGGCCACGGCATCGTCCCGCAGACACCGCCGGACCATGTAGCCGCGCTGGTAGCGGCCCTGCGCGGCCCTGCATGAGTGGCGCGGCATGAGCGGCCCGAAGAGCGATACCGCCGTCATCCTGTTCAATCTCGGCGGGCCGACCGCGCCGGACACGGTGAAGCCCTTCCTGTTCAACCTGTTCAACGACCGGGCGATCGTCGGCGCGCCGCAGCCGGTGCGCTGGCTGCTTGCGAAGCTGATCGCCGGCCGCCGCGCCCCGGTCGCGCGGGACATCTACGCCCATCTCGGCGGCAAGTCGCCGATCCACGAAGAGACCGACGCCCAGGCTGCGGCGCTGGAAGCCGTTTTGCGCGAGCGGCTGGGCCCGGCCGGCGCCCCCTCGGTCCATGTCGTCATGCGCTACTGGGGCCGGCGCGCGGAGGCCGTGGCGCGCGACCTGGCCGGGCGGGGCGTGCGCCGCACCGTCCTGTTGCCGCTCTATCCGCAATTCTCGACGACGACATCGGCCTCGTCGGTGCGCGAATGGAGCCGGTGGGCGGCGAAAACCGGCCTCGGCCCGGCCGCAGGCGGCGTGTGCTGCTATCCGGCGAACCGGGGCTTCGTCGCGGCGATGGCGGACAGGATCGCGGAAACCCTGGCCGGCCATGACGGAGACCCGCCGCGCATCCTGTTTTCGGCCCACGGGCTGCCGGAAAAGGTCATCGCCGCGGGGGATCCGTACCGGTGGCAGGTCGAGCAGACGGCCGCCGCGCTCGCCGAAGCGCTTGATGGATCACTCGCCGGGGCCGCCGCCGACAGCGTCGTCTGCTACCAGAGCCGGGTCGGGCCGCTGAAGTGGATCGGGCCGTCGACCGAGGACGAAATCCGCCGCGCCGGTGCGGAAAAGAGGCCGGTGCTGGTGGCGCCGGTCGCCTTCGTCTCGGAGCATTCCGAAACCCTGGTCGAACTCGATATCGAATACCGCAAGGTCGCCGAAGCGGCCGGCGTGCCGGCCTATCTCCGCGCGCCGACGGCCGGCGCCCACCCGGCCTTCATCGGCGGCCTTGCCGATATGGTCGAAACCATCCTGGCGCGCGGCGGACTGGAATCCGATTGCGGCGGCCGGCTGTGCCCCGGCGCGTGGCGCGCCTGCCCGCTGGCCGCCGCCGCGCCGGGGGCGGTGTAAGGGGCGGGGCGCGGCCATGGACTGGATCCTCTGGGTCAAGGCGCTGCACGTCCTTGCGGTCATCGCCTGGATGGCGGCGCTGCTCTATCTGCCGCGGCTGTTCGTCTATCACGCCGACGCCGTACCCGGCTCCGACAAGTCCGAGACCTTCAAGGTCATGGAGCGCCGGTTGCTGCGCGGCATCGCCAACCCGTCGATGGTCGTCGTCTGGGCGACCGGCATCGCCATGTATCTCGAACTGGAATACTGGACCGAAGGCTGGATGCACGCGAAATGGCTGTGCGTGATCGCGCTCACCCTGCTGCACCACGTCTACGCCCGCTGGCGCAAGGATTTCGAGCACGACCGCAACGCCCGCCCGGCGCGCTTCTACCGGATCTGGAACGAGGTCCCGGTCCTGTTCCTGATCCCGCTGGTCGTCTTGGTGGTCGTCAGGCCGTTCTGATCCCGCCCGCCGCCGGCCCGCCGCGGGGTCGGCCGCCGGCGCGGCATTCGCGCCCCCTTACTTTCCCGGCCGCGGCTGCTATATTCGGGGTCCTTCCTTCCGATGAAGCGGCACGACGCCCGTACCGGCGTCTCCCGGAGCCCGGGCGCCCGCTCAGACTGCCCGCCCAGGGCACGCCGTCCGGTCTCCGTTCCCCGATCCCGCCGTTGCGCGGCCGCCGCCGTTTCTTCCCCATTCGCGCCCTCCCGGCCCGCGGCCGGTGCGCAGCGCAATCCCCAAGCCGAACGCCCCAAGTCAAACGCCCCAGGTGAAATACTCATGTCATCCGTCGATCTACAGGATCTGAAAGCCAAGACGCCCGGCGCCCTGCTGGCCTATGCCGAGGAGCTGGAAATCGAGGCGGCGAGCACCCTGCGCAAGCAGGAGCTGCTGTTCGCCATCCTCAAGGAGTTGTCCGCGCAGGACACGCCGATCATCGGCCAGGGCACCCTGGAGGTGCTGCCGGACGGCTTCGGCTTCCTGCGCTCGGTCGAGGCCAACTACCTGCCCGGCCCGGACGATATCTACGTCTCGCCCGGCCAGGTGCGGAAATTCTCGCTGCGTTCCGGCGACACGGTGCACGGCCCGATCCGCGGCCCCAGGGACGGCGAGCGCTATTTCGCCCTGCTCCAGGTCGACCGGGTGAATTTCGAGGGGCCGGAAAAGGTCCGCCACCGGATCAACTTCGACAATCTGACGCCGCTCTACCCGGACCAGCGGCTGACCATGGAGCCGAAGGACCCGACGGGCAAGGACCTGACCAGCCGGGTGATCGACATCGTCACGCCGATCGGCAAGGGCCAGCGCGCGCTCATCGTCGCGCCGCCGCGCACCGGCAAGACGATGATGCTCCAGAATATCGCCCACGCCATCTCGTCGAACCATCCGGAGGTCTACCTGCTGGTCCTGCTGATCGACGAGCGGCCGGAGGAAGTCACCGACATGCAGCGCACGGTGAACGGCGAGGTCATCAGCTCGACCTTCGACGAGCCGGCCGGCCGCCACGTCCAGGTCGCCGAAATGGTGATCGAGAAGGCCAAGCGGCTGGTCGAGCACAAGCACGACGTTGTCATCCTGCTCGATTCGATCACAAGGCTGGCGCGCGCCTACAACACGGTCGTGCCGTCCTCCGGCAAGGTGCTGACCGGCGGCGTCGACGCCAACGCCCTGCAGCGGCCCAAGCGCTTCTTCGGCGCGGCGCGCAACATCGAAGAGGGCGGCTCGCTCTCGATCATCGCCACGGCGCTGATCGACACCGGCAGCCGCATGGACGAGGTGATCTTCGAGGAGTTCAAGGGCACCGGCAACAGCGAGATCAACCTGGACCGCAAGCTGTCCGACAAGCGGGTCTGGCCGGCCATCGACATCGGCAAGTCCGGCACGCGGAAGGAGGAGCTGCTGGCCGACCAGGCGACCCTCGCCAAGATGTGGGTGCTGCGGCGCATCCTGCTGCCGATGGGCGTCACCGACGCCATGGAGTTCCTGCTCGGCAAGCTCAAGGACACCAAGTCCAACGACGAATTCTACGACAGCATGAATACGTGAGGGCGCGCGCTAGTCACGGTCGTCAAGGTCGTCCAAGATGCGTTGAAGTCTGTGTTTCATCACATATTGTCGCCATGGCGTCGGGGTTTTTCCACCATCGGATACGAGCGCCCGATCAATTCGGTCTGTATTGATCCCAAAATACTCCTCCAATCGATCCACCGCGCAGCAAAATGCCTCGTAGTTGGCTTCGGTGTTTCTATCTGAAACTCTGAAAGCATACGACGGAGCAGTCGGGCCGATTATTTGCTTCCGGATTTTATTGGTGTCCATTAAGACAACCTCTCGTCCAGATAAAAGATTAATGGAGCAGCCTGCCCACTGGTCCATTATGTATCCGGCCTTTGGTGCGCTATCATCACGTGGCAATAGGAAGTAGATCAGCTTTGTGAAGTACGCCGGCCCCGCTCCCCTCAGCTTTTTTTGGAGTCTAAGTTCTCGTAGTCGGCCGTATGCGGTTTTCCGGTCGATTTCGCCGCGCCTAATACTTTGAGCGATTCCAAGCCACTCCTGACGAGAGGCGGTATTGAACAGCATGTTCCTGTGTTTATACCACATGCCGCCCCAAGCCATAATCGCTGCGCAAACGGTAAGATCGGAAACGCTTGGTCTCGCCACCCGCTCAAAAACCTCGCAGCGACACAATTTACGGTCGGGCAGAACGTCTGAACCTAAACCGAAAATCCCTCCAACGAACTTTTTGGCATTTTTGCCACCGGAATTATTTGATTCGGAGTGGGCCTCGACGGATTTTGAGAAGTGCACTAGGTGCTCAGAAAGAAAACTTGTCATTTCATAACTTCTTGTATTTGCTACCAATGAATCCTTTGATTCAAGCAAGAGGGCACTTGAGGGTCGGCTGCGAAAGAATCACACGCTGTAATCTCCACTTATTGAAAATTACGTCAACCGTACGTTTCGCTCCGCCCATGTTCGAGAAATATCCGCGATCCCCGACGTCGTGAAATAAGACCCCGGCATCCTGATCGTTAGCGTCGATCCGGCAACCCGCTCGACGGTTCCGGGTATATAGGCGGACGACCCGACATTTTCCGAAATGTAGTGCGTCGGCACAAATCCGTTAATGACCTCTCCATCGAGCGGGATAGCGACGAAATATTCAGTCGGGAAGGCGCCAGCCGCGATGCTGCAAGGAATCTCGATCACGGTGCCGGGCTCATAGAGTTTCATTGCGCGCTCCAACGGCTTCTTCGGCCGGGCAGTATACTTCGCGGGTCGGGCTTCGTGCATATCTTCCCGCCGCCCCGCCCCCGGTCAGGATTGCGGGTCGGAGACGAGCAGGTAGCCGCGGTTCTCGACCGTGTCGAAGGTGCGCATGGCGGCAATCAGGTCGGCGGCGCGCACCCAGACCCAGGGCGCGCGGTTCGGGTTGACGTCCATGATGAGGAAGGAGTCGGTGCGCGCGTCGTAGGCCCCGAGCGGCGAGATATGGCCGCCGCCCGGCTGGCCGAGCGCCTTGCGGGCATAGTTGACCAGCACATAATCGTCCCGGCGCGCCAGGTTCGCAACGATCTCGCGCTTGACGGCTTCCGCATCGGCGCCGTCGTCCACGACCCGCACGTCCGCCTTGAGGCCGTGGACGCGCAACGCCTGCGCCAGCTGGTGCAGCTGCAGGCCGAAATCCGGGCGCAGCCGGCCGCGGATCTCGATCGGCTTGCCGAGCACCTCGACCCGGCGCTTCGTGCGGTCGTTGAGCACGTTGCCCGGCGTGTATTTGCCGAAGAACGGGCTGAAGCCCTTGGGCAGCCAGGCGCGCTCGCTTTCGGCGATCGACGCCGTGTCTTGCGGAAGGTTCTGCTTGCGCCGGAGCCGCAGCGCATTGAGCACCGTCGCCGCCGAGGCCGGGCCGCAGAAAATCTTGTTGTCCTGGCTGACGAAGTTGTTGCTGAGCGGGAAGAAGTCGGCCTTGTGGCGGGACCGGGAGAGGCGCTCCGCACTTTCCCCGGAGCTCCAGTCGACGAGGGGGACGGAGCGCGATTCGGCGTGTGCGCCGGGCGCAGCAAGCAGGCCCGCGATCAGCAGGGCGGCGAAGCGGTTTCCGCGTGTAGTCATATCGATTTCTCCTCTGCCGCCCGGATACGGCCGCCCGGATACCGCTACCGGGCCGGCGCCGCGGTCGGGCGCACGGTCGGGGGGGCGCCTAGACCGTATACACCGTGCTCCCGGTCGTGCGCCGCCCTTCGAGGTCGGCGTGGGCCTGGCTGGCGTCTTTCAGCGGATAGGTCTGGTTGACCTCGATCGTCACCGCGCCGCTCAGCACGACGTCGAACAGGTTGCCGGCCATCTCCTCGAGCCGGGGCCGGTGCGAGGCGTGGGTGAACAGGGTCGGCCGGGTGACGTAGACCGAGCCCTTGGGGCCGAGGATCGCCGGGTTGAACGGCTCGATCGGGCCGGAGGCGTTGCCGAAGGTCGCCAGGGTGCCGAACGGCGCGAGGCAGTCGAGCGAACCCATGAAGGTGTCCTGGCCGACCGAATCGTAGACGTAGGGCACGCCCTTGCCATCGGTGATCTCCTTGACCCGTTCGACGAAATCCTCGGTCCGGTAGTTGATCGTGTGGGCCGCGCCGTGGGCCTTCGCCAGCGCGGCCTTCTCCGGGCTGCCGACCGTGCCGATGACCTCGACGCCGAGATGCTTCAGCCACTGGCAGGCGATCAGGCCGACGCCGCCGGCCGCGGCGTGGAACAGCACGGTCTGGCCGGCCTGCACCGGGCAGGTGTGCATGATGAGATATTCCACCGTCATGCCCTGGAGCATCATCGCCGCCGCGGTCCGGTCGTCGATGCCGTCGGGGATTTTCACCAGGTGCGAGACCGGGATGATGCGGGATTCGGCGTAGGCGCCCGGCGGGCTGGTGCCGTAGCAGACCCGGTCGCCCTCGGCGAAGCCGGCGACGCCCGGCCCGACCGCCTCGACGGTGCCGGCGCCCTCGAAGCCCGGCGTGAACGGCATGCTCGCCGCCGGGTAGAGGCCGGAGCGGAAATAGACGTCGATATAGTTGAGCCCGACGGCGGTGTGCCGGATGCGCACCTCGCCCGCGCCGGGATCGCCGACCTCGGCGGCCTCCCATTGCAGGACTTCGGGGCCGCCGGTTTCATGCACGACGATTGCGTGGGTCATGGAATCTGTCCTCGATGATCGGCGCGCGCCCGGCCGCGGAGCGGCGGCCCCGCGGCTGGGCGACGCTGCGGAGATGGCCCCGCGGAGATGGTCCCGGGCCGGCTAGCGCAGGTGGGCGTTGAAGAAGGCCGCCGAGCGGTCGTTGGCGCTCTGCGCCGCGCTGGCGTCGTAATGCTCGCCGCCGGCCCGGGCGAAGGCGTGGTCCATGCCGGCATAGTCGTGGATCGTCACCTTGCCGTGGCCGTCCAGCGCGGCGTGGATCTGCGCCTGCTCCTCCTTCGGGCAGAAGCCGTCCTCTTCGGCGATATGCAGCATGGCCGGCTTTGCGATGTTGCCCGCCTCGTCCAGATTGTTGCCGATGCCGACGCCGTAATAGCCGACGCTGGCGTCGGCGTCGGTGCGGGTCGCGCACAGCCAGGCGAGCTTGCCGCCGAGGCAGAAGCCGACGGCGCCGACCTTGCCGCTGCACGCCGCGTCGCCGCGGATCGCGTCGATCGTCGCCTGGATGTCCTCGACGCCCTTGGCCTCGTCGAAGCCCTGATAGAGCTCGAAGGCGCGGCCCCATTCCTCCTCGGTCTGGTCGGTGAGCTGGATGCCCGGCTCCTGGCGCCAGAAAATGTCCGGGCAGACCGCGATGAAGCCCTGGCCGGCCCACCAGTCGCAGATATCCCGCATCACCTTGTTGACGCCGAAGATTTCCTGGATGACGACGATGGCCGGACCGGACCCGGCGGCCGGGTCGGCGCGATAGGCCATGAACTGCCCGTCCGGGCCGTCGATCGTGATTTCGGGCATGGTTTCCTCCCTGGAATGCCGGGCCGCGGCCCCCACGAGACCCGCAACGGGGCGGGACGCGCGGCCGAATTGTCGAAACCGCATGAAGCGCGCGGACGATGTCCTAGAAAACCGGCGCGGTTATTGCAAGCCGAGGCCGGGCTCCGCCTCCGCCTCTTGCGCGTCGGGCGGCGCGTCGAACAGGGTGCGCGGGCGGTCGGCGGACCAGCCCTCGAGCTCCAGCAGCCAGTGCTTGGTGTCGGTCCCGCCGTCGCCGGAATAGCCGCCGAGGCCGCCCGACGCGACGACCCGGTGGCACGGGACGATAATCGGGATCGGGTTGCGGCCGCACGCCCGGCCGACCGCCCGCGGCGCGCTGCGCAGCCAGCGCGCGATCTCGCCGTAGGTTCGTGTCTCGCCGTAGGGGATCGCCTGCATCTGCTGCCAGACCGCGCGCTGGAAGGCGGTGCCGTGCGGCGCCAGCGGCAGGTCGAAATGGCGCAGGCCGCAGAAGAAATAGGCATTCAGCTGGTGCACGGCCCGGTTGAGCAGCGGCGATTCGTCGTTCTGCGGCTCGGGCTCGTCCAGCAACTCCGACCGCAGGGCCGGCCCCCAGTCGAGATGGGTGATATGGCCGTGGGCTTCGCGCAGGCGCAGCGGACCGAGCGGGCTGTGATAGGTCGTCTCCGCCATCGGATTCCGTTTCGTTCGCTCCCCGGCCCAAGGATCGGCCGGCCGGCCGGAAAATCAGGCGCCCGAAAAATCAGGTGGCCGCCGCCGTTGCCGGGCTGCGCCGGGTCAGCCGCTCGGTCAGCGCCGCCGGCTCGGCGATCGGCAGGCTGCACGTCATGCCCTCGCAGACATAGGCCGCCGGCCTGCCTTCGGCGAGGCCCTTGCCCTGCGCCGGATGGCCGTCCGGCAGCCGGTCCTGCGGATCGATCCGGCGGAAGACCCGGGTCGGCGCCGCGGCCTGCCAGGCCGCCCGGGCCAGCGCTTGCGTGTCCGGATCGTCCGCCGGGCCGACGACCACGGTCTGCAGCGCGGTCTCCAGCAATCGCGCGCCGCTGGCGAGCAGCGGGGCCGCCAGCGCGTTGCGGTTCAGTTCGCCCGAAAAGGCCCGGACCAGCGCGTCGGCCCGGTCGAGCAGCGCCGCATCGCCGGCAAGCAGGCCGAGCCGGGCGAGATTGTGTACCATCAGCCCGTTGGACGACGGCGTTGCGTTGTCGTGCACGGACTTGGCGCGCACGATGAGGCCCGGCACGTCGTCGGCCGCCAGGAAATAGCCGCCGCCGGCGGAATCGAGGAAATGCCGGTCGATCGTCTCGGTCCAGCGCCGGGCCTGCGCCAGGTAGCGCTCTGCGCCGGTCGCCTCGAACAGGGTGAGCGCGGCGCGGATCAGGCTGGCATAGTCCTCGGCGGTCGCAGGATGGGCCGCCCTGCCGGCGCGCCAGCTGTGGGCCAGCCGCCCGCCGCCTGAGTCCTCGTCCAGGGTCATTTTGTCGAGCACGAAATCGAAGGCGCCGGCCGCCAGTTCGATCCAGGCCGGCCGGTCCAGGATCGCGCCGGCGAGCGCCAGGGCGTGAATCATGTAGCCGTTCCAGTCGGCCAGCACCTTGTCGTCCAGGCCGGGCCGCGGCCGCGCCGCGCGCGCGTCGAGCAGCACGGCCCGGCAGCGTTCGAGCATCGCCTCGTGCCCGGCGTCGCCCAACATCGGCCGCTGGGAGCGGTTGAGGATGACCTTGCCTTCCCAGTTGCCGTCCGCCGCCACGTCGTAGGCCTCGCAGAAGGCCTCGGCGTCGCCGCCGAGCAGCTCCTCGATCTCACCGCGCGACCAGACGTAGAACTTGCCCTCCTCGCCCTCGCTGTCGGCGTCGAGCGCGCTGGCGAAGGCGCGGCCCTCGATCATCATTTCCCGGGTCAGCCAGGCCACGGTCTCGTCGGCGCGGATGCGGTAGAGGTCGGCGCCGGTTTCGGCCCAGGCGTGGGCCAGCAGTTCGAGAATCTGCGCATTGTCGTAGAGCATCTTCTCGAAATGCGGCGCGAGCCAGAACATGTCGGTGGAATAGCGCGCATAGCCGCCGCCGAGATGGTCGTAGATGCCGCCCTGGGACATGCGGTCGAGCAGCAGCAGCACGGCGTTGCGGTATTGCGGGTTGCCGGTCTCGGCATACGCGCGCCAGATCAGGTCGAACAGGGCGCATTGCGGGAACTTCGGCGCGCCGGCGAGGCCGCCATGGGCGTGGTCCATGCGGCTGAGCAGGAAATCGGCGACCTGGAGGAAGGTCCGGCGCGCGATCGCGCCGCCCGGCTGGTTGACGCCGAGGCCGGCGAGCGCGGATTTGAGCGTATCGGCGTTGGCGCGGACCTTGTCGCCCTCGTCGCGGTAGATCGCCGCGATGCGGTCGAGCACCCGCGGAAAGCCGGGCCGGCCCCAGCGGTCCTCGGGCGGAAAGTAGGTGCCGCCCCAGAACGGCTCGCGCTCCGCGGTCAGGAACATGGTGAGCGGCCAGCCGCCCTGTTCGCCGAGCAGCGCCAGGGCGTGCTGGTAGATCTGGTCGACGTCCGGCCGCTCCTCCCGGTCGACCTTGATGTTGACGAAGTCGCGGTTCATTGCCGCAGCGATGCCGTCGTCCTCGAAGCTCTCATGGGCCATGACGTGGCACCAGTGGCAGGCCGAATAGCCGATCGAGAGCAATACCGGCTTGCCGTCGCGCTGCGCCGCCGCAAAGGCCGCCTCGGACCAGGGCTGCCAGTGCACCGGATTGTCCTTGTGCTGCAGCAGATACGGGCTGGTCTCGTTGCCGAGGGCGTTGGTGGCGATGGGATCGGGTGCGGTCATGGCGGCGGTCGGGAGCGGAAGCGGGCGCAGGATGCGGTCCAGCCTATATGGTGTAGCGGGACAGCCGCCGGCAATGTCGGGGGGCGGGCAGACTGCGGGAATGCGGGATGGCAGCGCCGTATCTTCGAACAACGCAAATGTGTCGCCCCGGACGGAGCGCAGCGGAGATCCGGGGACCAGGGCCGCCCGGCACGGATTCTCGGGTCGTCCCTGGGCCCCGGATCAAGTCCGGGGCGGCATTATTGTTTTTGGGCGCCGCCGGTATTCGCCGGGAACGGTCCAGGGCATGAATCCCAACGACACTTCCGCGCAATCATGACCGCGCCGGACACCATCGTCGCCCTGTCGTCGGGGGCGGGGAAGGCCGGGATCGCGGTGATCCGGGCGTCGGGGCCGGGCGCGGCGGCCTGCATCCGGCATCTCGCCGGCGCCGACGTGCCGGCCCGGCGGGCGGCATTGCGCACGCTGCGCGACGGCCCGGCCGGCGACGCCATCGACAGCGGCCTCGTGCTCTGGCTGCCGGGGCCGGGCTCGGTGACCGGCGAGGACGTCGCGGAATTCCAGGTCCACGGCAGCCCGGCGGTCGTCGGCAGGCTGCTGTCGGTCCTGTGCGGGCTCGCCGGCGTCCGCCCCGCCGAGCCCGGCGAGTTCACCCGCCGCGCCTTCGAGAACGGCCGGATGGACCTGTCCGAGGCCGAGGGCCTGGCCGACCTGATCGACGCCGAGACCGAGGCCCAGCGCATCCAGGCCCGGCGCCAGATGGCGGGCGCGTTCGCGGAGCGCTGCGCCGAGTGGGGCGCGCAACTGCGGCGCAGCCTGGCCTGGCTCGAGGCGGCGATCGACTTTCCCGACGAGGCGCTGCCCGAAGACCTGGCGGCGCAGGTCCGGCCCGCGGTCGAGGCGGTCGCCGCCGGGCTGGCCGGCTGGCTCGCCGCGCCGGACCGCGGCCGCATGGTGCGCGAGGGCTACCGAGTCGCCATCGTCGGCGCGCCCAACGTCGGCAAGTCGTCGCTGCTCAACCGGATCGCGCAGCGCGACGTCGCCATCGTCGCCGAAACCGCGGGCACGACCCGCGACGTGATCGAGGTGCGGGCCGATCTCGCCGGCTATGCCGTGATCTTCGCCGACACGGCCGGGCTGCGCGACGACGATACGGCCGGCGACATCGAACGGGAGGGCATGGCGCGCGCCCGGTTCCAGGCGGAAAACGCCGATCTGGCGCTGCACGTCGTCGATGCCGCGGCGCCCGCCGCCGGGCCGCCCGCGGATGTCGGGGCGGGTCCGGACCGGGTGCTGACCGTCGCCAACAAGACCGATCTCGCGCCCGCGCCGCCGGGCGCCGATCTCGGCGTCAGCGCCCGAACGGGGGACGGCATCGATTCGCTGCTGGCGGCGATCGGGGAGCGGGTGACGGCGGCGATGGGCGCAGCCGAACACCCGGCGCTGACCCGGCTGCGCCACCGGCAATGCCTGGAGGATGCCTCAGCCGCCCTGGAGCGCGCGCTCGCCGCCACCGAGGCCGAGCTCGCCGCCGAAGACCTGCGCCTAGCGCTGCGCGCCATGGACCGGCTGATCGGCCGCACCGACGTCGAAGACCTGCTCGACCTGATCTTCCGGGATTTCTGTATCGGCAAGTAGGCGCCCAAGGGCCGCGCGGTCAGCAATCGGCGCTGTTTTCCAGCTCTTTCCCTCGATTGTAGCGCGCCGTGAGGCACCCGCCGCTGGCAAAGCGAAAGACCCACCATCCGTGCCGCCTGCCGCCGACCATCGCGCCGGTTCCGGTGGCAGATCCGTCGTCCCATCGCAAGCTAAACGTTCCCCGTCCGACGGCGATGCCGCCGGAACAGGCCCCGGACCAGGTCACGGTCTGGTTGTGACGCAAGTGGAAATCCCAAATATGGCAGCCGCGCCGGTTGGCGATTTCCTTCCAGCACTTCGCGCCCTCGCTCATCCCGGCGCATTTCGGCGACGGGCCGGCGGCGGTGCCGCGGTCCTGCGGCTGCCGCTCCTGCCCCGCCATAGCGACCATGAAATCCCAGTGCACGAAGGCCGTGCCGCCGCCCGGCAGGGCGATGCGCAGCCAGTCGCCGGCCCGGCCGGTCGCCTGCACCGCCTGGCCGGCTGCCAGCGAGCCGACGACGCGGTAGTTCGTGCCCGGCCCGGCGCGCAGGTTGACCCGGGTGCGCGCTTGCATCCGCCGGTCCAGCGGCGCGACGCCCGGCCCGCCGCCGTCCTCGACCACCGTCCTCGTCGCCTCGCAACTGAAGCCCGTGAAATCGGTAATCCGCGCCGCGCCCGACAGGTTGCACTTGCTCATCTGGCGCCGGAAATGCACGACGCAGCTCTGCGACTGCCTTCGGAAGATCGGCAGGCAGCCCTTGTATTTGCGGTTCTTCGTGTTGCTCTCGAAATTCGTGTTCTGCCGGCACAACGCAATCTTGTTCTGGATCGCCTGGCGGCAGGCCTCGCGGTTCTCCGCAACGTCGGAGTAGTACACGCCGTCGATATTGCCGAATTTCGGCTTCAGCTCCTTGGCGGAGGCCGGCGCCGAAATCAGAACGGCCGCCGCCAGCGCGGCGCAAACCCGGAACATCGTATCTTCCCTCCGTCGTCGGCTCGCATACCGTAGCCGCGGCAACCGTACCGGCACTGCGCCTGCAATTCGAACCGGCTTACCGCCCGCGGTCAGCAATCCTTTGGCAGCAGATACTTGCTGGCCGACAAAATCTTCCCGCGATTCCACTGTCGGATCAGGCACAGGGGCATCTTGCCCCAGATCTTCTTTCCGGTCCGCTTGTCGGTGCGCAGCGTGGGGCTGTTGAAGTGGTACACCCACCTGCCGTGCCGCTTGCCACGCACCAGAATGCCCGTGGTGTTGCTGGAGCCGCGCGGCGACGTCCAGACTATCGTGCCCTGCCCGACGGCGACACCGCCTGCGCACGCTCCCGACCAGGTCCATTTCGTCCGTGGCGAGTAGGAGCGGGCATGCGCATAGCAGCCAGGCTTGTTGGCGAGTTCGACCCAGCACTTGGCCTTCCGCGGCATCCCGGCGCATTTCGGCGACAGGTGCGCCGCCGCGCCGGCGTCCCGTTGCGCCGGTTCCCGGGAGCCCGTCCGGCCCTCGGGCTCGCGGCGCTCCGGTTCGCCGCCCTCTTCCACGACCGTCGCCGTCACCGTGCAGCTAAATCCGGTGAAGTCCGCGATCCGCACGGAGCCGGACCCCTGGCACTTGTGGGCCTCGCTGCGGAAATGGTCCGCGCAGGCTCCGGCCTGCCGCCGGAAGATCGGCAGGCAGCCCGGATATTTCCGGTCCTCCGTGTTGCTGACGAAGCCCGTGTTCTGGCTGCACAGGTAAATCTTGCGCTGGACCGCCTGCCGGCACGCCTCGCGGTTCTCCGCAACGTCGGTGTAGTAGACGCCGTCGATATCGCCGAATTTCGGCTTCAGTTCCTTGGCCGAGGCCATCCCCGGAACCAGAACGGCCGCAGCCAGCGCGGCGCAAATTCGAAGCATCGTCGTCTCCCGTGTCAATCGATCGGCGCATTCCCGCTGCGGCAACCGTAGCGGCACCGGCCCATGCGAAGCAACGGCGCCGCGGGACCGGTGGGAATACGCTCACCCCTCCTCGCCCCCATCCCGTCATTTCGACCGGAGCCCCGGCTCGGAGCCTGCCCTGAGCGAAGTCGAAGGGGCCGGGGCGGAGCGGAGAAATCTTGCCCGCGCACCCCCGGAAAAGAGTGGCGACGCCCGAGGTTTCAGCGCCTGGCCGGCCTCCGTCGCCAGCCGGATTTCTCCACTCGCTTCGCTTCGGTCGAAATGACGAACAGGGGATCGGCTCCGTCGGGCGCTGAAATTCGAACCGATGCACCGGCGAAAAGAAATTATACTTGACATCGCAGGAAAATTCCCAAATTCTCATTGAGAACAAACACAGAAAATCAGAGGAGTGTCGCCATGCATCCCGATCCCGAGTTTGAGACCGACCCGGTGGCGGAGCGCTTTCCCGTGCTGTCGAGCCGGCAGGAGGCCTTCTGCCGGCATTTCGTGGCGACCGGCAACGCCGCCGACGCCGCGCGCCGGTCCGGCTATGCCCCGATGTCGGCGCGGCAGACCGGCCACGCGCTGCTGCAGCGGCCCCATATCGTCGAGCGGGTGCGCCAGATCCGCATGCTCTGGCGCGAGGCGGAGCGGGCCGAGTCGCGGATTCTGCTGGCGCGCCTCGAACAGGCCTGGGACGCGGCGACCGCCCGGGGTTCGGCCTGGCTCATGTATCTGGTGATCCGAAAGCAGGAGGAGCTTTCGGGCCTGGGCGGCGCGGGCGCGGCCAACCGGGGCGCGCTGTGGCCGGTACCCGGCGAGGACGAGTTCGGCGAGAACGAGTTCGGCGGGGACGAGTTCCGCGGGCCGGGCATGCCGGAGGCCGACCTCGACGCCTTGGCGGGGATCGGCCTGCCGGACGGGCCGCTGGCCGGCGCGGTGCGCATGGAGCGGGACCGGGCGGAGCGCGAGCGCGCCCGGCGCCGGATCGCCGCCGGGCCGCCGGTGCGGGAGCCCTGCGCCGTCGCGGGACCCGGGGCGGCGCCCGGGGCGGCGGCCGACCGGGAGCTCGACGGCGCCATCGAGGACCGCCGCTGGCTCGGGCGCGCGCTCGCCGCCGCCCCGAGGCCGACCGTGTTGCAGGCGGTGGCTGACGCCGCGCCGGAAGGCGCTCGGCAAGGCTGGACCGGCGCGGTTGCCGACGATCCGCCGGAGGAGCGCTACGCGCGCGGCGGGCTCCCGGTGCCGCGGACCGGCCCGGACCTCCAGCCGGGCGACGACAGGGAAATCGACGCGTCCGAGAGCCTCTGGATGCAGGCGATGCGCGCGGGCGATCGGCCGGACGACCCGTGGAGCGAGGCGGTGCTGGCAGCGGACGAGGAGATAAAGGCGCGTTTTGCCGAAACGCCGCCTGCCGAATCGCCACCCACCGAATCGCCGCCTGCCGAATCGTCGTTTGAGCGGCGGCCGGAGGCGGCCGATCCGGCGCTGGAAGGGGCGGCGCCGGACCCGGCGGACGACGCGATGCCGGAGCCGGCAGACGGCCCGGCACACGAAATTCCGGCAACACCGGAGGACGACCGGTTCGCCGCCGCCCAACCTGGCATCGGAATGGCCGGCATCGGGACGGCGGGCCGCCCGCCGCTCTGCGACGCCGTCCGCGTGCCGTCCGCGCCCGCGGCCGATCCGGCATCGGCTGCCGGCGCGTGAGTCTTCCCGTCCCGCCGCCGCCGCCTCCCCGGCCGGGCGCCCTTTCGACCGGCATCCCGGCCGGGTCGCCCTCCCTTTCCGTCATCCCGACCGGGCGCAACCCCCGCGCCGTCATTCCGACCGGGCGCAACCCCCAACCCGTCATTCCGACCGAGCGCAGCGAGTGGAGGA
>VXNK01000128.1 GCA_009840595.1 Rhodospirillaceae bacterium | reverse complement strand
CCAACCTGGCACATCACGATGCCGTCGGCAGGAGGCGTCCACCCCATCGGGGTCCAGGGCCGCCCGGCACGGCCTCGCCTGTGGCCCCTGGTCCCCCGGATCGGGGTCCGGGGAAACCGGATCTCCGCTTCGCTCCGTCCGGGGCGGCAATCGAGGGGATTTGGACAGATGTCGGGATGTCATGAAATGTCATGATTTGTCATGTTCCGCTGCGATGGCCTCTCCTTTCGCGCCGCCGTTCCGAACCGGACACCGATACCGCAAATCCCACGCCGTCATTCCGACCGAGCGAAGCGAGTGGAGGAATCTCGACTCGATCCCGACAACGGGAACCCGGAGGCCAGCGCCGGGATTCCTCCACTACGCCCCGGATTTAATCCGGGGCTCCGGTCGGAATGACGGCGTGGGGTTTGCGCCCGGTCGGAAGGAGGGTCCCGGAATGAGGATCCCGGGATGCGTCATGAAATGTCATGATTTGTCATGCCGGTGGTTCTTCGCCTTGCTTCGCCGCGCCGGAATCGCCGGGCGCCGGCCGCGCGAGAGAGGCGACCCCGGCGCCTTTCCCACCGCCGTCGATTGAATGGATTTGTTCATTTAATGTTCTTTTTCACCGAATCAAGGCACGAGGCGCGCACCTTCCCGCGGTCCGGGGCGCGCCTGCGCATCCTGTCGAATTGCCGGAAGCACTCCGGCGTCCGGAGCGAAGCGGGCAGGGCGGGCGCTGCGCTACCCCTCCCACACCAGCGCCAGGACGCGCAGGGGCGAGCCGCTGCCCTGCTTGATCTTGAGCGGGGCGGTGAAGAGCACGCTGCCGGTCGGCGGCAGCAGGTCGAGGTTGGTCAGGCATTGCAGCCCGTAGCGGCCGGCGCCGTGGATATAGTAGTGGCATGGGTAGGGCGGGCGCAGATGCATGGCCTGGCCGGCGTCGGTGCCGATGCACTCGCTGCCGAAGCCCATGACGTCGCGCTCCTCGACCAGGAAGCGCACGGCGTCGGTATCCGGCCCCGGCGTGTGCTGCCCTTCATCGTCGAAATTCTGGTAGGATTCCGGGTCCGGCCGTTTCGACCAGTCGGTCCGCATCAGGACCCAGGAGCGCGGCGGGATCTTGCCGTGCTCTTCCTCCCAGTTGCGCAGGAAATCGGCGCTGAGCAGGTAGTCGGCGTTCTGCTCGACATGCTTCACGCAGTCCACGACGCAGGCCGGCGCGACCATGTTCTCGACCGGCACGGTATCGGTGCTGTTGTTGGGCAGGTTGCGGCCGGAGACCCAGTGGATCGGCGCGTCGAAATGGGTGCCGGTATGCTCGCCGCACGAAAAATTGTTCCAGTAGGCGGCGAGCCCGCGGTCGTCGTAGCGCGACACCTCCTCGAGCCGGAACGGCCAGCACTGGCCCATTTCCGGCGGCAGTTCGATCTGCGGAAAATCCGGCGTCAGGGTCTGGGTCAGGTCGATCACGCGGATCTGCCGTTCGGCGATGCCGCGGACCATGTCCAGAAGCGGGTTGGCGGTCATGGCGATTCCTTCGTTCCAGACGGCTTCCTGTCGATCGGGCGCTGCTCGATGCCCCCGGCCGAAGGCGGCAAAGCCCGGGTTTCCGCCTTGCCTACCGCGGCGCGGGCCTGCCCTGTGCCGAAGGCCCCCGCGCCGGGTCGAGCGCCGGGTCGAGCCCCAGCTTTTCGGCAAAGCGGGCGCGCCAGCGCTCGACCGGTTCCGCCGTCGGCTCGGCTTCGAGCATCCGTCTGGTGATCTCGGCGATTTCCTCGTCGCTCCGGGAGAGGTCCAGGTTGTCGGCGTAGTAGGGCTGGTTGACGTACCAGGGCGTATCGACGAAGGCTTCGGTGCGGTTGCCCTCCGGGTCGTGGCAATAGACGGCCCAGGAGACCCCGTGGTTCATGGTGTGGATGCCGGTGACGCCGGGATAGTCCTGAAGCGCGCGGTAGATCTTCCTGAGCCGGTCGAGGTCGTTCACCTCGAAGGACATGTGATTGTAGTGAACGCCCTCCCTCGACGTCCGTCCTTCGTAGAGCACCAGCTGGTGGTGGTCCCTCGGGTCGGCGCAGAGAAAGACGATCTCGCCCGTCTCCCCGGCAATGCCGCGATCGGTGACATGAAGGCCGTAAACGCTGGTGAAGAAGTCCACCATCCGCTCGATGTCGAAGACGTGGAACCCGGCATGGTTCAGGCGGATCGACGGTCTCGAACTCATGGAAGCCTCCCAATTCGGACCTGGCCGTTGCCCGACCGGGGCGCCGCGGCGGAGCGCGAACCGGAGTCGTTCTATTTCGGCGGATGCCGGACTGTCAATTCGGGGACTGTCAATTCGGGGACTGGCCGGTCGGGCGGCGTATCGAAGGGCTATTCGCCATGGGCCAGCTCCCGTTCCAGCACCTTCGGATCGCGGCGCCAGCGTTCGTACCAGTCCTTGGCGACGTCGCCGGGATAAACGTCCTCCGCGCCGCCCTGCAAGGCGCCGACGATAGCGCGGGCGAGCGCCGCCGGCGTCACCTTGGGCGGGCGCAATTCCTGGTTCCATTCGACGTCGAGCGGCCCCGGATACAGGTTGATCACCCGCACGCCGGACCGGTGCATGCCCGCGCGCATCGCCTGGGCGAGCGAATGGGCGGCCGCCTTGGACGCCGAGAAGGTGCTCTGGTCCGGCTTGTTGGCGAGCGCGAAGATCGACAGGATATTGACCCACGCCACCGCATTGGTCTCGGTATCGGCGCCGCGGGACATCATTACCGGGCCGAACTCCTGGGCGAGGCGAAGCAGGCCGAAATAGTTGATTTCCATTTCGGCGCGGGCGTTCTCCGTGCCGTAGCGCCCGCCGACCGTGTAGGCCCGGTGCTGCTCGGCCGTGTTGACCAGGATATCGACCTTGGGGCCGATCTGCCCGGCGCAGCGCTTGACCGAATCCGGGTTGGTCACGTCCAGGTCGACCATCGTGACCTCCGGCAGCGCCGCGATCTCCTCGAAACCGGGGATCTTCTTCCACGGCGCGGCCTCGCCGACCCAGACCAGGTCGGACCCGGCCGCGATCATGGCCTTCACGACCGCCTGGCCGACCGGGCCCTTGCCGTCGGTCACGAAGACCTTGCGGAATTTGGGATCGCAGGTCAGTTCGCGCATCTGGGGATCGTCGCTCATATGGGGCGTATCCTTTTCCGGCAGGGCCAGCAGCACCGCCTGTCCGGACCGGTCCAGCATGGCGCGGATGCGGACCCGGGCCGGCGGTTCGGCGCAATCGCCGTGGACGTGGACGATCAGGCTGGGCGCTTCATGGGGCCCGTCATTGTCCAGCTTCACGATGCCGAGCCGCCAGGGCAGGCGCTCGCGGAAATAGTTCTCCATGGCGTGGCGCAGGGTGGTGTGCGCCACCAGTTCGCCGCGGCCGCTGTGGGGCGTCCAGTCCAGCCGGTCGGAGAGGCACTCCTTGCAGGCCTCGCGCGGCGGATACTGGACGGCGCCGCAGTCCCGGCAGACCTGGAGTTCGAAGACGCCGCGCGCCGCGCCCGAGGTCAGGCCGAGCGAAATCCGGCTGCGCGGCGCCGGCGGCAGCATCGGCGCCCGTGTGCGCAGGACCGGGTTCTTGCGCTTCGGTTTCTTGAGCGGGGCGGCCACGGACTCAGTCTCCCGCCGCCAGGATCGCCGCCGCGGAACAGACGCCGCGGTCATAGCTGATCATGCCGAAGCCGCCGACCAGGCCGATCTTCGCGTCCGGGACCGGCCTGCCGAGCGCCTGCCCGGTGACCTGCCGGATCGCCTCGACCGTGCCGAGAAAGCCGCCCGCGCCGCCGGCCTGCCCGACGGAAAGCTGCCCGCCGGACGTGTTGATCGGGAAGCTGCCGCCGGTCGTCATAGTGTGGCTGCGCACGAAGTCCGGCGCCTCGCCCTTGGCGCAGAAGCCCAGATCCTCGAACTGCAGCATGTTGATCACGGGATAGTCGTCGTAGGTCTCGAAGAAGTCGATGTCGTCCGGGCTCACGCCGGCCATGCCGTAGAGCTCGCCGCCGTCCATCGCCCAGCCGCCGCGATACTGCACCGGATCGTCCGGGAAGGCGTTGTGCCGCTCGATGGTGCCGAGAATCCGCCCGAAGCTCAAGCCGAGGCCGCGCGCCTCGTCCTCGCGCATGACGAGGTAGGCTTCGGCGCCGGCGCAGGGCATGACGCAGTCGAACAGATGCACCGGCTCGGCGATCGGCCGGGCGGTCATGTATTGCTCCAGGGTGAGCGGCGCCTTGAACAGGGCGTGGGGATAGGCGAGGGCGTTTTCGCGCTGGGCGACGCACATCTTGCCGAAATCCTCGCGCCGGGCGCCGTAGGTCCGCATGTAGTAGTCGGTGAGGAAGGCGAAGCTGGCGTTCGGCCCTCCCGTTCCAACGGGATAGACGGCGTCCTTGCCGAACTGGCTGAAGTTCTCCAGGCCCTGGCGGAAGCTGTCGATATGGTTGGTGTCGCCGGCGACGCAGGCGACGATATCGGCGTCGCCGGCCTGGACCGCGCGCGCCGCCCGGCGCATCGCGACGACCCCGGTGACGCCGCCCATCGGGATGAAGTCGAGCCAGCGCGGCGTCAGCCCGTGATGCTGGACGATGCCGACGGCGGTATCCGGCGCCAGCGACATGCTGGTGGCGCACACGCCGTCGAACCGGTCCTTGGAGAGGCCGGAGTCGCGGACCAGCGCGGCCAGGGCGCGCCCGATCCACCAATGGGCGCCCCGGGTCGAGAAGCGGACATAGGGGATCGAGACCGGCGTCGTGACGACAATGCCGTCATACGGCGCCCTGCGGCTTGCGGACCGGGTGATGGGCTGGGTCATGGGCCGGTCACGGCCGGATCATGAGCGGCGCTTCCCGGCCGTGACGCCTCCCATCCCTTCCGCTGCGCTCCCGGATTTCCCCACTGAAGAGAGGTCATTTCTTTGACTGTTCAATGCCGGGTTTGTCTTCGACGGCGGGAGGAAGGGCGATGCCCGGACGGAGTGCACTCGGGCTCACCGGGCGGATTGTGGAACGGCTGAAGGCCGACGGCAAGGACGCGATCTTCCGGGACCGCGACCTCGCCGGCTTCGGCGTGCCCCTGCCCTGCTGTTTACATACTCACGGCCACGGCTGGCTTTCCGTTAACCTTCATCGGGTTTCCGGCACCGCTGACGATCGACTCTCCGGTGCACTTGGACTGCCGAAATCACCGGCAGGGCGATATCTTCAGGTCTCCAGTTCGGCGTCCCAGCGGCCGGAACCGATTGCGTCCGCGATCAGTTCGGTCAAAAGGTCGGCCACCGCCATTTCCGCCCGCCCCAGCGGTCGCTCGGCGAGCCATGCCAGACAAAGGCGACGGCGAATGACCGGCCGGGTAATGCGACGCGCGTGCAGGCTCGGATCGCGCAGAACGCTATCGAGTGTCGCTCGCGGGCCGATCGCACAGCCGAAACCCTTGACCAGAGCCTGCTTCAGCATGTTGGTCGAGATCAGCTCGATGCGCGACCTGCGCACGATCCGTCTCAGCAAAACGGGATCGTCTACGATGGCCCGGGCTGCGTCGCCGTGCCGGAGCAGCAGTTGCGGCAGCTTCGCCACATCGTCGAAGTCAATGGGAGCGCCGGAGGTGCCAACGATTTCCGGCCTGCCGATACACAGCATTTCCTCCGTCAACAGTTGCGTGGTCCGGAGGTCTGCCGACACCGCCGGGTTGTACAGCAGGGCGAGATCGACCGAGCCGCGCCTCAGGCTGCTCAGCGCCTGGCTGGACAGGCTCTCGGCAATCCAGAGTTGCAGGTTGGGAAAGGCGGCGGCGGCTCGTTCCGCAAGCTGGAGTCCGATCATTTCCAGCGCGGTATAGGGCAGGCCGACTGTGACGGTCCCCGCGACAGTGCCGGATCGGGCCAGGAGATCGGACCGGGCGTTGTCGACAGCCAGGAAGATGCGCCGGACATGCTCGTACAGCCGGTCGCCCTCTACGGTCGGCGCCATACCTCGCGGCCGACGCTCGAACAGCCGGACACCCAGTTCTTTCTCCAGATTGGCAATCTGGTAGCTGAGCGCCGACTGGGCGATGTTGTGGCGCAGCGACGCTCCCGAAACCGAGCCGGTTTCGTAGATGGCCTCGAAATAACGCAATTGCTTAAGGGTCATTTCGATTTCGAAAAATTCGATCTTAACTATCGATATTATCTAATTTTCTGAAAAGTGGCGAGACCCTAGGATTGCGGCGTGGGTCTTCCACGGTTGGAAACGTCATGGCCGGACCGCTCGAAAACACCCGCGTCGTCGAGATCAGCCACATGGTGATGGGGCCGACATGCGGTCTCTATCTGGCACAGCTCGGTGCAGAAGTGATCAAGGTCGAGCCGCCGCAAGGTGACAAGACCCGTGCTCTCAAGGGCATGGGCGCTTCTTTTTTCCCGACCTTCAACCGCGGGAAAAGGTCGGTTGCGATCGATATCGCGACCCAGGGCGGGCTGGAAGCGCTGTATCGCCTGCTGGCGACGGCCGATGTCTTCGTCGAGAACTTCCGCGACGAGACTCTGGCGCGCATGGGCGTCGACCATGCCACGCTGCGCCGCAAATTCCCGCGCCTCATCACTGCTGCGCACAAGGGGTTTCTCGGCGGCCCCTATGCCCATCGTCCGGCGCTGGACGAAGTCGTCCAGATGGCGACCGGTATGGCCTATATGACCGGGCCGTCGGGTCGGCCGCTGCGCATGGGCTCTTCGGCCAACGACATCATGGGCGGCATTCACGGCGTTGTCGGCATTCTGGCGGCGCTCCTTGAGCGGGCGCGGACCGGAGAGGGGCAGGAGGTGCGCGTCGGCCTGTTCGAAAACTGCCTGTTCCTCGTCGCGCAGCATATGGTGCATTTCGATTTGTCGGGCACGGCGTCGCCGCCGATGCCGGAGCGGGATTTCTCCTGGCCGGTCTACGATGTCTTCGATACTTCGGACGGACGGCAAATTTTTCTTGCCGTCGTTACCGACGGTCATTGGCAGGCGGCCTGCCGCATGTTCGGTTTCGACGATCTGCTGGCGGACCCGGCGCTGCAATCCCAAATGGGCCGGATAGCCGGTCGGGGCGGGTTCCTGCCACGCTTCACCGAGGCGCTGACCGTCCGGCCGCTCGACGAACTCTGCCGGTTGTTCGACAGCGCGAACATTCCCTATTCGCCGATCAACCGGCCGCAGGACATGTACGAGGATCCGCATGTCAACCGGCCGGGCGGTCTGACGTCGTCGCGCAATTCCGACGGCGCACCGTTCCGGACTCCGTCCCTGCCGATCGAGTTCGACGGGATCGGCCTGTCGGCGCAATCGGACGTACCGGTGCTCGGCGCCGATACCGAAGCCGTGCTGACGTCGCTCGGCTATTCGGCCGGCGAAATCGACGATCTGGCGCGAAGCCGGGCGGAAGCGGCATGACCGCCGCAAACCTGTCCGGCCTGTATCCCGACGGCCGGGTCGCACTGCGCGAAGTGGGGCTGCGCGACGGCCTCCAGCTGACCGCGTCCTTTCCCTCGACCGAAGGCAAAAAGCGCTGGATAGAGGCGGAATATGCCGCCGGCGTCCGCTATTTCGACGCGGGTTCCTTCCTGCCGCCGGCGCGCCATCCGCAGTTCGCGGATGTGCGGGACATCGTTGGCTTCATCGACGGTCTGCCCGGTGCGGTAGCGACCGTCCTGACCCTGAATGTGCGCGGCGCCGCGGATGCCCTGGAGACCCCGGCGCCCCAACTGGATTGCGTCGTTTCCGCCACGGAATCGCACAGTCTGCGCAATGTCCGCCGCACACGCGAAGAAGCGCTCGGCGTCGTGGCGGAAATCTGTCGGCTGCGCGAAGGCTCGGCCCATCGGCCGGTCGTTGCCCTCGGCATTTCGAACGCCTTGGGCTGCACGATCGAAGGCCGGGTCGATCCGGCGGATGTCTACCGCCTGGTCGGACTGGGCCTCGACGCCGGCGCCGATATCGTCAGCATCGCCGACACGGTCGGCTACGCCGGTCCGCGGCAGGTCGCCGACATGGTGCGGACCGTCCGGACCATGGCAGACGGCCGGCCTGTTGGCGTCCACCTGCACGATACCCGCGGCCTCGGCCTCGCCAACGCGTCGGCCGCCCTCGACGAGGGCGCCACGCTGATCGACGGTTCGCTCGGCGGACTGGGGGGCTGTCCGGCGGCTCCGAAAGCGACCGGCAACATCGTGTTCGAGGATTTGGCATTCCTGTGCCGGACGAAGGGAATCGATACCGGGATCGACGTCCGGAAACTGATCGCGTTGCGGAAGGTTCAGGCCGAAGAAATGCCGGGAGAGACCTTCTACGGCGCCCTGGAAAAGGCCGGCCTGCCGCTCGGCCTGGAGAGTTCGCCCGCGGCACAGCCCGTCTGAACGGGGTGCCGGAGGGCAAACGGAGAAAATCGTCTTCAAGGAGGAAGGAATGAAAAAGACAGTACTGATCCTCGCCGGTGCGGCCGTCGCGCCTGCGTTCATGGCTGCGCCGGCTGCGGTCGCCGCCGAACAGACCATGCGGTGCAGCCATCAACTGCCGCCGCGCCACCACGGCGCCAAGCTGATCGCGCGCTGGGCCAAGGAAATCGAGGCCCAGTCGAAGGGCACGCTGAAGGTCCAGGTTTACGGCGCCAATTCGCTGCGCAACGCCAAGCAGAACATTCCGGCCGTCGCTCGCGGCAACATAGAGTGCGCCTTTTCGGTGAACTTCCAGTGGGGCGGGACCATTCCGGAAATGAACGTCACGCTTCGTCCCTACACTTTTACGGACCGGGCGCTGCTCGAGAAATTCCACGAGTCCGAGGCGGCGAAGATCCTCGAAGCCGCCATGCTCAAGAAGGGCGTGCGCAACGTCGCCTGGATGTTCATCACCCGCATGTCGGCCTACACCTCGAAAGACAAGCCGCTCATCAAGCCCGACGACTTCAAGGGCGTCAAAATCCGCGGCCTGAACAAGCTGGTGGATAACGGCTTGCGTGCTCTGGGCGCCGCGCCGTCGGCCATGTCCGGGAGCAAGGTCTACCAGGCGCTGGCGACCGGCGTGATCGATGCCGGGCTCACCGACATTTCCGCGGCCTATTCCCGGAAATATTACGAGGTTCAGAAATACGTCACCGTCTCGCCGCTGTTCAGCGTGTTCTTCCACGCCTACGTCAACCCGAAATGGTACGACGGCCTGGACGCGGCGCAGAAGCAGGCGCTCGCGACCGCCGGCGCGAAGCTGGGCAAGTGGGCCGTGGACGTTTCGGATGCAACAGCTGCCAAGGCGCCCGGCCAGCTCAAGGCAAAGGGCATGATCGTCCACATCCACACAGCGGCCGAAATCGCTGCCATGAAAAAGGTCATGGCGCCGGCGTTCGACAAGGCCTTCGATGGCTCTACCGGCGAAACCGGCAAGAAGTTGATGAAAATCCTGGGCAAATAGCCGGTCCGGCATACGCCGGACGGGCCGAACGGCGAACGGTATGACTCAATCCGGTCCGGACGAAAGCCCGGCCCCCGATCCGCTGGCGGGGGCCGGGCCGGTCCTGCGGGCAGCCGACCGCTGGCTCGGCCGGCTTGCCTTCCTGCTGGTCATCGTCGGGGTCGTCGGAGTTCTCCTGCTCACGGTTCTGACCGGCTACAGCGTCTTCTGGCGCTATGTACTGGGCGTTCCGATCACCTGGATCGACGAACTGTCCGGATACCTGGTCGTTTCCCTGGTCATGGTCGGCGTGGCCGAAGCGCTGCGCCGCGGCGACCATATCAACGTCGATCTGCTCGTGGGACGCCTCGGGCCGCCCGGCCAGCGACTGGTTGCGATCTGGGGAATGCTGGCGGCGATCGCGTTCGGGATCGTCCTGTTGGCGGATGCTGTCGACGCGGTGCTCGGCGTCCACGCCATGGGCCTGGTATCGGAGGGCTATCTGGAAATAGGGATGTGGATTCCGCAATCCGCCATAGTGCTGGGTGCCGCGATGCTGATCGTGGCGGCGGCGATGGCGCTGATCCGGGCGCTGGCGGGCTTCCCGGCAGTCGACCGCAGCCGCATCGACTGATCCGGCGGTGATTTCCCTCGTCGTCGTTCTGGGCGGCCTCGTCCTGCTGCTGCTGACCGGTGTCCCGGTCTTCGCCGGGATCGGCCTCACCTCGATCGTCATCATGCTGCTGGTCGAGGGCAGCTTCAGCGGCGTCGCCGACACCGTTTTCGGCAAGCTCAATATCAACCTGCTGGCGACGATCCCGCTGTTCGCTTTTATGGCCTACATCATGATCCGGGCGCGGATCGTCGACGACCTGTACCGGACGGCGCATACCCTGGTCCGCCATCTGCCCGGCGGGCTCGGCGTGGCCACAGTCATGTCCTGCACCGTTTTCTCCGCCATCTCGGGATCGTCGGCCGCGACGGCGCTGACGATCGGCACCAGCGCCATTCCCCAGATGAACCGCTACGGCTATCCCTCGCGCGCTGCGCTGGGTGTGGTGGCCGCCGGCGGCACGCTGGGCATATTGATTCCGCCATCGGGCCCGATGATCCTGTACGCCATCGTTACCGAAGCGTCGATCGGCGCGCTCTTTGCCGCCGGCCTGATCCCCGGCCTGATCGTCGCCACGCTGTTCGCCCTGTGGTGCGTCGCCAGCAATCTCGGCCCGCGCGGGGCGCAACGGGGAGAACGGGCGACCGCCCGCGAAGCGCTTGTAGCGATCCGCGCTTCTTTCTGGGCGCTGGTCATGCCGCCGCTGGTTCTCGGCGGCATCTATTTCGGCGTCTTCACCGCGTCGGAGGCGGCTGCCATCGGCGCCATCCTCGCCTTGCTCGTAGCGGTGCTGGCCTACCGGAATTTCGGCTGGAAGGATTTGTACGACTGCGCCTACGACACGGTCAGGATCAGCGCCATGCTGTTCATGATCGTGGCGGCCGCCGGGATGTTCGGGCATGCAGTCACGGTGATGCGGCTGCCCAACGAACTGGTGGCGGCCACGACCGGGGCGGGGCTGACACCGGTCGAATTCATCATCGCGGTCATGCTGGTGATTTTCGTCCTCGGCATGTTCCTCGAAACCATCGCGATCATCCTGATCACGACGCCGATCATCTTCCCGGTAATGGTCGACCTGGGCATCAGCCCGGTCTGGTACGGCGTTCTTCTGATGATCAATCTTGAACTGGCGCTGATCACCCCGCCGGTGGGCATCAACCTGTTCGTCATACGGGGAATTACGCGCGCCCCGCTGGGCGAGGTTATCCGCGGGACCGTACCCTATGCCGTGCTCATGGTGGCCGGCCTGATCCTGATGCTGCTGGTGCCTTCGATCAGCCTCTGGCTGCCGGGATTGATGGGTTTCGGACGATAGCCCTGCTTCCGCAACTCGGCACGCGTTTCGCCTGAATGCCGGTTTCGTAATCCAAAGCGGTTCGCTCCGGCGAGGGCCCACCCAACCCGGCGGAATTCACCGATTCTTCACTCTGTCCGCAAAGACAGGCTCAGGCCGCCGCTGCGCTGCGCCGGCCCTCGTACAGGTCCCGGCCCTCGACCAGGGCGCGGATCTTGGCGTCGGCGACGGAGCGCTTGAGCATCCAGAAGCCGCAGTCCGGGTGGACGTAGCGCACCCGGCCTTCGCCGAGTAGCGTCTCGGCCCGTTCGATGGCCCGGGCCACCCGGTCGGCGCTTTCGATTTCGGTGGTCTTGATGTCGATCGCGCCGAGGCCGAAGCCGATCTCCGGGCGCAGGCCCCGGAAGGCGGCCAGCTCTTCCGGCGGCCTGTGGGCAACCTCCATCACGATATGGTCGGCATGGAGCGCGTTCAGATAGTCGATCAGCCGGTCCCAGCTGCCCTTCTGGATCGACTGGCCGCCATAGTTGCCGAAACAGAGATGAACCGCCGGCAGGCCGTCTACCGCGTCGAGCACCCGGTTGATCGCGTCGGCGGCCCACTGCCATTCCTCCGGCGCGCCCGGCAGGTTGGCCTCGTCGACCTGCACCACGTCGGCATCGACATGACGGACCTGTTCGGCGAGCACATCGGCGATCGCCAGGGCGAGAGCCGGCGTGTCCGCGTAATGGCGGTCGATCAGCGTCTTGGCCAGCATGTGCGGCCCGGTCAGCGTGAACTTCAGCGGCTTGCGGGTCAGTCGCCGGGCTATCCGGCACGCGCCGGGCAGGTCGAGATATCCCGCGCCGACCGGACCGGTGACGACGCCGGGCGGCCGGCTGCGGAACTGCATGCCGGGCTGCGCGCGGTAGCGGGTCAGTTCGTCGAAGCCGATATCCGTCGCCACCCCCGCCATCGGCCGGACGAAATATTCGATCATGCCGTTGGTCTCGGGATGGTTCGGGTCGAAACGGTAGAGCTCGCCGTCGCACACCAGGTCTATGCCCGCCAGTTCCTGGGTGTGCAGCACGACCCGCGTGGCGTCGGCCAGCGCCTGCTCCGACGGACACTGGATCAGCCAGTCCGGCACCGGATAGGAGCCGACGACGGTCGTTCGGATTCGCGGGCTTTCGGCATTCATGGCCGCCCTCTGCTGCCTATTCCCAAAGCCCGGCCAGAATGGCAGGATTCCGCGGGCGGTACAATCGAAGCGGCCCGGAAACGGCCCGAAACAGCCTGGAAACCGGGCAGCGCCGGGCCGATCCGCCCGGTCCGGGAGCCGGAAAGAGACGGAACCATGACAGGGAACGACGTGGCCGGTCTGCCCGCGGGATTCGCCGACGAAGCGGCGCTCGAAGAGTTCATGACGCGGCCCTCGGCCGCGCTGGTGCGCGATCTGGAATCGGTCGAAGGCGATCTGCTGATCCTCGGCGTCGGCGGCAAGATGGGGCCGACGCTGGCGCGGCTCGCCAAGCGCGCCGCGCCGGACCGGCGGGTGATCGGCGTCGCGCGCTTCTCCGATCCGGCGGTCAGAGAAAAGCTCGCGGCCTGGCAAGTCGAAACCATAGCCTGCGATCTGCTGGACCGTAGCGCGGTGGCGGCGCTGCCGCGATGCCCGAACGTGATCTTCATGGCCGGGCGCAAGTTCGGCACGGCCGGCGCGCTGTCGCTCACCTGGGCGATGAATGTCGCGATGCCCGCGATCGCGGCCGAGACCTTCCGGGACAGCCGGATCGTCGCCTTCTCCACCGGCAACGTCTATCCCTTCGCCCGGGTTGCGGAAGGTGGCTCGCGCGAGACCGATCCGCCGGGGCCGATGGGCGAATATGCCATGAGCTGCCTGGGCCGCGAGCGCATGTTCGAGCATTTCTCGGAGAAATACGGCACGCCGGGCCGCATCGTCCGGCTCAACTACGCCATCGACATGCGCTACGGCGTGCTGCACGACATCGGCAGCAAGGTGCTGGCAGGGCAGCCGGTCGACCTGACGACCGGCAATGTCAACGTGATCTGGCAGGGCGACGCCAACAGCCAGGTCCTGCGCTGCCTGGCCCATTGCACGGCGCCGGCGACGCCGCTCAACGTATCGGGCCCGGAAACCGCCAGCGTGCGCGCCCTCGCCCTGGCTTTCGGCGAGCGCTTCGGCCGGGAACCGGTATTCGAGGGGACGGAATCGGACCGGTGCTGGCTCGTCAACGCCGGCGAGGCGACGCGCCTGTTCGGCAATCCGTCGGTGCCGCTGTTCACCATGGTCGGTTGGATGGCCGACTGGCTGCAGACCGGCGGCAGCGCCTATGGCAAACCGACCGAATTCGCCAGCCGCGACGGCGCGTTCTAGCCATGGCGGCGTCGGCGGAAACGCTCCGTCAGATCGATCTGTCACCCGCTCATGCCGAAGCCGGGTTCGGCCTGTCCGCCCTGATCGGCTGGAACCAGACGGTGGAGGACTGGCGCTATATCCTCGCCCACGGTGCGGGCGTCGGCGTGCTTGACTCCGAAGACACGCTGATCGGCACCGCCATGGCGCTGCCCTACGGCCGGTTTGCCTGGGTTTGCCTGGTGCTGGTGGCACCCGGCTGGCGCCGGCAGGGCATCGCCACCCGGCTGATGGACGCGGTGGTGCAACGCCAGGAAGCCGCCGGGCGGATACCGGGCCTGGACGCGACGCCGGACGGGCGCGAGGTCTACCGGCGGATCGGCTTCAGGGACGTCTGGCGCCTGGCGCGTTACCAGGCCGAAAGGGTTGAAGCGGCGGCGCCCGAGGCCCCGCCCACGCTGCCCAGCATTCTGCATGACGCACTGAGCGTGCGCCCGCTGGAGGCAGCCGACCTGACCCGGTTCGCAGCGCCCGACCGCCGCCTGTTCGGCGCCGACCGGCTGGAACTGCTGTTCCATTTGCGCCGCCGGCAGCCCGGCGCCGCCTTCGGCGCGTGGCGCGAGGGCCGGCCGGCCGGCTATGTGCTGGCGCGCGACGGGCGCGAGGCGGTCCAGATCGGCCCGCTGGCCGCGGCCGACGACGCGGCGGCACAATCGCTCGCGGCCGCCGCGTTCGACGCGGTGACGGGGCCGGTCTTTATCGACGTCGCCGACGTCCGGAGCGGCTTCGTCCGGTGGCTGGAAGCCTGCGGCTTCGCCCTGCAGCGTCCCTACATCCGCATGATACGCGGCCGCGACTCCGGATTTGACGATTCGAGTCTGCTCTACGCCATTGCCGGGCCGGAGCTCGGGTAACTCAGGCTGCGAGTTCGGCGATGCGCACGGCGGCCGGAGCAGGGAGCCAGTCGCCGGCCAGTCCCAGGTCGCGGAAGATCGTCTGCGCGGCGTTGTAGCCCGGCAGACCGGTGATGTTGCCGCCGGGATGGGAGGACGATCCGCAGAGATACAGGCCTTCGATGCAGGTGCGGTAATCGCCTGCGCCCTCGAACGGCCGGCGGTAGCCGATCTGCCCGTCGGTAAAGGCGCCGACCAGCAGGTCGGCCTCGGCCATGTTGGGAAAATCGCGCACGATATCGAGCGGGCTGCGCGTGAAGGACCCGACCACGGAGTCGCGCAGGCCCGGCGCGTAGTCCTCCCACAGGTCGAGCATCGCCGCGCCGTGGGCGTCGCGGGCGGCATCCCAGTTCGCCGGGTCGCCGTGCAGGGCGTAGGGCAGCTTCTCCCACATGAAGGCGGCGTGCTTGCCGCCGGCGGACTGGCTGGCATCGAATTGCGTCGGGCAGGTGCCCCACATGACGGTCGGCGGAACGGTTCCGGCCTCGTGATGGCGGACGATCTCGTCGAAGCGGTCGATGTGATCGAGGCCGAGAATGGTCATGAAGGGCCGGGCCAGTTCGGGGTAGCGGGCCGCTGCGGCGTAGGCCGGCGGCGCCTCGAGCGTCAGGTTGAGGGCGAAGAGCGGCGCCAGAAGGTTGTAGCGGAAGGCCGCCGCCTTGTCGCGCCAGGTGCCGGGCAGGGCCTCGGCATCGATCAGGTCGAGGAAGGTCTGCTGCGGATTGAGCGAGGAGGCGACCAGCAGGCGCGCGCGATAGCTACGGCCGTCCGCCGTCTCGACGCCGACGGCCCGGCCGCCCTCGACCAGAATGCGCGTTGCCTCGGCGCCGGCGGCGATGCGCCCGCCCGCGGCCGTCACCGCCGCGGCCAGAGCCCTGCCGAGCGCGGCGCTGCCGCCGGCCGACATCTGCGCCTTGGACGGGTTGGCGAGCAGGAAGGCGATATGGTGTCCGAAGCCGCGAATCCGCAGGTCGACCTCGCGCAGGCCGTTGAAGAACAGCAACCCGGCCTGGATGACCGGGCTCTCGAATTCCCGGTGCACGAATTCGAGCGGGCTGAGGGCGCTGACCTCGAGCAGCCGCCGGCCCTCGGGGCTCCGTTCGAGCAGGGCGCGGCGCTTGTCGGGCGGGATCGGCGGCGATGTCGCCTCCGGGATCAGGATGCGCTCGACGACCGGGCCGAATTCGTCGAACCAGCGCCGCAGGGTCCGGGCGTCGCGCGCGCTGAATTCGGCGAAGGACGCCACCGTGCGGTCGATATCGGTCCACCACTCCAGGGCGCCGCCGTCGCGCGTCAGCATCGCGACGTTCAGTTCCGGTTCGATCATCCGGGCGCCGTGGCCCTCCAGGTCGAGGTCCCGGTACCAGGGCATGCCGGTAATCGCCCGCAGGAAGAAGGCGTGCGTATTGTGGATCAGTCCCGGAGCCAGCGGATCTTCCAGGGCGGCGAGGCCGCCGCCGGCTTCGCTGCGGCGTTCGACCCCCAGGGTCGCCAGCCCGGCGCGCGCCAGGTAGGCCTGGAGGATCAGGCCGTTATGGCCCGCCCCCAGAATAATGGCGTCGTAGGTATCGTCCATGCGCCCACTTCGGCGGCGGTCCGGTCCCGGACCGGTCCGGCCGGGCCGCCGCCGGGCGGGAAACCGGTCAATCGAATGCGGACTTGCGGTCGATCTTCGGCATCTTGATGTCGCGGTCGAGGAACTCGTTCGTGTAGCGCTCCTCGATGGGGTATTTGGTCTCGATCTTGAAGTAGGTGTTGACCAGTTCGTGGTCGGACTTCATCCGCGCCGGATCGAAATAGCCGAGCGCGACCGTGCGCGAGAACTTGTCGCTCATCAGCTCGGTCACCAGGCCCCAGTTTTCCGTCTCGTTGGCGGTCTTGAGGCCCTTGTTGGCCTCGACCAGCGCCGCAATGCAGGGCGCCGGAGTCTTGACGCAGGTCTGGAAGGCCTTCTGCGTCACCGAAACGAACGCCGCCACCGTCTTCTTGTTCTTCTTCAGGTAATCCATGTTGACGATGATCGAGTTGCCGTAGGGGTTGATGCCGTATTTGCTCCACGGGAAGAAGCCCATGTCCTTGCCCAGCACCCGCTTGAAGATGTGGTGGATGTTGTAGAAGGAGGTGGTGACATCGATCGATCCGGCCTTGAGCGCCGCCAGCTTCGCGTTCGGCTGGATGTTGACCCATTTCACCGTTGCCGGGTCGACGCCGACCTTCTTGGCCAGCGCCGGCCACATCTGGCGCGCCGCGTCCCACGGCGGATTGCCGATCTTCTTGCCGGCAAAGTCTTTCGGGCCCTTGATGCCGGAGCTGTTCAGCCAGTACATACCATAGGGTGAGTTGGCGTAGACGTTCATCACCGCGACCATGCGGGCGCCCTTGCCCATGGTGACCAGCGCGGTGCCGAGATCGGCCAAGCCGATCGGATTCTTGCCGGCGCCGGTGCGGCGCGACGACATCGACGAGCCCTTGCCCTGCTGGATGTTCAGGTCGATGCCCGCCTTGGCGTACAGGCCCATCTTCTTGGCGTAGTAGTAGGGTGCGTGGTCGCCGCCGGCGATCCAGTTGAGAATGAAATCGACCTTTTCCGCGGCGCCGGCCTGCGCCGCGCCCATGCTGCCGACCGCGGCTACGGCCAGCGCTGCCACTGAATTTCGCCCAATCATGACGATCCTCATCTTGCTGCCGGTTCGAACCGATTTCCCGGTCGCGCGTGCAAGGCCCTGACCGGTTGCAGGGCGAGCCATCGTCTGCACGACCGCGTTTCCTCCCGTAAGTAACCAACCGGGTAAAAAAATCTTACGCCGCGCCGGGGCAGGCGACAACCGTGTTGTTGGCGTGTTGTCGGCGTGTTGTCGGCGTGTTGTCGGCGGAGCGGACCTGCCGCCCTGCCTCATTCGACGCCGAGCAGGTGGTAGATGTGGCGGGCGTAGGCGCCGAAGCGTTCGTGGGTCTTCATGTCGAGGGTGCGCGGCCGGGGCAGGTCGATGTCGATCCGGTCGGCCATGCGCGCCGGGCCGGCGGTGAGCACCACCACCCTGGTCCCGAGGAATACCGCTTCCGCAATGCCGTGGGTGACGAACAGGATGGTCTTGCGGCTCTGTTCCCAGATGCGCAGCAGCTCCAGGTTCATGCGCTCGCGGGTCAGCGCGTCGAGAGCGCCGAACGGCTCGTCCATCAGGATCAGCCGCGGATCGTGGACGAGAGACCGGGCGATGGCGGCGCGCTGCTGCATGCCGCCGGAGAGTTCGTAGGGATATTTCTGCTCGTGGCCGGCGAGGCCGACCATGTCGATCAGCCCGCGGGCGCGCTCGCGCGCCTCGCCCATCGGCAGGCCGAGAATCTCCGCGGGCAGCAACACATTTTCCAGCACCCGCCGCCACTTCAGCAGCAGCGGCTGCTGGAACACCATGCCGACGTCGCGCGCCGGATCGAAATCGCTGCCGGCGCCGCCGATCTCCAGCGTGCCGCCGTCGTGGGGGAAAAGGCCGGCGACGATCTTGAGCAGGGTGGTCTTGCCGCAGCCCGACGGCCCGACGATGGACACCAGATCGCCCTCGTTGACGTCGAAGGTCGCGTCGGAGACCGCCAGGAATTCCTCGCGGCGGGCGCGGAACACCTTCTTGACGCCGACGAGACGGATGAAGGGCTCGCCGCCGCTGGCCGGTTGTGCGGTCATACGGTCTCGACCCGGGCGTCGCGCACCACGACGAGCCGCTCGAGGCCCAGCACGATCAGGTAGAGCGCCACGCCGACCAGGGTGATCAGGATGACCGCCATCATCATCGCCGCCGTATCCAGCGTCACCTGGACCTGGCCGATCAGGTAGGCGAGGCCGGAATCCGACGCGATGATCTCGCCGACCACGGCGCCGGCGACCGCGAGCACGACCGCCACCTTCATGCCGGAGAAGATGTAGGGCAGCGAGCCGGGCAGCTGGATCTTGACGAAAATCTGCCGCCGCGTGGCGCGCAGGGTCCTCACCAGGTCGATCAGGTCGGGTTCGACCTCGCGCAGGCCGCGGGCCGTGGTGATCAGGATCGGCAGGAAGCTGATCGAAAAGGCGATGATGATGTTGGTCTGGATGCCGTAATCGAACCAGACGATGATCAGCGGCCCGAGCGCCACCTTGGGGATCATGTTGAGGCTGACGACCAGCGGCATCAGCAGGGTATCCACGGTGCGGAACCAGGAGAACAGCAGGGCGAGGCCGACGCCGACGACAACGGCCAGGAAATAGCCGCCGAAGATTTCCGCCGTCGTCACCATGGTGTTGTGGAACCAGGGATAGGTGTCGAACAGCGACAGGAGGGTTTCCTGGGGCGAGGCCAGGACGAATTTCGGCACCTCGCCGACCTCGACCGCGATGTACCAGATCAGCACGACCGCCAGATGGACGAGGACGATAGCGGTCCAGCGCCAGATCGTTTGGGCGGAAAGTCCCGGTCCCATGTCGCGCCTCCTTTCGGCGTCCTCCGGTCCCGGCCGGGCTCTTCTCAGGCCCTGGCCGGCCGGCTCAGGGCGCCAGCCATCTTTCCAGATTTTCCGCGACAAAGGAATCGTCGTTGAGATGCGGATAGGCGCGGCAGACCCGGTCGATCTCGGCAGCTTGGCCGGGGCTCAGACTCTCGTCCGGATCGAGGCACCAGATGCCTTCGAGCAGGCCCTGCCGGCTCAGCACCTCGTGCATCCCGGCGATGCAGCCGCGGAAATCGTTGGCGACGTCGAAGAAGGCGGCGTTGCAGTCGGTGATCTGGCCGGCGAGCGCCAGCAGGTCCCGGTCGACCCGGTCGGCGCCGGCCGCGGCATGGACCCGGTCCAACAGGGTCACGACCGACTTGACCCACACGCTCCAATGGCCGAGCAGGCCGCCGGCGATGCGCAGGTCCACCGTTTTGTCGCCGCGCTTCAGGCGCCAGGGTGTCAGCAGGTCGAGCAGGATATTGTCGTCGTTGCCGGTGTAGAGGGCGATCCTGTCCTCGGCGCCGGCCTCGGCGACGCCGCGCACGACGTCGAGCGTTCCGTAGCGGTCGAAGGGCGCGATCTTGATGCCGACGACGGCGTCCAGTTCGGCGAAACGCCGCCAGAAGGAAAAGGGCAGCGGCACGCCGCCGACCGCCGGCTGCAGATAGAAGCCGACCACCGGCATTTCCTCCCCGATCCGCCGGCAATGGGCGATCAGTTCGTCTTCGGATGCGCCCCGGAATGCGGCGAGGCTGAGCAAGACCGCGTGATAGCCCAGGCCGGCGGCGACCTGCGCCTCGGCGACGGCCTGTCCGGTGCGACCGGCAACCCCGGCGATGAGGAAAAGCGGTCCATCGGCCCGATCGGCCGCCGTTTCGCCGGCGAGGCGCAATACCGGCTCGTACAGCCCGGCCTCGCGGATCGCGAACTGGGTGGTGTGCACGCCGACCGCCAGTCCGCCCGCGCCGGCGTCGATATAGTAGCGGCTTAGCGCCCGCTGCCGGGTCTCGTCCAGCGCCCGGGCCGCGGTCAGCGCCAGGGGGTGGGCCGGGATCGCCGTGCCCTTTCGGAAGCGCGCCAGCGCCGCGTCCGGGATATCTGCGATTGTCCGCGCCATCGCCGTTATACCGCGCTCCGGTGGCGTTCGATGCAGGTCGCCAGCACCTCGTCCGGCTCCCGCCGCCACCAGTTGTCTTTCGAGAATATCTCGACCTCCGACGCTCCGCTATAACCCGCCGCCTCGACCCAGCCGCGAATCTTCGGAATGTCGATGACGCCGTCGCCCATCATGCCGCGGTCGAGCAGCAGATCGGCCGTCGGCACCAGCCAGTCGCTGACATGGAAGCCGAGAATCCGATCCGCGGCCCCGGCGCGTGCGACCTCCGCTTCCAGATCGGGGTCCCACCAGACATGGTAGACATCGACCGCCACTCCCACGCCGTCACCCAGCGCGTCGCACAGGTCGTTGGCCTGCCTCAGCGTGTTCACGCAGGCGCGGTCGGCGGCGTACATCGGGTGCAGCGGCTCGATGGCGAGCGGCATGCCAGCGGCGCGGGCGTGATCCAGCAGCGCGGCGATGCCGTCGTGGACCTGCCTTCGGGCGCCGGCAATGTCCTTCGAGCCTTCGGGCAGGCCGCCGACAACCAGGATCAGGCATTCGGCGCCGATGGCCGCGGCGTCGTCCACCGCCCTGCGGTTGTCGTCCAGCGCGGCCCTGCGCCCTGCCGGGGTCGCGGCCGGAAACATGCCGCCCCGGCACAGGCCGGTGACGCGCAGGCCGGCGTTCCGGATCAGCCGGGCGGCCCGCTCGGTGCCGCATTCCGCCAGCTTGTCGCGCCAGGGCGCGATGCCGCCGATACCATGCCGGGCGCAGCCCTCGATGCACTGCGCCAGGGTCCACTGGGCCTGCACCGTCGCCGTGTTGAGCGACAGCAGCGCGGTATCGCCGGAAAAGTCGCGCATCGCCCGCCTGTATCCCGGTCCGCTTCGAGCTTCAGGCGACGCCGCGCACCGCCAGCACCGCGGCCATGCGCGCCGCCGCGGCGTCCGGGTCGCGCAGCAGGCCGGCCTTGTCGGCGAGGCGGAACAAGTCGCTCAGATGCAGGGTCGAGCGCGCGCTCTCCTGGCCGCCGACCATGGTGAAATGGTCCTGGTGGCCGTTCAGATAGGCCATGAAGACGACGCCGGTCTTGTAGAAGCGCGTCGGCGCGCGGAAGATGTGGCGCGACAGGGGCACGGTCGGCGCCAGGGTCGCGAAATAGCCGTCCATGTCCTGCCGCGCCATGGCGAGCAGGGCCGCGCTGGCCGCCGGGGCGATGGCGTCGAAGATGCCGAGCAGGGCGTGGGAAAAGCCCTCCGCGTCGCCTGCGATCAGCGCCGGATAGTTGAAGTCGTCGCCGGTATACATGCGCACGCTCGGCGGCAAGCGGCGGCGCATGGCGATCTCCTTGCCGTCGTCGAGCAGGGAAATCTTGATGCCGTCGATCTTCTCCGCATGAGCCGCCAGGATCGACAGGCAGACCTCCATCGCCGCCATATGGTCGGCATCGCCCCAGTAGCCGTCCAGCGCGGGATCGAACATCTCGCCCAGCCAGTGGATCAGGACCGGCTCGCGCACCTGGGAGAGGATGCGGCCGTAGACTTTCTCGTAGTCGGCAGGGCCTTCGGCGCAGGCGGCGAGCGCCCGGCTCGCCATCAGGACGATCCGCCCACCCGCGGCCTCGACCGCCTCGCATTGGTCCTCGTAGGCGCGGATCACGTCGTCGACGCCGATATCCGGGCCGGGCGCCAGATGGTCGGTGCCGGCGCCGCAGGCGATCAGCCCGCCGCCGTCCCGCGCCTTTGAAGCGGCGACCGAGCGCCGGATCAGCTCGTGCGACGTCGGCCAGTCCAGCCCCATGCCGCGCTGCGCGGTGTCCATGGCTTCCGCGACGCCGAGGCCGAGCGACCACAGATGCTCCCGGTAAGCCAGCGTCGCTTCCCAGTCGAGGGCGGTGTCGAGCCAGGGGTCGGCGTCGGCGCGCGGATCGTTGACGACATGGGCGGCGGCGTAGGCGACGCGGGGCAGGGCGTCGGCGCGCGCCGGTTCATAGGTCAGCGGCTGCGACAGACGGTAGGCCTCGATCCGGCCGTCGCTCGTCGGCAGGTCGACCGAAGGCACGCTCAGAGCTCCAGATCCGGCACGTCGACCCAGCGCCGCTCGTGCCAGCTGTGGTAGCCGAGTTCGGCAAGCTGGACGCCCCTGGCGCCGGAGAGGAAGGTGTAGTCCCACGGCGCCTCCTCGTAGAGGTGGCGGATGAAATCCTGCCATTGGGTCTTGAAGCCGTTCTCGTAGGCCCGGTCGTCGGGCGCCTCCTGCCAGCCGGCGCGGAAATCGATGGTCTGGGGCACGTCCGGGTTCCACACCGGCTTGGGCGTGTCGTCCCGGGGCTGGACGAGGCAGCGGGTCAGCCCGGCGACGGCGGAGCCGTGGGTGCCGTCGACATGGAAGGTCGCCAGATCGTCCCGCCGCACCCGGGTGCACCAGGAGGAGTTGATCTGAGCGACGATGCCGCCCTCCAGCTCGAACAGGGCGTAGGCCGCGTCCTCGACATCGGCGTCGTAGGGTTCGCCGGCCTCGTCCCAACGCTGCGGAATATGGATCGCGCCGTGGCAGCAGACCGCCCGGACCGGCGCGATCGTATGGTCGAGCACATAGCGCCAGTGGCACAGCATATCGAGGATGATGCCGCCGCCATCGGCGTTGCGGTAATTCCAGGACGGCCGCTGCGCCGGCTCCCGGTCGCCCTCGAACACCCAGTAGCCGAACTCGCCGCGCACCGAGAGGATGCGGCCGAAGAAGCCGGTGTCCCGCAGCGTGCGCAGCTTGATCAGGCCCGGCAGGCTGAGCTTGTCGTGGACCACACCGCCCCTGACGCCCTTGTCGCGCGCCGCGCGGGCAATGGCGAGCGCGTCGTCGAGCGTCTCGGCGACCGGCTTTTCGGTGTAAATGTCCTTGCCGGCGTCGATCGCCTTCAGCAGCAGATCCTTGCGCATCTGCGTGGTCGCAGCGTCGAAGAACAGGCTGTCGTCAGGGTCGGCGAGGGCGGCGTCGAGGTCGGTCGTCCAGCGCCCGATGCCGTTGGCTTCGGCGAGTGCGGCCAGCTTCGTTTCGTTGCGGCCGACCAGGATCGGGTCGGGGACTACGGTGTCGCCGTTGGAGAGCCGCACGCCGCCCTCGGCCCGGATGACGCAGATCGAGCGCACCAGGTGCTGGTTCGTCCCCATGCGCCCGGTTACGCCGTTCATGATCAGCCCGAGTCGATGCCGGGTCATGCCTGCCGTCCCGGCGCTTTCGCTGCGCCGCCTGCCGCTAGTAACCGATTGGTTACTCCAGCCTAGGTCTTCGAGACGAAAGGGTCAATCGCTGCGGACTGCCAGGAGGTAGCCGAGGATCACGTCCGCAGCATGCTCGCGGCGGGCACGGATCGCCTTCGGAGCCCGCAGGTCGGTGGCGAAAATCGTCGAAAGCGTATCCGCATTCGACATGTAGAAATAGCAGACACCGGCGATCGAAATGTAAAGCTGCACCGGGTCGACGCCGCCGCGGAAAACGCCGTCGGCCTCGCCCTTGCGCAACACGCCGGCGAGCAGGCTGACCAGGGGCGAGTGCATGCGCGGAATCTCGCCTGAGCGCTTAAGATGGCGCGCGCCGTACAGGTTTTCGTTGTTGAGCAGCCGGATGAAGTGCGGATTCGCGATGTAATAGTCGAACGTGTATTCGACGAGTTCGCGCATCGCGTCCGCCGGAGCCAGGGCCTCCAGGTTCAACTCCAGCTCGTGGGAACGGATATCCCGGTAGACGGCTTCCAGGACGGCGAGGAACAAATCTTCCTTGTTGCCGAAATAATGGTAGAGCATCCGCTTGTTGACGCCGGCGCGCCGGGCGATCCGGTCGACCCGCGCGCCTTCGAGCCCGTTTTGCGAAAATTCCTCGGTCGCCGCCGCCAGGATCGATTCCCTGGTGCGCTCGGGATTGCGGGTGGACAAGGGAGACTCCTTCCTGCAAGGCCCGTCCGCCGCCCGGCAACAGCGAATCGCGGTGCGAGGCGTGTCCCGGGACGTTGCGCAGGGGCCCGGCGCCGGCCGCGGCGTCGGGCGGGGGCAGCGAAGGCGGGATTTGCCCCGAGTCGCGCCTGCATTGCGCCATGCCGCAGTCCCGGCACATATCCGAAGGGTTGGAAACTGGTCTAACCCGTTGAAAAGACCGGTCGGAGTGAGTGGATTCGAACCGCCGGCCCCGGCCTCCCGAAGACAACGCTCTACCAGGTCGAACTACACACCGGCCGAGCGGGCGATATAAGGGCGGGCCGGTGCGGGTGCAAGCCGCGTCGGCGGCAGTCCACGCGCTCGCCGCGCCCGGTGCGCAGCGCCGACGTCTTGCCCGAGAAGTCCGCTATGCCGTGGAGCCCGGCGGCATAATCGAAGCGCATTTGCCGGCTATGACGATTGAGGCGTCCGAGCAAGGCAAGAGTGCCGGCCCCAAGCCGCCGGACGCTTCGGTCACGAGTGCGGCGCGACCGGTGAGATCGAACATCATGCATGGCGCGCGCCCGTCGCCTCGAGATGTTCGGCAAGGTCGTCGAGCGCCCGCCGGAATCCGGCGAACATTTGTGCGATCTCGTCCTCGGTGATGATGAGAGGCGGCGCAAAGGTCTGGATATCGGCCATGCCCCGCGGAATGACCCCATGGCGCTGGCCGAAGCGGCGCATCAGCAGCCGCAGCGCGCCAAGCGTTTCGGCCCCGAACGGGCGCATGTCCGATTTGTCGGCGACAAGCTCCACCGCACCGGCCAGACCAATCCCGTGTGCATTTCCCACCAGCTCATGCGTCTCAAGCTCGCAAAGCGCGCTCTGAAACAGCGGTGCGACGCGCCTCACATGCCCGACCAGATCCCTTTCTTCGATTAGCTCGATGTTCCGCAGGGCGACAGCCGAGGCGGTTGGATGACCCGAGGTCGTGAATGCCTGCCGGAACATTCCGACCCGGGACGCCTGTGCGGCGACCCCGTCAAAAAACGCTTCCGACATGGCGATGGCGGCGATCGGGAGGTAAGCCGAGCACAGCCCCTTCGCCATCGACATAACATCCGGCTTCAGGCCGAATGTTTCACAGGCAAACAGGTTACCCGTACGCCCAAAGCCCGAGATGACCTCGTCAACGACCAGAAGAATATTGTGCTTTTTCAGGATTTCCTGCAGCCCCTGGAAATATCCTTCCGGCGATATCTGCATGCCGCCCGATGCCGACACCGGATCGACAAACATCGCGGCGATCGTGTCCGGTCCTTCCCTTAGAATTACTGTCTCAAGCTGCTCGAGGAGGCGCGCGGCGTAGTCCGCTTCCGTGTCCCCGTCCTGCATCGCACGAAACATGTGCGGCCCGTCGACCTTCAGGAACCTGTCGATCGGCGTGTCGAAGCCTTCCTGCATCCGATCCATTCCGGTGAGACTCGATGCGGCCACGGTGTTGCCGTGATAACTTCCGCGGCGCGAGATTATCTTCTTCTTCTCAGGCAGCCCGAGCGCGTTATTGCGATACCAGACAAGCTTGACGATGGTGTCGTTCGCCTCGGATCCCGAGTTCACCAGGAAGACGCGGTTGATGTTATCCGGCGTTATTTCGACGATTTTGTCGACGAGCGCCGCCGCCGGTGGCGACGTCGTCTCGAACAATGTGTGATAGGTCGGCAGGCGGAGCATCTGGCGATAGGCTGCTTCGGCAAGCTCCTTCTCGCTGAAGCCCAGCGCGGTCGCGAACATGCCGGCGGTGCAATCGATGTAGCGATTGCCGCCGTCGTCGTAGACGAACACGCCCTCGCCGCGGTCGATGACCGAAAGCGAGTTTTCGGTGACCGCAGACAGGTCCGAAAACCCGTGCAGATGATGCGCGGCATCCAGTGCCGCAACTGAGTTCGATATCCGATCGGCCATATTCCACCTCGTAAACTCTCAGCGCCGCGGGACGTCGGAACAGGGAGCGGAGAGAGACGCGCGCCGAATTCCGGTCCGTCGACAGGGGCGGTTTCAGGAGCCGGACGCGCGGGCTTGTGTCACGGTCTCCTGAAATTCCAGCACCACACCGTCGGGATCGCGCGTGTAGACGGTGCGCGCGCCCTTGCGCGGTCCGGCCGGAACGGTCTGCGGCGGTTCGACCGGCGCGAAGCCGGCCGGTTCGATCGCCGCCAGGATTGCATCGAGATCGTTGACCTGGAAGGCGAGGTGGAGGAAGCCGGCATCGCAGGGCCGCAGCTCCGACCGTCGGCGATCGTCCGGTTTGACATACTGCAGCAGTTCGACCGTATGACCCGGCAATTGCGCGTAGGCGATGTCGATGATGGCGCCGGGCACGCCCGTCACGCCTTCGATGAACGCGCCGCCGTGGCGGGACTTCTCCGTTACCTCCAGCCCCAGAACATCGCGAAACAGAAATATCCAGCGATCCAGGTCTGAGACGGTGATCCCGGTGTGGTTGACGGCAGCGATCCGTGCGTTCGTCGTCATTGGCGCCTCGGCTATCGATCTACACCCGCATTTGCCCGGCTTCGTATCCGGCCGACCTAAGCCGCGACCGGCGCCGTCTCGACGACGCACACTTCTTCGCCCACCTCTGCAATTTCGCCTTCCGGGACCAGAATTTCCACCAGCCTGCCATCGCCGGTCGCCGCGACCTCTTGGGTCACCTTCTCGGTTTCGATCTCGTAGAGGATGTCGCCCGCCGCGAAAGCGTTGCCTGGCTGTTTGTGCCATTTCACGATGGTCGCTTCCTCCATATTCATCCCGACCCGAGCGAGCTTCAGCCTGATTCTCATCGCTGTGTCCGGTTAATTCGCCGAGCCGGCCATCAGTGCCGAGACGGCGACGACGATCTTCTCCGGGTTCGGCAGCAGGTGCTTTTCCGCCGCGGGCGCGTAGGGCATCGCGGTATCGGGGACCGTCAGGCGGCGGATCGGCGCCGCCAGCGAAGCGAAACCGCGCTCGGCCACCACAGCGGCGATGTGGCTCGCCGCGCTGCACCGGTCGCGCGCTTCATCGACTACGACCAGCCGCCCGGTCTTCGCCACCGAGCGCAGGATGCCGTCCTCGTCGAGCGGCACCAGGGTTCGGCAGTCGAGGACCTCGGCCGATATGCCCTGCCCGTCGAGCTGCTTGGCCGCACGCATCGCCGGGCGCACCATCGATCCGATGGCGACGATCGTGACGTCCGTCCCCTCGCGGCCGACCGCGGCTTCGCCGAACGGCGTCAGATACTCCTCGTCGGGCACCTCGCCGCTCTCGCCCCCGCGCCCGCCGGCCTCGAGAAACACCGTCGGATCCCGGCCCCGGATCGCTGTCTTCATGAGCCCCTTGGCATCCCTGGGAGTCGCCGGCACCGCGACGTTGAGGCCGCCCAGGTTCATCAGCAGCGGGTAGGGCGTGTCCGAATGCTGCGCCGCGGTCGAGCGCCCGCCGCCGTATCCCGCGACGATCGTGATGGGCAGTTCGATCTGCCCGCCGGTCATCAGGCGCAGTTTGGCCATCTGGTTCGCGATGGCGTCGAAGCCGGTATAGATGAAGTTGGCGAACATCATGTGCAGCACGACGCGGTAGCCGCTGGTCGCCGCCCCCACGGCCATCCCGGTGAGGCTTGCCTCGGAGATCGGGGTGTTGCGCACCCGGTCGGGGCCGAACCGCTCGTGCAGTCCGGCGGTGTCGCCGAACATGCTGATCTCGACGTCCTCGCCGAACAGAATCACCTTCGGGTCGCGCGCCATCTCCTCGTGCAGCGCATCGTTGATCGCCTGGATCAGGCGCTTTCGGGCCATCACGCCGCTTCCGCGGGACCGCCGGCGAACATCAGCGCCGGCGCCCGGTCGGCGTCCGGCAGGTCCGAGGCTTCCGCGAACGCCGCCGCCTCTTCCACTGCCTCCCCGATCTTCGCTTCGATCGCGGAAATTTCGGCCTCCGAGCAGATTTCCGAAGACAGAAGGTGCCCGGACAATCGATCGATCGGATCGTTGCGGCGCCATCGCTCGACCTCCTCCTCGGACCGGTAGGACCGGCTGAGGAAGTGAGCCTCCGCTTCGAGATGCCCGCGGATGCGATAGGTCGCGGCCTCGATGAAGGAGGGGCCCTGCCCGGTGCGGGCACGGTCGACGGCCGTGTCGGCGGCGCGCCAGACCGCGACGAGGTCGTTGCCGTCGACCAACTCGGCCGGCATTCCGAACGGGCGGGCGCGCTCCCGGATTTCGCCGGCCGTCACGGTGTCGGAGGGCGAGAATTCCGAGAAGCCGTTGTGCTCGCAGACGAAAATGAGCGGCAATTGCCACAGCGCGGCGATGTTCATGCTCTCCATCAGGACGCCTTCATTGGCCGCTCCGTCGCCGAAGAAGCAGACGACGACGCGCCCGTTGCCGTCGAGCTGAGCCGCGAGCGCCGCACCGGCGGCAATCGGAATGCCGCCCGCGACGATACCGTTCGCGCCGAGTATGCCCTTGGAAACGTCGGCGACGTGCATCGAACCGCCCATGCCGCCGCAGATGCCGTCGCGCTTGCCGTAGATCTCGGCAACCATGGGTTTGGGATCGCCGCCCTTGGCAATGAAGTGCCCGTGGCCGCGGTGCGTACTGGTGATGCGGTCGCGGTCGTCCAGATGGGCGCACACCCCGACGGCGACCGCCTCCTGGCCGATATAGAGATGCACACCGCCGGGCAGCTTTCCGGCATGAAAGTCCTCGCCCAGCCGTTCTTCGAACCGCCGGATCGTCAGCATCCGCTCGAACATCGAGAGGAGCTGTCCGTTCGTCGGCACCCTGTTCGGGAGTGTTCTGTCGCTGTCCTGTGGCACGGCCGGCTCCGTTTGTCGTCCGTCAGTCTACCTGTTCCGAATTCGCAATGCGATAAACGGTGCTTCCCGTCTCAGACCGTTGCGATCGGCGTCACCGGCGAGCCGGCCGCTTTGGGCAGCCGCAATGGCGGCGCGGTCAGGAAGAACCGGTTGCGGCCGTGTGCGCCCAGCCATTCGGCCAGTTCGCCCAAATACCAGAGTTCGCCGAGCGGGATTCCGAGCTTGAACAGGCAGAGCTCGTGCAGCGGGATCATCGGCGTCCGTTCCGCATCGCTTGCCGGCGTTGCCGTGTTCTTCCGATCGTAAACGCGCCGGTAGGGGAAGGATTCGACGCCGTAATTGTCGGCCGCGATGGCGGCGACGCCGCTTTCCGCAACCCAGGCCAGAAGGTCCGGGTCGTTGCCGTCGAGCGAGCAGCAGGACGCGCGCAGCATCTCGGTATCCTGCCGTTCGCCCATTTCCAGAATGACATCCGCGAGGCCGGTGTAGAGGCAGAGAATATCGCCTTCCTCCACGACGACATCCTGTTCTTTCATGAGCGTTTCGAAATCGGAAAACGGCACGGCCGCAGGCTCCCGGCCGTATCTCTCGTAGAGGTTGACCAGGACGCCCCGGCCCTGCATGCCGTGCCGGGCGAGCAGGTCGATGGCCAGGCGGTTCGCGGCGGACCCGGCGAACCCGCACCCCTCGATGGCCTCGGCGCCGTCCGGAACCCCGACGATATCCTCGCCGCCGCGCCAGCCGTTGTAGTAGATGGTCTCGCGGACGCCGTCGCCGTCGGCATCGAACTGGCTGCCGACATGGCATAGCGCGTCCCATTGCGTGGAATGCTGAAGATGGAGCAGCACCGCGTCGTCGCAGGCGACGTCCGTGAAAAACGGATCGACGATCTCCAGCCTGAAGTTGAACAGCGGATGGCCGCCGCGGTTCAGGGCGTAGCGGCGCGGCGGATGGCGGGACGGGTTGACGCTTCTGGCCGGCCGGTCGAGGGGCAGGCTGAGGCAGAAACTGATGCCTTCCCGGATCTCGCGCGCCGCCCGTTGGACCTTCTCCGCGGTCAGGAGATTGACCCTGCCGAGCTCGTCGTCGTCGCCGAAGTCGCCCCAGTTCGCGCCCTCGGGCCGATTCGTCCAGCGCTCGCTGCCCTTCGTCATGGATCGATTCTCCCCTTTTCAATACGTTTCGTTCCATGCAGCGGCCGGTCATCGGCCGGCCCGATCCTGATGCCGGACAGGCCGTCGCTTTCGCGTGCGCTGCAGCAGATGCTGGAAAGCCTGCGGGGCTGCTCGGACGGCCATGGTGTGCCGCGGTGCATGACGGCGCGCTGGTCCCAGATCAGCACGTCGCCGACCTGCCAGCGATGCGAATAGACATAGCGGGGCCGGGTGCAGAAGGCCGTCAACTCGGACAGAAGCGTCGCGCTCTCCAGCTCGTCATACCCATCGACCAGGTAGGCGTGGCTGGCAATGTAAAGCGCCTCGCGCCCGTTTGCAGGGTTGGTCCAGACCGATTTCCAGTGCTGGTCGGGCCATTTGTGGAACCTGGGCAAACGAGAAAGCTCCTCGGAAATCGCCTTGCGGGAATGGCTGTAGCGGTGCCGGATGCCGCGGCCCTCGACCTTCGCCTTCAGGTCCCGCGGCATCTCGGCCCAGGCCGCGCGGGTCGACGCCAGTTCCGTTGCGCCGCCTTCCGAAGGCACGATCCGCGCCGCGAGAATATTGACCAGGGCCGGAACCGGCATGAACGTGCTGTCGCAATGCCACAGAAAGTTCGACCTGAGGTCCAGCATGTGCGGGTCCGTTTCGGCGCGGACGGTTCCGTCCTCCTGCAGGTTCGACACGTCTGGAACCGTGAAGGCCTCGCCGGGCTTGCGCTCATCGGCCTTGCGGTCCTCGATCGGGCCGAATAGGCCGGCCAGGCGCATATGGGCCTCGTCCGTCAGGGACTGGTTGCGAAACAGCAGGGCCGAATGTTCCTCGAACAAGTCCCGCAACTGCCGAAAATTCTCTTCAGTCGTGACCTCCGACAGGTCGTAATCCTGCACTTCGACGCCGAACAATTCGGTCAGTGCTGTTGTCCTGAGCGTCCCGGTCGCGTCGAGCATCGGAGATTTCCTTCCGAACCGGATGCAGGTCCCGAAAGTTGTCCGGCGCCCGGTCCGGGTCCACCGGATCAGATCGATAGGGTCTTGCCTGGCCGAGGGCCTTGCAGACCGGTCCGGGCGCAAACGCCTTGCAACCGGGCGGGGCGGATTCTCACGGAAGCAATACCGTCGCCCCGAGTGTCGTTCCGCTCTCGATGGCCCGGTGCGCCGCGATGGCGTCCTTCAGCGGGTATTCGTAGTTGACGTTGGCATCCAATATGCCGTCGCCGATCGCCCGGAGAGGGGAAAGGACGTTTTTGGCCGGTCCGGACCGAAGGGCGGATTCGGGCGCCGGGGCGGGCGGGGCGGTTGCGGCGTCCGCAACCGAGGAAAACAGCAGCCAGGCCAGGGCCAGGATCGCCGCCGCCCACCAGGGCGCGGGCATCCGTTTGCGCAGCGGCCGGCCCCTCGGCAAGCCTAGGCCGCCTTGCGCGCGCCGTTCAGCAGCCGGAAAACCGCCTGCGGCGTCGCCGGCATGTCGATATGGTCGATTCCGGTTACCGGGCGCAGGGCATCGACCAGGGCGTTGATCGCGGCGGGCGGTGCGCCGATCGCGCCGGCCTCGCCCGCGCCCTTGATGCCGAGCGGGTTGGTCGTGCAGCGCACGTTGCGGGTGGCGAAGCTGAAGAACGGGAAATAGTCCGCCTTCGGCATGTTGTAGTCCATGAAGGAGCCGGTCTCGAGCTGGCCGCTCGCCGGGTCGTACCAGGTGAACTCGTGCAGGGCCTGCCCCAGCCCCTGGACGATCCCGCCATGGACCTGGCCCTCGATCAGCAGCGGGTTGATGACGGCGCCGAAATCGTCGACCACCGTGTAGCGCAGGATCTCGATCTCGGCCGTTTCGGCGTCGACCTCCAGTTCGACGACATGGGCGCCGTTCGGAAATGTGTCGGCCTCGGGCGTGCGTTCGAAGGAGTCGTCCAGCGGTTCGCCGTTTTCCTTCGCCCGGCGGGCGACATCGAACAGGGCCACCTCCCGGTCGGTGCCGGCGACCCGGTAGGCGCCGTCGCCATATTCCACATCCCCGGCGGCGGCTTCCAGCATGTCGGCGGCGGTCCGCCGTCCCTTGTCGATGATGGCCGCGGCCAGCCCGAGCATCGCCGACCCGCCGACCGGGACGGAGCGCGAACCGCCGGTCATGCCGGGCGGGGCGCGGTCGGAATCGCCCTGGAATATCCGGATATTCTCCATATCGATGCCCAGCTCGCCGGACAGGATCTGGCCGTAGGACGTCTTGTGGCCCTGGCCGTTGTCCATCGTCCCGATGGCGACGGTAAGAATCCCGTCGTCGCCGAAACTGCCGGCGGCGACCTCGGGCGGGCCGCCGCCGCAGCGCTCGATATAGGTGGCGAGGCCGATGCCGCGATACTTGCCGCGCCGCAGCGACTCGGCCCGGCGCGCCTCGAAACCGGCCCAGTCGGCCTGCGCCATCGCCGCGTCCATCAGCGCCTCGAATTCGCCGCTGTCGTAGGTGTCGCCCAGGCAGGTGGCGTAGGGCATCCGGTCCGGCCGGATGAAATTGATCCGGCGGATTTCGTCGGGCGACCGGCCGGTTTCCAGCGCCGCCTTGTCGATGACCCGCTCGACGATATAGGCGGCCTCCGGCCGCCCGGCGCCGCGATAGGCGTCGACCGGCACCGTATTGGTCAGCACGCCCTTCACCGTCGTGTAGATGACCGGGATGTCGTAGAGCCCGGCCAGCATGTCCATGCCGAAACAGGCGACCAGCGGGGCGAAGGTCGACAGGTAGGCGCCCTCGTTGGCGAAGGTGTCGGCGCGCAGGGCGAGGATGCGGCCGTCCCGGTCCAGGCCCAGCTTGCAGTAGGTGATGTTGTCCCGCGCCTGGACGTCGGAAAGGAAGCCTTCGGACCGCTCGGAGGTCCACTTGACCGGCCGCCCGAGCCGGCGCGCCGCCCAGATCACCAGCGCCTGCTCCGCGTGCGGAAAGACCTTCATGCCGAATCCGCCGCCGACATGGCCGGTGGTGACGCGCAGCTTCGACGGATCGATGCCGAAAACCGGCTCGGCGAGGATGTCGCGGATCAGGCTCGGCCCCTGGGTCGAGGCCGCGAGCGTCGTGCGTCCCGTCGCGGCGTCATGCACGGCGAGCGCGCTGCGCGGCTCCATCGGGTTGGCGACCACCCGGTTGTTGACCAGCCGGAGCTCGCAGACATGGTGCGCCCGGGCCAGCGCCGCCTCGACGCCGGCCTCGTCGCCCTTGTGCCAGTCGTAGATCAGATTGTTGGGGATGTGGTCGTAGAGCAGGGGGGCGCCGTCCGCCGCCGAATGCTCCGTGTGGACGGTGACCGGCAGTTCCTCATACTCGACCGCGATCCGCTCGGCGGCGTCGCGCGCCTGGGCCAGGGTCTCGGCCACGACCAGCGCCACCGGATGGCCGACATAGCGCACCCGGTCGCCGGCGAGGATGCCGTGCGGCGAGTCGTGGCGCTCCGAGCCGTCCCGGTTTTCGAGCGGGACCAGGCAGGGCAGGTCGCCGAGGCCGTCGGCGGCCATGTCCGCTCCGGTCAGGATTCCGACCACGCCGGGCGAGGCGGCGGCGTCCGCGCTGTCGATGCCGAGAATGCGGGCGTGGGCGTGGGGCGAGCGCAGAACACAGGCCCAGGCCTGGCCGTCGATCGAGGTATCGTCGGTATAGGCGCCGGCCCCGGTCACCAGCACCCTGTCCTCGATTCGGGCCGCCGCCTGGCCCACTCCGAATTTCGTCATCGCTGTTCTTGCCTGTTGGGTTGCCTGCACGCCGCACGCGCTCCGGTGCGGCAGCGGTAATGCCGTGCCCGGCACGGTGCGCCAAACTTAGCGTGCAGGGCAGGGGCGGCAAGCGGATTCCACGGCGGATTCCACAGCGGATTCCATAGTGCTGGGGCGACCGCCGGACCCGGCCGGTTCGACCGGTTTCGGAACCCGTCCGCAGCCGTACACGAAGCTGTGATTTCGGCCTGCATTTTTTCGCTTTTCAACGCCGGATAAAGGGCGTAGAGGCCGCTCCCACCCTGCATCGGCCCGTGCGACACAGGCGCGCCGGGCCCGGCCGATCGGTGACGCCATGACCCGCGATCGTCGCTCCGTCGCATACCCGGCCGAACTGCAACCGCTGTTGCAGCGCCTGCTTACCCATATGTCGACGGAAACCCTGCCGGATATCGACCAGGTCGATAAGGTGTGCGCGCATGTACCGCCGGGGACCCGGGTCTTCGTCGCCTCGCTGCCGTCGCGCGACCGGGCCGATACGGTTGCCGCCGCGAAGATTCTGAACGATCGCGGCTATGTCGCCGTGCCGCATATCGCGGCGCGCGCGCTGCCCAGCCATGCCGCGCTGGAGGATTTCCTCTACCGTCTGACCGGCGAGGCCGGATGCCGCGAGGCGCTGGTCATCGCCGGAGACCGGCCCGAGGTCGCCGGGCCGTTTGCCGAAAGCATGGATGTGCTGCTCACCGGCGCCCTGGAGCGGCACGGCCTGCAAACGATCCATGTCGGCGCGCATCCCGAGGGCAACCGCCTCATCGGCGACGACGCCCTGCGCGAGGCGATGCTCAGCAAGGATCATTACGCCCGCAGCAGCGATGCGGATTTCGATTTCGTCACCCAGTTCGTGTTCGACGGCGCGACCGTTGTCGACTGGGCGCAGAGATTGCGCGGCCTGGGCATCGGCCTGCCGGTGCGCCTCGGCATCGCCGGTCCGGCCGATCTGGCGACCCTGCTGCGCTACGCGAAAATCTGCGGCATCGGCGTTTCGACCCGCGCCCTGATGCGCCAGGGCGCCGGCAGCGTGAAACTGATCCGCCGCACCGTGAGGCCGGACGACCTGCTCGCCGGCCTGGCCGCCGCGGCGGGCACAGACCCGCTGCCGGAGATCGCCGGGCTGCATATATTCCCGTTCGGCGGCGTCGGCCGGGCGATGGACTGGCTGGCCGAGGCCCGCGAGGCCGCCGGGCTGTAGGCGGCGCGCCGCGCCCGGCGGCCGGCCGGGGCAGGTTATTGCAAGTCCGCTTTCCGCCATGGCGGGGATTTCCCGCGGCGCCCCGAATGATGTAAGGCTGGTATCCGGCCCGGCGCCGGAAGGCGCTTCCGGGCTTTGCTCCGCCTCGCATCGGATCGCCGCCATGCCCGCAGACACCGCCTTCGACCGTGCCGTTGCCGACAGCAACACGGGCGGTCTGGTCTGGCCGGCCGAAGGCTGGAGCCGGGTGCCGTTCGAACTGTTCACGAGTCCGGAAATCCACGAACGCGAAGACGAACGGCTCTTTCGCGGCCCGAACTGGAACTATCTCGGGCTCGAGGTCGAGGTCCCCGAACCCGGCGACTACACGACGTGCCACGTCGGGGCGACGCCGGTCGTGCTGGTGCGCGACGAGGGCGGGGCGTTGCGCGCCTTCGTCAACCGCTGCGCCCATCGCGGCGCCGAGGTGGTACGCCGGCCGCGCGGCAACGCGCGCGGATTCACCTGCATCTACCACAACTGGAGCTACGACCGGGCGGGTCGGGTCGTCGGCGTGCCCTGGGAGAAGGGCCGCGGCGGCGCCGGCGGCTACGACGCGGCCTTCGACAAAGCGCAGCACCGGATGCGGCCGCTGCGCGTCGCTTCGTGGGCCGGCGTGGTCTTCGGCACCTTCTCCGGCGAGGCGCCGCCGCTCGAAGACTATCTGGGCCCGGCAATCTGCGCGCGACTCTCGGCGGTGTTCGCCCGGCCGGTCACGGTCACCGGCTACCAGCGCCACACGATCCGCGCCAACTGGAAATTGCTTTACGAAAACTCGCGCGATTTCTACCACGCGCCCCAGCTGCACAAGTTCTTCGGCGCGTTCGGCATCGTCCAGCCCGACCAGGCGGCCCGCGCCGAGATGTGGCACGAGGGCACCCATTGCCTGCTGACGATCTACCAGAATCCAGGGGCCCGCAAGCAACGCACCAAACTGGAGGAGCCGCGGGTCGCCGCCTTTCGCACCGCGCTGCCCGAAAACATCGCCATTTCGATCGTGGGGATTTTTCCGAACTGCCTGTTCACCCTGATCGGCAGCGCCTTCAGCATCCGCCAGTTCCGGCCCAAGGCGCCGGACCGGTTCGAGGTCGTCTACACCTACTTCACCTATGCCGACGATCCGGACTGCCTGCGCGAGCATCTGTTCCAGAACAACCAGTTCGGGCCGGCCGGCTATGTCGCGATGGAAGACGCCGAGGTAGTAGAGAAACTCCAGGCCCGGATCGCGCTGGGCGGCGACAAGGGCGCCGGCCTGGTGGCGATGGACGGCACGGATACGACGCCCGACCGGATCGACCATATGGTCAGCGAAGCCAACCTGCGCGCCATGTGGAAGGGCTACGCCCGCTTCATGGACTTCGCGCCGCCGGAGACGGGCGGGTCCGGGGCAGGCGGGGAGCGGTCGCCCCAGTGAGCAGCATCGGGCTCGACGTCGACCGCGACGCCTTGTTCGCGATCGAGCAGTTGAACAAGGCCTATGCCCGCTGCCTGGACGACGACCGGCTGGAGGACTGGCCGGATTTCTTCCTCGAAGACGGGCGCTACCTGATCCAGTCGCGCGAGAACCGCGACGCCGGCCTGTACGGCTATATCCTGTATTTCGAGAACAGGGCGATGATGCGGGACCGGGTCACGTCGCTGCGGGTCGCCAACTACTACAACCTGCATACCGACCGGCACCTCATCGCCAATGTCGATATCGTCGGCGTGACGGACGGGGTCTACGACGCCCGGGCGAACTACGCCGTGATCCAGACCGACGCCGAAGGACGGTCGGAACTCTTCTCCGCCGGCGAATATGTCGACCGGATCGTTTTCGTAGAAGGCGCGCCGAAATTCGCCGAACGGCTGGTCCTGCTCGACACGTCCAACATCGTCGGCCTGCTCGCCGTTCCGCTCTAATGCCCCTCTAATTCGCCTCTAATCCGTTGTCGGCGCCTTGGCCGTACGCTATGACAGGGTATCGCCGGCTGGAAGGCGGGTCCCGGCCCGCGGCGCCGGCCGTTCGTGTGTCTGGGAGGAAAAGTCCATGAAAATGCTCAAATTCGCCGTTCCCGGCCTCGCGGTTGCCGCGCTGGCCGCAGGCGCGGCCCCGGTCGCGGTGAATGCCGCGGAAGTCACGCTGCGCGGCGCGAGCTGCTTTCCCATCGGCAGCCCGCCCGGTCGGCCCTTCGAGGCGCTTGTCAAGGAGATGAACGCCAAGGGCAAGGGCGTCGTTCAGGTCAACCTGCTCGGCGGTGCGCCGGCGATCGGCAGCCCGTTCACGCTGACCCAGCGCATGGCCAAGGGCGCCTACGACATGGTCGGCTGCACGGAAGCCTATTTCGGCAACGTGCTTCCGGAGGCGCCGGTGCTGCGCCTGCAGGAATACGATTTCGCCACGCTGCGCAAGCGCGGCGCGATCGCCTATGTCAGCAAGCTGCTCGCCGCGAAGAACCTCCACTATGTCGGCCGTTACTGGGACTACGGAACGTTCCACCTGTTCCTGAGCAAGCCGATCACGGGCCCGGACCTGAAGGGGCTGCATCTGCGCGTCGCGCCGGTCTACACGGCCTTCTTCAAGGCGCTGGGCGCCACGGTCCAGCTCGCGGCAATGCCGAAAATCTACACGCTTATGGAGAGCAACACGGTGCAGGGCTTCGGCTGGCCGGCGGTCGGCTGGAATCCGGCCTGGGCGAAGGTCACGAAATATCGTGTGGATCCAGGTTTCTACAACGCGTCGCTCCACTTGCTTGTCAACAACAGGAAGTGGAAGTCGCTGAGCGATGCGCAGCGGAAATTCATCACCGATCTGACGTTGGCGCATGAATCCGCCGCCGAGACGACCAAGCCGCGTTTCCAGGCCCTGCGGAAGAAGACGATGGCCTGGTACGAGAGCAAGGGCATCAAGACCATCGAGATGAAGGGCGCCGATCGCGAAAAATGGCTCGGCACCGCGAAAAAGGCGGCCTGGGACGAAGTGCTCAAGCGCAGCCCCGAACACGGCAAGAAGCTGATGGAGCTGTTCACGAAATAGAGCCGATTCTTGCAGCCTGAAGGGGTGGGGGGGGCCCCCCCCCCCCGCCCCCCCCCAGTTTTTTTTTTTGGAAGATAAATAAAGACCCCCACCGACAGAAACACCAAGAAGAGGGGCGGGGGGTCGGGGGAAACCCC
>VXNK01000115.1:425-38263 GCA_009840595.1 Rhodospirillaceae bacterium | reverse complement strand
GTCGGCCTGATCTCGCCGCCGCCGCATCACGACATCTACTCGATCGAGGATCTCGCCCAGCTCATCTACGACCTGAAGAACACCAACCCGGACGCCGACGTTTCGGTCAAGCTGGTCTCCGAGGTCGGCGTGGGAACCGTGGCGGCGGGGGTCTCGAAGGCGCGATCGGACCATGTGACGATTTCGGGCTTCGAGGGCGGCACCGGCGCCAGCCCCCTGACCTCGATCAGCCATGCCGGTTCGCCGTGGGAGATCGGGCTTGCCGAGACGCACCAGACGCTCGTGCTCAACCGGCTGCGCGGCCGGATCGCCGTCCAGGTCGACGGCGGGCTGCGGACGGGGCGCGACGTCGTCGTCGGCGCGCTCCTCGGCGCCGACGAGTTCGGCTTTTCCACCGCGCCGCTGATCGCCGCGGGCTGCATCATGATGCGCAAGTGCCATCTCAACACCTGCCCGGTGGGGGTCGCGACCCAGGATCCGGAGCTGCGCCGCCGGTTCTCCGGCACGCCCGAGCATGTCATCAACTATTTCTTCTATGTCGCCGAAGAGGTGCGCGAGCTGATGGCGCAGCTCGGTTTCCGCACCTTCGCCGAAATGATCGGCGAATCGCAGCGGCTCGACCAGCGCCGCGCCATCGAACACTACAAGGCCAAGGGCATCGACCTGTCGCGGATCCTCGCCAAGCCCCATGCCGCGCCCGGCGTCGCGACCCACAACAGCGAACGCCAGAACCACAATCTGGAAAAGGTCCTCGACCGCCGGCTGATCGAGCAGGCGCAGCCCGCGCTCACCGAGCGCCGGCCGGTCCGTATCGACATGCCGATCCGCAATATCGACCGCACCGTCGGCGCGATGCTGTCGGGCGAGGTCGCGAAAAAGTACGGCCATGCCGGCCTGCCGGAAGACACGATCAGCGCGACGTTCCGCGGCACCGCCGGCCAGAGCTTCGGCGCGTTTCTCGCCCACGGCGTTTCGTTCGAGCTGATCGGCGAGGCCAACGATTATACCGGCAAAGGCCTGTCGGGCGGCCGCCTCGCGGTCTATCCGCCGGCCGACAGCGGGGTCGTCCCGGAAGAGAGCATCGTCATCGGCAATACCGTCCTCTACGGCGCGATCGCCGGGGAGTGCTTTTTCCGCGGGGTTGCGGGCGAGCGCTTCGCGGTGCGCAATTCCGGCGCGGTCGCGGTGGTCGAGGGTGTCGGCGACCATGGTTGCGAATACATGACCGGGGGCGTCGTCGTGTGCCTCGGGCATACCGGGCGCAATTTCGCCGCCGGGATGAGCGGCGGCATCGCCTATGTCCTGGACGAGCAGGGCGATTTCGAGCGCCGCTGCAACCTGGCGATGGTCGAACTCGAACCGATCAAGGCGGAGGACGATTCGCTCGAACGCCTGGCACACCAGGGCGGCGATCTCGAAGCGCACGGGCTGGTCGATGTCATGCGCGACATGACCCGCTACGACGCCGAACGCCTGAGCCAGCTCATCGAACGCCACGTCCGCTACACCAACTCGGCGCGGGGCCGGCAGATCCTGGACGACTGGGATTTCTATCTGCCGCAGTTCGTCAAGGTGATGCCGGTCGACTACTACCGCGCCCTCAGGGAGATGGAACTCGCCCAGCCGGCCGATCACGCCGACCCCGCCGATCTCGTCGCCGAGAGCCGCTGAACCATGGGCAAGGTTACGGGTTTTCTCGAGATCGACCGGCTCGAACAGCGGTACACGCCGGTCGGCGACCGCATCCGGCATTTCAACGAGTTCCTGGTTCCGCTGGACAAGAACACGCTGATGCAGCAGGGCGCGCGCTGCATGGATTGCGGCATTCCGTTCTGCCACACGGGTTGCCCGGTCAATAACATCATCCCCGACTGGAACGACCTCGTTTACCGGGACCAGTGGCGCGAAGCCAGCGAGGTCCTGCACTCGACCAACAATTTCCCGGAATTCACCGGCCGCATCTGCCCGGCGCCGTGCGAGGAAGCCTGCACGCTGAACATCAGCGACGCGCCGGTCACGATCAAGACGATCGAGTGCGCGATCGCCGACCACGCCTGGCAGGAAGGGTGGGTGGTTCCAGACATTCCCGAGACGAAGACCGGCAAACGCGTGGCCATCGTCGGGTCGGGTCCTGCGGGGATGGCCTGCGCGCAGCAGCTGGCGCGCGCCGGACACGACGTAACGCTGTTCGAGAAGCACGCCAAACCGGGCGGTCTGCTCCGCTACGGCATCCCCGATTTCAAGATGGAAAAACACTATATCGACCGGCGCGTCGGCCAGATGGAGGCGGAGGGCGTAACCTTCCGCAACGGCGTGCATGTCGGGGTCGATATACCGGCGCAGCAACTTGTCGAGGCGTACGACGCCGTCGTGCTGGCCGGCGGGGCGGAGAAGGCGCGCGACCTGCCCGTCGAGGGGCGGGATTTGGCCGGCGTCGAATTCGCGATGGATTTCCTGCCGCAGCAGAACCGGCGCATCGGTGGGGAGCCGCTCGGCGACGACGCGGAAATTCTCGCCCGCGGCAAGCATGTCGTGGTGATCGGCGGCGGCGATACCGGCTCGGACTGCATCGGGACGTCGTTCCGCCAGGGCGCGGTCTCGGTGACGCAGCTGGAAATCCTGCCCATGCCGCCCGAAAGCCCGGACAAGGCGACCGTCTGGCCCTTGTGGCCGCTGCGCCTGCGCACGTCCTCGTCGCAGGCGGAAGGGGCACAGCGCGACTGGAGCGTTGCGACCAAGCGTCTTTCCGGCGCCGGCGGGGCGGTGTCCACGCTTCACGCCGTCCGGCTGGACGAAAACCTGAAAGAAGTTCCGGGAACCGATTTCGAGCTGAAGGCGGAACTCGTGCTGCTGGCGATGGGTTTCGTCCATCCGGTCCATGAGGGCATGATCGAGGAACTCGGCGTCGATCTCGACCCGCGCGGCAACGTCCTCGCCGATACCGAGAATTACGTCACGTCCGATCCCAGGGTGTTTACGGCGGGCGACATGCGCCGCGGCCAGTCGCTGGTGGTCTGGGCGATCCGCGAAGGCCGGCAATGCGCCCGCGCGGTGGACGAATTCCTGATGGGCGGGTCGTCGCTGCCGCGATAGGGCGGGGCGGTCGCGCGGTTTCCGGCGGCGCAGCGGCGCGGCTCCGGCCGTATTCGGCGCAGGTCCGGGCAATCGGCTCTCGAAGGCGGTTTACCCGCTGCGCCGGCGGAAGGCGCGGTCGGGCCCGGGCCCGGCACATTTTTGTCCTTGACTTGGGAAGCGAAGAACATTAAATGAACAACAGATGCGGCAGTAGCCTGCCCGGTGACAAAAAACACTATATACAGACCGGTCTTTCTATTTTCGGTTAGAGCGGAAAAATGGTGTAATTCCAGGAGGTTGGGCGGAAAAGGGAAAATGAACGATCGTTAAAGAATATAGGAATTCAGCCCTTATCGGATTGTTATCCTAGAATTCCCCGCCGATCGTGGCGCCGCCGTCGACGACCAGGGTGTGCCCGGTCGTGAAGCTGCCGGCCTTCGAGGCGAGGAAGACGGCGGCGCCGGCGATCTCCTCGACATGGCCGATGCGCCTGAGCGGATAGTGTTTGACGGCGGCGTTGTAGATTTCCTCGTTCTCCCACAGGGCGCGCGCCATGTCGGTCTTGACGATCGCCGGCGCGATGGCGTTGACCCGCACGTTGCGGTCGCCCCATTCGACGGACAGGTTGCGCGCCAGGGCCGAATCGGCGGCTTTGGTGATGCCGTAGATGCCGAGATAGCGGGTGCCTTTCAGCCCGCCGGTCGAGGAGACGATGATGACCGCGCCGTCGCGCCGCTCGGCCATCTGCGGAATCACCATCTGGCACAGCCAGATGTTGGAGCGCAGGTTGGCGCCGGTGGTCTTCTCGTAGGCTTCGTCCGGCAGGTCCTGCAACGTGCCGAAGTAGGGGTTGACCGCAGCGTTGCAGACCAGGATGTCGATCTGTCCGTAATGGGCGTTGGCGCGGTCGACCAGCGCCTGCAACTGGTCCTTGTGGGAGATGTTGCAGGCGACGGCGATGGCGTCGCCCCCGTCGTCCCGGATCGCTTCGGCGACCTCCTCGCACTTGTCCAGCTTGCGGCTGGAGATCACCACCTTCGCGCCCTGCGCCGCCATCGCTTCCGCGGTCGCCCGGCCGATGCCCTTCGAGGAGCCGGTTATCAGGGCCACCTTGCCGTCGAGGCGGAACAGGTCGTCGTATTTCATCGGGATGTGTCCGGTTGCAACGTTCTGGCGCTTCCTATAATCCGATGCCCGACGAATCAACCGGCCGGTTGCGGTTTGCAGCGCCGCCGGCCCGCGCCTTATCGCGCAGGGAGGAAGGCATGGATCTCGATATCAGCGCCGAAGACCTGGCGTTCCGCGACGAGGTCAGGGCGTTCATCGATCGGAGCCTGCCGTCCGATACCCGGGAAAAGGTGCGTCGCGGCCTGAAGCTCACCAAGGAGGACCATGTCAACTGGCACAGGATCCTGCACGCCAACGGCTGGGGCGCGCCGGGCTGGCCGGTCGAGTATGGCGGGCCCGACTGGACGCCGATGCAGCGCCACATCTTCGAGGAGGAGACCGGCCGCAACCATTGTCCGCGCCTCATGCCCTTCGGCCTGAAGATGGTCGGGCCGGTGATCCAGGCCTTCGGCAGCGACGAGCAGAAGGCGCAGCATCTGCCGAAGATCGCAAGTTCGGAGATCCAATGGTGCCAGGGCTATTCCGAGCCGGGCGCCGGCTCGGACCTGGCGTCGCTCAAGACGCGGGCGGTGCGCGACGGCGATACCTACATCGTCAACGGCCAGAAGACCTGGACGACGGCGGCCCACTGGGCGGACTGGATTTTCTGCCTCGTGCGCACCGACGACACGGTGAAGAAGCAGGAGGGCATCTCCTTCCTGCTGATCGACATGGCGACGCCGGGCATTGCGGTGAAGCCGATCATCACCATGGAGGGCGGCCACGAGGTCAACGAGGTGTTCTTCGACGATGTCGTCGTGCCGGTCTCCAACCGGGTCGGCGCGGAGAACAAGGGCTGGACCATCGCCAAGTTCCTGCTGGGCCACGAACGGACCAGCATCGCCGAGATCGGCCGTTCCAAGGCGCAGCTCGAAAAGCTGACGGAAATCGCGGCGGCGGAACAGAAGGACGGCGCGCCGCTGATCGACGACCCGCGCTTCCGCGAGAAGATCGCCCGGGCCGAGATCGACCTGATGGCCCTCGAAATGACGCTGCTGCGCGTCGTCTCGGCCGAGAGCGCCGGCCGGGTGCCGGGCCCGGAAGCCTCGCTGCTGAAAATCCGCGCGACGGAGTTGCAGCAGGAGCTCGGCGAGCTGCTGATGGAGGCGATCGGTTACTACAGCCATCCCGATACGCCCGAAGCCCGCGAATTCGGCTGGAACGAACCGTCGGTCGGGCCGGACTATGCCGTCAGCCTGTCGCCGGCTTATTTCAACCTGCGCAAGACCTCGATCTACGGTGGCTCCAACGAGGTCCAGCGCGGCATCATCTCCAAGATGGTGCTGGGCTTCTAGGCGCGCCGGATCCCGGCGGATCCGTGACGCCGCTGCTCGATTTTGCCGACGGGATGCTTTCATGCCTTTTGCCCTGACCGACGAACAGAAGCTGCTCCAGGAAAGCGTCGACCGCTTCGTCGAGCGCGACTACGGCTTCGACGTCCGCACCCGGCTGGCCGAAAGCGAAACGGGCTGGAGTGCGGAGAACTGGGCGAGGTTCGCAGAACTGGGCTGGCTGGGCGTGCCGTTCGACGAAGCCGCGGGCGGCTATGGCGGCGGGCCGGTCGAGGCCGGGCTGATCGCGGAGGGCCTGGGCAAGGGGCTGGCGGTCGAGCCCTATCTCTGGACGGTCGTGCTCGGCGGCGGACTGCTGGCGCGGGCCGGGCGAAACGACCTGCTGGAAGAGCTGATCGCCGGCAACCTTCAGCTTGCCACCGGCTTCGCCGAACCGCAGGCGCGCTATGCCCTCCACGATGTGGCGACGAAGGCGGAGCGCAGCGGCGGCGACTATGTGCTGACCGGGCAGAAGGCCGTCGTTTTCAACGCGCCGTCCGCTGACCGGCTGATCGTGCCGGCGCGCACCGCAGGGGGGCAAACCGAATCGCGCGGCATCACCCTGTTCCTCCTGCCTGCCGGCGCAGACGGCATCGCCCTGCGGCCCTACCGGACGATGGACGACGGCCGGGCCGCCGAAGTGACGCTTTCCAGCGTGAGGGCGGGCGGCGACACCGTGCTCGGCGAGGTCGACGACGGCATGGCGCTCATCGAACCGGCGATTGACGTCGCCACGGCGGTGGTGTGCTGCGAGGCCGCCGGCGTGATGCAGGCGCTGGTGAGCCAGACCCGCGAATATATCGGGACGCGCAAGCAGTTCGGCGTGCCGCTGTCGTCCTTCCAGGTTTTGCAGCACCGTATGGCCGAGATGTTCATCCACAAGGAGCAGACCCAGTCCATGGCCTATATGGCGGCCGTGCGCGCCGCGGCGGGCGACGGGCCGGCGGCGTCCCGCGCAGCCTCGGCGGCCAAGGCTTATGCGAGCGAAAAGGGTAAACTGGTTGGCCAGGAGGCGATCCAGATGCACGGCGGCATGGGCATGACAAGGGAAATGCCGATCAGTTCCTTCTTCAAGCGCATCACCATGATCGGCAGCCTGTTCGGCGACGCCGACCACCATCTCGACCGCTTTGCCGACCTCTCCGGCGGCAGGACCGGCTGAAAGGGCGCGCCGGATGGCCGAAAATCCGATACCGATCAAGGGGCTGGATCATATCGTCCTGCGCGTCCGGGATATCGACGTCATGCTCCGTTATTACGGAGACGTGCTCGGCTGCACGCTCGAGAAGGTCCAGGAGGATATCGGCCTCTGGCAGATGCGCGCCGGGGATGCGCTGATCGACTTCGCGCCCGTCGACGGGCCGATCGGCCGGCAGAAGGGGCCGGTGCCGGGGCCGGAGGGCCACAACCAGGACCATTTCTGCCTGCTGGTCGATCCGTGGGATGAGGCGGCGATCCGCAGTGCACTGGAGGCGCGCGGCTGCGACGTGGAGGCGGCGGCGGTCCGCTACGGCGCGACCGGCTACGGGCCGTCGATCTATCTCACGGACCCGGAGGGCAACACGGTCGAGCTGAAAGGCCCTTCGACCTGACCGCTCCCCGCCGTGGCTGAGCCTCGCCCGGCAAGTGCGCCCGAGCGGCGCCTGCAAGCCGCCCTGTGGATGATACTCGCGGTCACGCTGTGGACCGGCGTGGCGATCTGCGTGCGCATGCTGGAAGGCCGGGTGCCGATCTCCGACCTGTCCTTCTACCGCGGGCTGCTGTCCGTCGCCGTGATGATGCCGTTGATCCGGCGCGCCGGCCGGATGGGGCACGGCGGGCCCCTGCGCAAGGCGATGCCCTGGTTCATCCTGCGCGGCGTGTTCATCTTCACCGCCCAGACCTGCTTCTACTTCGCCCTGACCTGGATGCCGATGGCCGAAGCAACCGTGCTCAGCGGGACGACGCCGATCTTCCTCGCCCTGATGGCCGGGATGTTTCTGGGCGAGAAAGTGTCGGCGGTGCGCTGGGTCGCGATCGGCCTGGGCTTCGCCGGCATCGTCGTGATCCTCAGGCCGGGGGCGGAGACGATCCAGATCGCCGCGCTGACCGCGCTGGCCTCGGCGGTGCTCTTCGCCAGCAGTTCGGCGATCAACAAGTTTCTTTCGCGCACCGAGCCGGCGAGCCGGATCGTCGGCTGGACCAACCTGATGATCGCCGCCGTCGCCGCGCTACCCTTCGTCTACAATTCCTACGTCCCGCAGTGGAGCGACCTGCCCTGGGTCGCGGCGATCACCGTGCTCGGCACAGGGGCGCAATACGGCCTGGCGCGCGCCATCGCGGCGGCCGACGCCAGCTTCTCCGGGCCGTTCGATTTCCTGCGCATGCCCTTCTCGGCGATCGCGGCGTTGATCCTGTTTGCCGAGTGGCCCGACATATGGGTCTGGGTCGGCACCGGCATCGTCTTCGCCAGCATCTTCGGCCTGACCCGCGACCGAGCCCTGTTCCGCCACCGCACGGGGACATCTTCAGGGTAGGCCGTGTCCGGACGACGCGATCCGTCTCCTTCGGATTTGCTTCTGTATTCCGGATATCGGATCGGAACGAAACCGGGCTGTCCGCCAAAGGGGCGGAACGGAAGCCGGATCGCCGTCATTCGATTTTCCCGGCCGAATATCTCAGGCTCAGGGTCTCGCCGCGCACCGGGTCTTCCAGTTCCGCTTCGAAACCGTCGGCTCTGCCGTGCGGCTGCGCCGTCTGCCGTGCGGCGAACATCAATACGCGTTCGGGCGGCAGGTCGTCGAAAGCGTGCAGGCCCGCCGCGCGGCCCGCCGGCTCTTCCGTTGCCGGCCGGCGCCGGCCGCCGGTCAGGTGCCAGCCGCGCAGGACCAGGCGGTCGAGATGCGGCACGACATCCCTGAGGCGCCAGGCCTGCCGGCTGATCGGTTTGGCGCAGGCCAGGAGCGCCGGCGCATCGAAGCCGGCCGAGTGCAGGGAGGCTACGGTGAGCAGCGGCCCGTCGCCGGCGCCGACCAGGGCGATGGCCGCGATGCCGTGCGGCTCGCGGCCCGGCTGCTGGATCGCGGCGGCGGTCGTCAGCCGGTCGACCGGGATCGCGACGGCCTTGCCCCCGCCACAGGACGCCCAGGCCAGCTCAATGACCAGGTCCGGGGTATAGACCTTGCCGCCCGAACGGACGTGGGGCCGGTAAAGGAAATGGCTCGACACGGGGCCGGCTCTAACCGTCGCCGTCCGAATCCGGGCAGGCGGCGACCGCGAGCAGCTCGATCTTGTTGTTGCCGGCGAAGGTGACCTGGACGCAGGAGCGCATCGGCCAGTGCTGCGGCTCGTTGCCGATCCAGTCGGCCCACCAGCGGTCGAATTCGCCCTTGCGGCCGATGTCGTAGAGATAGACCTGCACGGTGATGAGGCGCGTCCGGTCCGTGCCGGCCGCCGCGAGGCCGCGGTCGAGGGCGTCGAAGGCGCGCTTGGCCTGTTCCTCGAAGTCGAGGGAGAAATCGTCGGACATGCCGAGCGCCCAGACGAAGCCCTTGTAGGCCGAGCCCCAGCATCGGCTCGGCACGTTGCCCGGAATGCGCAGGATATCGCTCATGCCGCCGCCCTCCCGAACCGCCGGCTACTCCGCCGCCTGCGCTGCGGCCGGCGCGTGCAGCAGGTTGTCGATCACGTCGTCGGTGGTGCGCACGTCGCCGAAGCTCTGCCAGAAGCTGGTCAGCCCGGCGAGATGGTCCTCGTCGAAGCGCGCCGCGTTGCCGTCGAGCACCATGACCGCCCGGTAGCCGATCATCATGGCGTCGCGGGCGCTCGATTCGCAGCACATGTTGGTTGCCGTGCCGCAGACCAGCAGGTTCTCGATGCCGCGGGCCCGGAGCCGTTCGTCCAGGTCCGACGCGCCCTGGATGAAGGCGCTGAACCGGTTCTTGCGGCTGACGATGTCGCCGTCCTTCACGACCAGGTCGGGATAGAGCGCGTGGCCCTCGCTGCCCTCGGTCAGGCCGTCCTTGTGGGCGTGCATCTTGGCCTCGGTAAAGAAATAGTCGTGGTAGATCGGCCACTGGCTCTCCCCGCCCATTTCCCCGGCGACGGTCAGCAGGACCCAGGCGACGACCCCGCCGCGTTCGCGCACGACATCGGCCAGCCGGTTGATGTTGGGCACGATGCTGATCGCGGTCTCGACCTCGGCGACGAAGAAATTCTGCATGTCGATGACGACCAGGGCCGTGCGCGCCGGATCGAAGCGGTCGAACACCTCCAGCTTGCCGCGCTTGGCCATGATGCGGTCGATGACGTATTGCGGCATTTCCAGATTGTGCGGCATGGCTCCCCTCCCCGGGATATGTCGAATTCAGGCGGCCGGCTGCCAGGCGATCATGCGCAGCTCGCCCAGTTCCCGGCGCATTTTGAGCCAGGTCTCGCCGCCGTCGGTCGAACGGAAGATCTGGCCGAAGATGGTGCAGAAGAAGATCAGGTCCGGATCCGCCGGATTGGTCGCGATCCACCAGATCGTCGTGTTGGGCGGCTCCGGCAGGTCGACGGCCTTCCAGGTCTCGCCCCTGTCGCGGCTGCGGAACAGCATCCCCCGTTCGCCCGACGGCTTGTCGCCGACCGAAAGGAACATGACGCCGGAATCGTCGGTGCGCCTGGCGATGCAGCGGAAATAGGGCCAGGGGGCGTCCGGCACTTCGACGAATTGCCAGCTCCGGCCCTCGTCGCGGCTGCGGTGCAGGCCTTCCTCGGTCGAGCACAGGATGGTGCGGCCGTTCCCCGCATCGTCGTCGAAGAAGACGAGATTGTGGGTGTCCGGGCTCTTCAGCCCCGCGATGCATTTCTCCCAGGTTTCGCCGCCGTCACGGCTGACGAACACGCCGTCGATCTCGATGGTGACCCAGATCGTGTCGCGGTCGCGCGGGTCGAAATGGATCGACGTCACCCGCGGCGTGTTGATGAACTCGCATTCCACGCTGTTGCCGACCTCGCAGCGCCGCCAGGTCCGCCCGCCGTCGGCCGAGCGGTAGAGCTGCGCCGGGCGGGTGCCGGCGAAGATGACGTCGGGATCGTGGGGCGACTGGCCGATCTGCAGGATGTGCAGCCCGTCCATCGGCGAAGGCAGATGCTCCCAGCGGTCGGCCGCCACGGTCCAGCGGTAGACGCCGAGGTCCGTACCCGCCAGCACGTCGCCGGGCCGCGCCGGATGGGTCGCGACGCACCAGGCGCGGGATTCGTTGTAGATGCCGCCGGTCGGCGTGAAGGCGCGGTTCCAGCTCTCGCCCAGGTCGTGGCTGAACCAGACCGAATGGCCGACCGACGCGGCATAGGCGGTAACGTTCATGCAGCCTCCCGAGGGGCGCTGGGCGCGGGCGGCCCGCGAACCGCAAGCGCGGTTGTACCATCATTTCCGGGTTGCCGGAGAAATCTTCGCCGCCACGGTGCCGCCGCGAAGCGGGGACATCGCCAGGAGATCGCCGCGCGAGCAGCGTTCCTGTGGACTGCGCGGACAGGCTACTGCCGTGCCGGTGGTACCATTTTGCTCCGCTGCGGCGGGACGCAATCCCTCCGCCGTTGACAAGCTCATGAAAGCCGGCAATTCCATTCGCATCGGGCTATTGGACTATGACGGTGACACCGCCCTGGGCGTCACCGAACGAACTGTGGAACGAAGCCATCTCCGACCCGCCAAAGAGCATGCTGAAAACATCAAGTCTTGTTTGCAAAGAAACGCGAGGCAGGAGGCCGGTATGACGCTTGAACTGTATTATCTCGAAGAAACGGACTCGATTTGTTCCAATCGGGTTGTCGTCACCCTGGCGGAGAAGGGAATTACGGACTGGATCCCCCGCAAAATGATCCTGGTGAACCGGGACCAGTTCCAGCCCGCATATCTCAAGCTCAATCCCCAGGGGGTTGTGCCGACCCTTGTCCACAACGGCCGGCCGATCCGCGAATCCTCCCTGATCTGCAAATATATCGACGATCTGCGGCCCGACCCGCCTTTGAAGCCCAGCGATCCGGTCGAACGATACTACATGGACGAGTGGATCAAGCTGTTTGACGAGAGAGCCTTCGAAGCCACGGCGGTCGTCAATTTCGTTACGAAATTCCGCCTGACCGTTCCGCGGGAGAAGATGGAGGAACGCTGGAAAGTCATTCCCAGCATCGATCGGCTTTATCGCCAGCAGTCGGTCATCAGGGAAGGCGTTTCCTCGCCCTACGTCATGCGCGCGATCGGTTCGTTTGAAATGGTTTTCAAGCTGATGGAGCACGCCCTTGCGGACGGCCGGCCGTACCTGATGGGCGACCGGTTTACGCTGGCGGAAACCAATCTTGCACCTTTCGTTAAAGTGCTGGAGATGGTCCGCTTCCTCGATTTCTGGCTGGAGCCCTATCCGCTGACCCGGGCCTGGTGGGACCGTATGGCGAGCCGGCCGAGCATGCAGCGGCTCGACGACTTCCCCTACAGCGCCGTCTCCGAGGATTCTCCGCACGCCACGTCCGGCCGGCAAACCGAGCCCGAGTTCCGCGCGAAACTGGCGGAATACCGGGAGCGGTTCGACTACGCGTTCAATCCCGGCAGTTAGGAATAGCACCGGTTACGACCGCGACCTTCCCGTCCGGCCTGCCAAATCCAGTCTCTCCCCCTTCGGTCCGGTCGTCCTGTCTCCCCACGGCCCCGGGACCGGTGCGAAGGCGGGAGGTCCGCCTCAGCCGCCCAGCTCCCGGCGCACGATGGCGGCACCGTCGACCAGGGCCTGGAGCTTGGCGCGGGCGACCGCCGGGTCGAGATATTTCATCCCGCAGTCCGGCGCGGCGACGATGCGTTCGGGCGGCAGCACGTCGAGCGCGCGGCGCAGCCGGCCGGCCACGGTTTCGGCAGTTTCGGCAGCCGGATCGGCGAGGTCGATCACGCCGACCATGATCTGCTTGGACGGCAGCGCCCCGAGGATCGACAGGTCGAGCTTCGGCTGGGCCGCCTCGATGGAGATCTGGTCGGCGGCGCAGGCGTCGAGCTCCGGCAGGAAGGAATAGCCGGTCGGCTTCTCCTTGACCGTGTAGGCATAGCCGAAACACAGATGGACGATCGTCGGACCGGCGGCGTCCCGCAGGGCATGGTCGATCGCCGGCACGGCGAGGCGTTTGGCCTTCTCAGGCCGCGCCTGCATCCAGGGCTCGTCGAGCTGGACGATGTCTGCGCCGGCGGCGAACAGGTCGGCCACCTCCTCGCGCACGATCTCCGCCAGCGCCATGACGACGGCCTCCTCGTCGCCGTAATGCGCGTCGACCGAGACCTGGGACAGGGTGAACGGGCCGGGCAGGGTCATCTTGATCGGCCGGCCGGTGTGGCGGCGCAGGAATTCGGTGTCCCGCGCCTCGACCGGATGGCGGCGGCTGAGCGGCCCGGTAATCCGCGGCACCGGGATCGTCTTGCCCGGCGAGCGCCCCGGCACCATCGCCGGGTTGTCGACGTCGATGCCGTCGAGGGCGGTGTGGAAGCGGTTGGAATAGCTCTCGCGCCGGATTTCGCCGTCGGTCAGGATGTCGAGGCCGGCCTCTTCGAAGGTGCGGATCGCCATCAGGGTCGCGGCGTCCTGGGCTTCTTCCAGCCCGTCGCCCCCGATGCGCCAGATATCGTCGCCGCGGGCGCGCGACGGCGGCCGGCCGGTCAGCTTCTCCCGGTCGACCAGCCAGTCCGGCTGGACATAGCTGCCGGTGAGCGTCGTCGGGATGAGCGGCAGGTCGGGAAGTGCGGTCATGGGCCTGTCCTTGCGTCCGGTCGGCGGGCGTCCTTGTAGCCGCCGGGCCGGCGCTCAAGATCGGGGCGTTCTCGCCGCCTCAGGCGTAACCGCCCGCCACCATCCTGTCCAGACAGGCCTGCATGTCCTCCGCTTTGCCTTCCCGAATCTGGCGCTGCGGCTGCCGCCCCTCACCCGTAGATCAGGGCGCAGCGGACTTCGATGCTCCAGCGGTCGGGGGCGTCGGGCGGGGTGGCGGGGTCCTTGAAGGCGCTGTGGAAGCTGAAGGTGCTGGACTGGCCTCCGCTGGCGGCGTCGGGCCGCGCGCCCTTTGTCCACGCCAGTTCGCCGGCCGAATCCCACTGCTTGATGAGCAGCGCCTCGTCGCGCGTCATGCCCGACCAGTAGACCCAGCGGTGGCGCGGGGCGTGCTTGGCGAAGTAATTCTCGCCGACCCGGTCGCTGTAGTGGATCTCGAAGACGACCAGCTCGTCCGGCTGCACGGTCGCGGCGTCGCACAGCGCCAGCGGCCGGGTCGCCACCGGTTCGCGGGCGATGTTGCGCCACAGGTTGATGAGCGCGAAGCGGCCGCTCTCGATGGCGCGCTCGACCGCGCCGGCATCGAGCAGCGTCTCGCCCTCGGCGAGCGCCGTGCGGTAGGTGTCGTTGGCGGTCGGCGGCCGCGCTAGGTCGCGCAGCCGCTGGGGCGCGCTGGTCAGCGTGTAGTCGCCGTGCACCACATGGGCCGGGCCCTGGACCTGCTGGCCGCCGGCGATGCGCCGCTTGTCGGACTTGCCGCTGGCCGAGCGGATATTATGGTCGAACGCGACCACGGTGGCGGCGCCGGTCGCGGCCTGCACGATCGCGGCGCAGTCCGGATAGTAGTCGCGCACGACCGCCTCGTGATCGAGGAAGTCGAGCTCGGGACGGGCCATCGGCCGGTCGAGCAGTTCGAAGCCGTTGGCCGTCAGCGTCAGCCGCTCGCCGGGCGCCAGCGTGCGCGCGTCGACGATCTTCATTTCGCGCGGTTCGAGGTCGATGCCCTCGAAGCCGCTGTCGCTGCCGTCGAGGTCGCGCCGGGTCAGCACCTTGCCGTTGCGGTAGAGCGACGATTCCGCGGCCGGCGCCATGTAGCGGAAAGCGCCGAGGCGGGAATCCTCGTGCAGCGTTTCGATGGCCGGGTCGGTCATGCTGGCGGTCCGCGTTTCTGCAAAATTCCGTCGATGCGCAATCTAGGCCCGGTTTGCGCGGCGGGAAACTCTACTCGGCGTCCGGATCCCGGGTGGCGCTCCACGACTTGCTCGTGCCCTGGACCATGTGGCGGACATTCTCCAGGCCCTGCGGCTCCTCGAAGAACAGGGTGCGCTTGGCCGCCATCTCCGGCATATCCTGCGCGACATACATGATCGTGTCCTCGTCATGCTCCGGGTCGGCATGGTGTTCGTGATAGGCCCAGGCCGGGCAGACGATGGTGTCGCCGCGCTTGTAGGGATACCGGACGCCTTCCACCGTGGTCCATCCGCGGCCCTGGAGATAGTGGTAGATGGCGACCGAGTTGTGCCGGTGGTTGGGCACCAGTTCGCCCGGATGGATCAGCTGGATGCCGATGAAGATGCCGGGCGCGGCGCCGGCAAGGTCGCCGTGATCCTCGTTGACCAGGGCGACGAAGCGGCGCTCGGCGTGGCGGATCGGGTCCTTGCCCAGTTCTTCGAGCAGGCCGAGCATCTCGTCGCCGTCCCACTTGCAGCCGCGCACCGCGCCGTGGCGCACGCGCTGGAAATATTCGTCTGCGGTGATGACGCGGGCGTTGCCGTAGCCGGGCTCGCCGTCCGCTTCCGCCGCCTGCTTTGCCGCCTCGCGCGGCTTTTCCTGGACTGTCATGGCCTGCGCTCCCGAACTTCACGCGCCGGCGCGATGCAGCCGCGCGGCGCTTTCGGCTTCAATGGATACCGTTGCTGGCCCGCAGGTTCAAGGCGCAGCGCCGTCGGGCGCCGGCGGCGGGGCAGCGCCCACGCCACTACTTCCAGCACTCGACGAGAACGGTGAATTTCCGCGCCGCCGCCGCCACGTCTTCCGGGGCCCGGGGCTTGTCAGAGGGCGCCGTCGAATAGGCGACGCCTTCCGCGTCGAGGAAGGCGCGCGCGGTTCCGGCACTGACCGCGAAATTGACGTTTTGCGGGATGTCCCCCGTGGCGCGCGCCACCTTGAGTGCATTGAGCTTCGATACGACGACGCCGACGACGTTGCCGGCGGAATCGAGGACCGGGCCGCCGCTGTTTCCCTTCTGGACCGGCGCGGTAATCTGGATCAGGCGATGGTCGTCGCCCGGTCCCGCCAGCGCGGCAACGTTGCCGGTGCTGACATTCACACCGGCGGACAGCAGGTCGTGAAGCGGATACCCGGCTACGAGCACGCGGGCGGCCGGGCGAACGCCGCGTCCCAGGCGGAATGCCGCCGAAGGCCTGCCCGCCTGCCCCCTGAGCAGGGCGAGATCGGCCGGATCGTTGCGCGCGGAGACCGCAACCCGGCGCGACGGGACATTCGGCGCCGGGGCGACACGCACCTCGGCGCAACCGCGCACGACATGGGCATTGGTCAGGATAAGGCCCTGCCGGCTGACCCGGAAGCCGGACCCGGTCGAGGCCTTCCGCATCCCTCGGCGCTGCGGGCCGACGCCGGCAGACGCCTTCCTGGTCGCCCGGACGGCGCGGATCGCGACAACGAATGCGGCCGCCAGACCGTTCGACAACCGGCCGTCCGCCGGCAGCCCGACGGTCGTCTGAAAAGCCCGGATGGCGGCGCGCGTCCGCGGACCCATAACGCCGTCCGCCGGGCCGGGATCGTAGCCGAGCTCGGCAAGGAGGCGCTGCACATTCGCGACCCGCCTGCGCGTCTCGGCAATACCGCCGCGCGTGCCGGACCCGCCGTGGCCCGGCCTCGACCGTCGCGCCGTTTCCTTCCGGGGCCGCCATTGCCGCGCCAGCCGCTGCGCCCGGGCTCGCTGCGCCGCCGTCAGGCGCGCCGCGACGCGGCCCCGGTTCCGGGCGGCAAAGCTGCGGTCATTCGAGTCTGAGAAACGCGCGGCGGCTATAGTGTACCACTTCAGCGCTGCAACGCGGTCCCGGGGCACGCCTGAACCGGTTTCGTACATGAACCCGAGATTGTTCTGAGCCTGGACGACGCCCTGCTCCGCCGCACGGCGATACCACCGCGCCGCTTTGACAGGGTTCTTCGCGACGCCATGGCCGCGCCGGTACATGGTGCCGAGATTGAACTGGGCCCTTGCATGGCCCTGTTCCGCGGCCCGGCGATACCACCGCGCCGCCGCGGCGTTATTCTTCCGGACCCCCAGGCCCCTGCCGTACAGGAACCCGAGCATGTTCTGTGCGCCTGCATTGCCTTGGTCTGAGGCCCGGCGATACCACTTCGCGGCTTCGGCATGGTCCTGCGGCACGCCTTTGCCGCTGGAGTACATTAACCCCAGATTGAATTGTGCGGCGGCAAAGCCCTGTTCCGCGAGGCGGCGGAAGCCGCGATAGGCCGCGGCATGGTTGCCGCGCGCATGGGCCCGGACGGCATTGCGGAAGGCCAACGATGCGTTCGTTCCGGCCGGGAGGCGCTCCGCCCGCGCCCGCGGCCGCGTCGTACGGGCTGTCGGTTTCCGGGGCCGCCATTGCCGCGCCAGCCGTTGCGCCCGGGCAATCTGCGCCGGCGTTAGGCGTTGCCCGAGGCGGCGCAAATTCGCCGCCGCCCCGCGGCGTACTTTCGCGTTCGTGGAGGATGCCGCGAGGCGATACCATTTGTACGCCCGGACCGGGTCGCGCGGGACGCCCACGCCGTTCTCGTAAAATTTCCCGAGAATGCCCTGGGCCAGGGCGTCTCCCCCCTCGGCGGCCCGGCGAAACCACCGGACGGCTTCTTTGTCGCTTTGCGGGACGCCCCGGCCCTTCGCGTACATGACACCGAGAGCGGACTGAGCCGCGGCGAATCCCTGCTCCGCAGCGCGGCGGTACCACCGGACTGCTTCGGCGTCGTTCCGCCGGACGCCCCGGCCATTCTCGTACATGAGCCCGAGAGCGGCCTGAGCCCTCGCGACACCCTGCTCCGCAAGACGCCGAAACCATCGATTGGCCGTGGCGTAATCGCCGCGCTTGTAGGCCGCAACAGCTTCGCTCAATGTCTGCGCAGACGTCGGCGGCGCGCCGGCAATCGCCAGCAGCAACATGGCCACGAGGCCAAGCAGTCGATACGTTGCAATCCTCTTGCCGGCGTCTCCCCGCAATTGCCGGCCACTCCGGCCCACCCGCTCTATCGGAACGAGCGGGGGAATGCAAAGCTGTGTCACCTGTCGCCTCCAAAGCTCTCGGGGGCGTCCTCGCCCTCCTCCCGTCCGGGAGCGCTCGACACCGGCTGGCGCTGCGGCGCCGGCCGGGACAGCTGCATCCGGGGCCGCGCGGCGGCTGACCGGGCCTTCAGATTCTTGGTCCGCCATGCCAGCGCCAGCCGCCGTGCCCGGGTCATTGCGCCCGGCGTCATGCGTTGCCCAACGCGGCGCATACCCGCCGCCGCCTTGCTGCGCACTTTCGCGTCCGGGGCCGATGCCGCGAGGCTGTAAAATGCGTAGGCCTGAACCAAGTTCGGCTTCTTCCTCTTTTCGGAATAAAACCCGAGATAGAACAGGGCTTTGGGACTCCCCCCCTTGGCGGCGCGGATAACCCACCGGGCTGCTTCGCCGCTATCTCGCGGGACACCCCGGCCACTCGCATACATGAGCCCGAGACTGTACTGCGCCTTGGCGTATCCCTGCCGGGCGGCGCGGCGGATCCACCGGACGGCTTCGGCGGCGTCCTGCGGGACGCCCCGGCCATTCGCGTACCTGATCCCAAGATCCTGTTGGGCCTCGGCAAGTCCCCGCTCTGCGGCGCGGCGGGTCCACCGGACGGCTTCTGTATCGTCCCGCGGGACGCCCCGGCCCTTCGCGTACAAGAGCCCGAGTGTGTACTGAGCCTTGGCATATCGCTGCTCCGCAGCGCGGCGATACCACCGGACGCCCTCGGCGTCGTCCCGCTGGACGCCCCGGCCGTACAGGTACATGTTTCCGAGTTTGGCCTGAGCCAACGCACTTCCCTGCTCCGCGGCGCGGCGGAACCACCGGACGGCTTCGGCGTCGTTCCGCGGGACGCCCCGGCCCAACCAGTACATGGTCCCAAGATTGGCCTGCCCAATCGCATCTCCCTGCTCCGCGGCGCGGCGATACCACCGGACGGCTTCGGCGTCGTTCAGCGGCACGCCTTTTGCCTCGCGGTACATGTTCCCGAGATTGACCTGCGCTCGGGCATGTCCCCGCTCGGCGAGACGCCGATATCCCCGATAGGCCGCGGCGTAGTCGCCGCGTTCGTAGGCCGCGACCGCGGAGCTATAGGTCTGCGCCAATGCCGGCTGTGCGCTGGCTATCGCCGCCGGGACCAAAGCTGCCAGGCCAATCAGCAGAATCGTTGCAACCCGCATTCCGGCATCTCCCTGCAATTACCGGCGCGCCGGCCTAGAATAATTCTAATCCGGTTCGCTCGGTCCGCCCAGCGGATTCACCGCCGCCTCTGCGGACCGTGCCAGCGCCATCCGCCCGGCGCTGAGGATGAGCGCGCTGCCGTGGCAGACCCAGCCGCCGACCGCTATCGCCCCGACGACGGCGATCAGCGGATCCGCGATGGGCCCCCAGTCCGCATGGCGCCACACCAGGAGGGTGCCGGCGGTTATCGCGCTGGCGAGATAGACGATCCCGACCGCTTTCCAGAGCAACGAATCCGCATCCCGCCCGAAAAGGAATACCGCTATCGAGAACCATATCAAAAGGGGAATGAACAAGTAGCCGCCAAGTATCGGCAACAGCAAGGAAAACAAGAATGCCATGATTCCTACGGCAGTATTTCCAAATGTCCATGAAATCGCAGAAAGTGCCGTGCCCAGCGTCGCGAAGATCGCTATCGCGATGGTCGGCGCCTTGGTCGCTTTATGATCGAGAGCGCGGAAAAAGCCCCAGGTCGTCCAAAAAACGGCGGCCAAAGCGGCCGGAACGAGTATGAAGCCCAGCCGGTAAATCCAGCCTTTCGTCTTTATCGCCGACCGATAACTGCGTTCCCGGGCAACTGGGTCGGTTTCAGCTTCCCATCCGGTCGTCGCCGCCAGATATACCGCTATTGCGGCAATTCCGGCCGCTATCGACAGGAATACCAGGATTCCGCCAATGCGCACGATCATGGGTGACATCCGGTATTCCTCCGGCAGGCCGTTCCGCCGGCCGCTAAAGCGTTGTCATCGCCTCGCCTTCGTCGGCTCCGGGGAGCAAGGCAGGACAGGCGACGCTTGGAGTGCCGGGAGCAGCGGATATGCCGCCTTACAACCCCATCTGCGCCTGGATCAGGCGGGCGAGCGGGCTTTCGGGGTCGCGCAGGCAGAAGGCGGCGGCGAAATGGTTGGCGCCGCCCTGGACGTAGAAGTCCGCGTCGATGCCGTTATCCGCCAGGGACTTCAGGTAGGCGTCCGCCTGGGGGCCGAATTCGACCGGATCCTTCGTGCCGTAGGAGATCGTCACCGGCGCGGATACAGGCGGTGGGTTGTGCACCGGGCTGACCCGCGGGACGTCGGCCGCTTCCAGTTGTATCCATTCGTTGATGTAGGCGAGGCGCAGGGGCTCCAGGTCGTACAGGCCGCTGATCGGCGTGACGCCCTTGATCGCGTCGGCGGGCAGGCCGTAGCGCGTCCAGTCGGTCGCCAGCATCATGGCGGTGAGATGGCCGCCGGCGGAATGGCCGGAGACGAAGAAGCGGTCCCGGTCCGCGCCGTAGTCCGCCGCATGGGTCCAGCACCAGACGACGGCCTGCCGGCATTGCTCGATGATCGTATCGAGCGTGACTTCGGGGCACAGGTCGTAGGAATTGACCGCGACCGTCGCGCCCGCCGGCACCAGTCCGGCGGCGACGAAGCTGTGCTCTTCCTTGGTCAGCGCGCGCCAGTAGCCGCCATGGATGAACAGGTGCATCGGGCCGCCTTTTCTGCCTGCGGGGAAGACGTCCAGCACTTCCATGCCGGACGTTCCGAAGGACTTGTCCGGATCGATGTCCAGCGCCTTGCGCGCTGCCGCGGCCTCGGCTTCCCACATCGCGATCGTGGCGTCGAAATCGACCGTCGCGCGGGCGTTGTAGGCGGCGTCGAGCGCCTCCTGGTCGTAATTGCGATATACCCTGGCTGCCATTGTCCTCCCCCTGTCGCTGGCTCCGGCGCGTCGGAATCGGCCGGCCGCGAGCGCGAGACTAGCGCCTGACGACGCGCCGAGAAAGCCGGTCGAGTCCCCGGCCGGCGACGGTCGCCCTCAGCCGCCGCGTCCCGCCAGCTTGTCGAGCAGCCGGCCCGGGTCGCCGGGCCGTTCGTCGCCGCGCCAGGCGACGTGCTGGTCGGGTCGGACGATCAGCAGGCGGTCGGGTGTCGGGACGGAGGCAATTCCCTCGGCGTCCAGCATCGCCAGCGGGAACTGCTTGTCGCGCGCTGCCGAAAGGATGGTCGACACCTCCACCGACCTGTCGAAGCGCACAAGCGTATACTCCGGCCCGAGGGCGTCGTAGAAGCTGCGCCCCTCGCCGAGCCAGAAATGCGGCGCCCGGCAGCCCGGCACGGTCGAGGGCGTGTAGCCCGCCATGCTGTAGGGCGGGTGGGCCGCGCCGTCGTAGGCGACGATCGGCGAGCGGTCGTAGTAGTAGCCGAAGTTCAGCCCGGCGCAGCAATATTGCTGGACGTTGAGGTCGTAGGCCCGGGCCCCCAGTTCGGCGCGCGCCGCGGCGCCGGCCGGGCTGTCCTCTTCCAGATTGGCCGGCACGCTGCCCCGCTGGTTCGCCATCGCGTGGGCATGGTCCATGGCGAAATGCGAAACCTGATGCGTGATCGGCAGGCGCTCGGCCTCGTAGGCGTCGAGAATTGCCGGTCCGGCCCAGCCGTTGAGATAGGCGGCGAGCAGCCAGGCCAGATTGGCGGCGTCCGCCACGCCGGCATTCATGCCGTAGCCGCCGTAGGGCACCCAGATGTGGGCCGCGTCGCCACAGATGAAGACCGGGCCGTCGCGGAACCGGTCCGCCACCAAGCGGCGGCCGAACCAGTCCTCCTTCGCAATGATCTCGTATTCGAAGCTGTCGTCGACGCCGAGGATGGTGCGGATCGCCCAGTCCCGGTCGATGACGGCGAAATCTTCCTCGCCGGGCCGCAGATAGTTGTGGACGATCCAGGTTTCCCGGCCGTCTATGGCATAGACGTTGCCCGACCGGCGCGGGTTCAGGGAGAAGGTCGCCCAGGCCCGTTCCTCGCGCTGCAGGCCGATCAGGGCGGGCGCCCGGATGAAACTCGACTGGGCGCGCTGCACGACCGGGTCGCCGTGGAGGCGCGCGCCGATCGCCTTGCGCACCAGGGAGGAGCCGCCGTCGCAGCCGACCAGGTAGCGGCAGTCGACGATCAGGGGTTCGCCGGTTTTCAGGTCCCTGGCCCGGGCCCGCGCGCCGTCGTCACCGTAATCGACCGCTTCCAGCTCCGTTTCGCACAGGATATGCAGCCGCGGCATCTGGGCGGCATGGTCGAACAGGATCGGCTCGAGAAAGATCTGGTTGATGCGGTGCGGCGGTTCCGGCGTTGGCCAGTCGGTGTCCGGCCCGTCGGTCGCGATATAGCGGTCGCGTCGGCACGGGATCGGGATGCGCGCGAGCTCCGGCCCGGTGAAGCAGGTCCGGTAGGAGACATCGTTGGGATAGTCGGCGGGCAGGCCGGCGTTGCGCAGCTTTCCCGCCACACCCAGACGGCGGAATATCTCCATCGTCCGTGCCGAGACATGGTTGCATTTGGGCGGCGGCGGTGCGGCCCGGGCGCGCTTCTCGACGACCGTCGCTTCGATGCCGCGCCAAGCCAGGTCCATCGCCAGCGCCAGGCCGACCGGGCCCGCGCCGGCGATCAGGACCGGCGTTTCAAGCCGCGCGGTCATTCGAGGTGCCGGCCTGCGGCACGGGCCTCTACTGCCCGATGCCGCGCAGGACCGGCCAGCCGTCGTCCGGTACCGCGCCGGCCTTGATCTTTGCGGCGTGGAAGATGTAGCCGAGGAAATTCACCAGGATCTGGGTGCAGAACAGGCTTGTGGCGCCGCCGGGATCGTATTCCGGCGCCAGTTCGACGAAATCGATGCCGACGACCGTCCCGCGCATCGCCGCCGCCTTCAGAAAATCGCAGGTCTCGTAATACAGGAAGCCGCCCGGGCTGGGCGTGCCCGTGCCCGGTACCAGCGACGGATCGAAGCCGTCCACGTCGATGGTGAAATAGAGCCGGGCGTTCTCGGGTATCCGCTCGACGACCCCGGCGACGCCGAGCTCGCGGAAATCCCGGACCGACAAGATGTCGGACTTGGCGGCGCGCGCATCGGCAAAGTCGGACTGTGCGCTGGAGCCGAGGTTGCGGATGCCCAGATGGGTGATGCCGGTGACGTGATCGCATTCGGCGGCCCGGCGCAGCGGATTGCCCTGGCCGTGGCGCACGCCGAAACGCTCGTCGACATAGTCGAGATGGGCGTCGATATGGACGATATGGACCGGCGGTTCGCTATCGAAGGCGCGGATGCAGGGGATATGCACCGAATGGTCGCCGCCGAGCACGACCGGCAGCGCGCCGGCGGCCAGGATTTTGCGCACGCCGTACTCGATATTGCCGAGGCATCGCAGGGCGTCGATATGGACCATGTCGGCGTCGCCGATATCGACGATGCGGGCGTCGTCGCCGGCAAGGTGGACGATGTCGTCCTCCGGATCGTAGGCGCCGCGGCCGGTGGCGAACAGCTGCGAGGCGTCCCGGAAGCCCTTCGGCCCGAAGCGCGCGCCGGGGCGGACCTGGGTGCCGAGATCGAACGGCGCGCCCATGACGGCGACATCGGCGTCGACGGCGTCCCAGTCCGGCCGGTGCGGCTTCTTCATGAAGGTCGGGACGCCGACGAAGGGCAGGTCGAGCCGGGCGGGCTTCGCTGGATCGGATGGCTCGGTCATGGGCAATACTTCCGGGATCGTCCGACTATTCAAGGTCCAGGTCGAACAGGTGGATCGCGTTGGTCCGGCCGATCTTGAGGCGGTCGCTGTCGGCTATGGTCGGTGTCGCATCGTACCATCGCGCCGCGTCTTCCATGCGTTCGAAGGGATAGTCGGCGGAGAAATACATGCGGTCGGTTCCCATCGTCTCGATGGTGCACTTGAAGGCAGGGTCGTTGAAGAAGCCGCTGGTCGTGATGTGGAAATGCTCGACGAAATACTCGCCGAGCGGCCGCTTGCCGCGATAGCCGCGGGGCGAGAAGCGCATCCGCGCATCGAGCCGCCACAGGGCGAAGGGGATGTTCTCGCCGAGATGGCCGACGGCGATCCGCAGGTTCGGATAGTCGTCGAACAGGCCGGAGCCGCACAGCCGCAGGGCGTGGATCGAGGTCTCGACGGCGAAGCCCCAGGGCGCGGCCATCAGCCAGCCATGGCCTTCATAGTTGCGCGCTTGGGAGGAAATCTGCATCCGGGGATGGAGATAGAAGGGGACGTCCAGTTCCGACACGGTGGCCCAGAAACTCCGGTATTCGGGAATGTCGTAATAGATCGCGCTGTCCGGCTCGTCCTTCTGGGTGAAGCCGTTGACCATCGCGCCTTTGAAGCCGAGCTCGCGCACGCAGCGGGTCAGTTCGGCGGACGCCGCATCGGGGTCCTGCATCGGCAGCGCGGCGAGGCCGGCATAGCGGTGCGGAAATTTCGCCGCCGCCTCGGCGATCCTGTCGTTGGCCTTGCGGGCGACCGCGATCGCTTCGTCGGTATCGAGGATGCCCTGGACCGCCGGCGCGTTGAGCGACAGGAGCGCGAACTCGATGCCGCAGCGCTCCATGGCCTCGATGCGCCGCTCGCCGATATCCAGCAGTTCCCGGGTGAATTCGTCCCAGCGCCCGGATTCCCCGGCGAAATGCCGGGAGCCGCCGAGCGTCTCCTCGATCGCCATATGCTCCTCGAACGCGATCTTGCCTTGCATCGATCCCTCCCTCCGGGTGCCGGCCGCGCGCAGGACGGCGATCCGTGCGGCGGCTTCGCCGATCCGTTTATCCCAGATGGGCCGGGCCGTCGAACGGCGATCTGCTGCGCCGGGGCAAAGAGTCGATGCAAAGAAAAGCATGGAATGCCGACCGGCTGCCCTTACGATGCGGCGGTCAGCGGAGCGCCGGAGGGAGAGATGGACGGCAAGATCGGCCTGGAGGAGCATTTCGCCATTGCGGACACGCTCCAGGATTCGGCGGGCTTCCTGCCGCCGGAGGACTGGGAGGAACTGTCGAGCCGGCTGATCGATCCGGACGACCGACGCCTGCGCGAGATGGACGCCCACGGCATGGAGACGATGATCCTGTCGCTCAACGCGCCGGCGGTTCAGGCGATCCCCGACGTGGCGCGGGCGGCCGAGGTGGCGCGCCGGGCCAACGACGATCTGGCGGAAAAGGTCGCCCGCCGGCCCGACCGCTTCCGCGGGCTTGCGGCCCTGCCGCTGCAAGACCCGGAACTCGCGGCGGCGGAACTGACGCGCTGCATCCGGGAACTCGGCTTCGTCGGCGCGCTGGCCAACGGATTTTCGCAGATCGAAAGCAGCGATGCTCTGCTCTATTACGACCTGCCGCAATACCGGCCGTTCTGGGCGGTTTGCGCCGAACTCGGCGTGCCCTTCTACCTCCATCCGCGCAACCCGCTGCCGCAGGATGCCCGCATCTATGACGGCCATCCCTGGCTGATGGGGCCGGGCTGGGCGTTCGGCCAGGAAACCGCCGTCCACGCGCTCCGGCTGATGGGCTCGGGCCTGTTCGACGACTTTCCCGGCTTGCAGATTATCGTCGGCCATATGGGCGAGGGCCTGCCCTTCAACATCTGGCGGGTCGACAACAAGAACGCCTGGACGAAGAGACCGGGGAGCAGCGGCCCGCAGCCGGCGCGGAAGAGCTTCACGGAATATTTCCGGGAGAATTTCCACATCACCGTGTCGGGCAATTATTGCACCGAAGCGCTGCGCTGCTCGATGCAGGTCATCGGCGTGGACCGGATCCTGTTCTCGACCGACTGGCCGTTCGAGAATGTCGATTATTCCGCGGCCTGGATGGACAGCGTCGACATTGCCGAGGCCGACCGGCTGAAGATCGGCCGGACGAACGCGCTCCGGCTGTTCGGTTTGGGCGGTTAGTACGGCGGCGGCGCCATGCAGCTCAGCGAGACCCAACGGCAGATCCGGGAGACGGCCCGTGCCTTCGCGGCGCGTGCGATTGCGCCCTTTGCGGCGGACTGGGACCGGCAGGAGGGCGCACCGCGGTCCGTGCTGCGCGAGATGGCCGACGTCGGCCTGATGGGGGTGACCGTCGATCCGGCCTGGGGAGGCGCCGGGGCCGACTTCGTCTCCTACGCGCTCGCGCTGGAGGAAATCTCGGCGGCCGACGGCGGCATCTCCAACATGATGGCGGCGAACAATTCGCCGGTCGCCGCCGCAATCCAGGAACACGGCACCGAACGCCAGAAGGCCGAATACCTGACGAAACTCACCTCCGGCGCATGGATCGGCTGCATTCACCTGACCGAGCCCCACACCGGATCCGACGCCGCGGCGATCCGAAGCCGGGCCGAGAAGGTCGACGGCGGCTGGCGGCTCAACGGCCACAAGGCCTTCGTCACCGGCGGCGCGACGGCGGAACTGGCGATGATCGTCGCCGTCACCGATCCGGCGGCCGGCAAGCGCGGTATCTCCGCCTTCGTCACGCCGACGGACAATCCCGGCTACCGCGTCATCGCGAAGGAGCGCAAGCTGGGCCACCGCACCAACGATACGGCGCAGGTGGTGTTCGAGGACATGGCCGTGCCGGACGCTGACCTGCTGGGCGCGGAAGGCCGCGGCCTCGGCATCGCGCTCGCCAACCTGTCCGCCGGCCGGATCGGCGTGGCGGCCCAAGCGGTCGGCGGCGCCCGCGCGGCGCTGAAGGCGGCCCGCAACTATGCCAAGGAGCGCGAGGCGTTCGGCCGGCCGATCGCCGAACATCAGGCCATCGCCTTCAAGCTGGCGGACATGGCGACGCAGATCGAGGCGGCGCGCCAGCTCTACCTCCACGCCGCCGCACTCAGGGACGCCGGGCGGGAGTGCGCCGCCGAGGCCTCGATGGCCAAGCTCTTCGCCTCCGAGATGGCCGAGCGCGTCGCCTCCGAGGCCATCCAGATCCACGGCGGCGCCGGTTTCCTCAACGATTTCCCGGTCGAGAAAATCTACCGCGACGTGCGGGTCTACCAGATCTACGAGGGCACCTCCGAAGTCCAGAAGATGATGATCGCCCGCCATCTCGATTCGATCGACCTGTAGCGCGGGGCCGGGTCGACTGAAACGGACTTTATTCCTGTTTTTTTGACCTTTCGTTCAAATTGTGTTTCCTTGTTTTTCAAGGCATTACCGGAATAGACAGACCGGTCCATCTACCGTGTTTTTTTGCCGGGCGGGAGCGCCGCGGCCGGGCGGAACGGACGCCCGGCGGGCCGGTGCGGCAGGATTTATGTTCATATAATGTTCCTTTATGCAACGTCAAGTGGTTTTCGGGCGTCCGCCCCCTCCCGTCATTCCGGGCGGAGCGCAACCCCTTCCTGTCATTTCGACCGAAGCGAAGCGAGCGGAGAAATCCGGCCGGCGACGGAGGCCGGCCGAACGCCGGAGCTTGTGGCGTCGATGGAACGCCGAACGGATTTCTCCGCTCCGCCCCGGATTAAATCCGGGGCTCCGGTCGAAATGACGGTCTTGGGGTGCGTCATGAAATGTCAGGTTTCGTCATGATCCTGCCTCTCAATCATCCTTGCCGTCCCGGACTTGCTCCGGGACCCAGAGCTTGCCCTGAGCTTGTCGAAGGGAGCGACCCGAACGGTCTTAGCCTGTGGCTCCTGGACCCTTCGGCTTCGCTCAGGGCAGGCTCCCGGATCTCCGCTGGGCTCCGTCCGGGGTGGCAAAGGGGAGTGGGGTAAGTCCGCCATGTGTCAGGAAATGTCATGATTCGTCATGTTCCGTCAGGTTTCGCCGGGATATGCCGGGTGCCGTCCTGTCCGGCTGGCGGCGGGCTTCGATGTTTCTTATATGTTCTTAGTTGTCCATATGGGGAAACCTTATGCGGCTGTCCAGTGTTCTCCCTCGAAACCCGCCACCGGCTACGCCCGCCACTCCCGCGAGAGGGCGATGATGCGCAGGGTTTCGCTCCACAGGTTGTAGGGCGCCAGGTCGTCCGGGTCGGCCCATTCGGCGCGTTCGGCGTCGCTGGCCGCTACCGGCTCCCCGGCGGTCCAGTCGGCGTCGAAATCGACCAGGGTGTATTGCAGCGTGACCGCGCCGGAGTCGTCCCGCCGCATGGTGTCGACCACGTCCAGCAGTTCGCCGAGGCGGATCTCCAGGCCGGTCTCCTCCCGGACCTCGCGCACCGCCGCCTCGCGCACGGTCTCGCCGAGCTCCTGCCGGCCGCCGGGCAGGCTCCAGCGCCCGCGCATCGGCGACTTGCCGCGCCGGATCAGCAGCACCTTGCCGTCTTTCCAGACGACGACGCCGACGCCGACGACCGGGCGTTCGAGGGGGCGTTCGACCGAGCGTTCGGGGGGCGCTGTCTCTGCGACCGTCACGGCCGCCGCCTCAGGCCGCGCAATAGACCAGCGCCACGGTCAGCCGCTTGCGCAGCCCGGCGCCGACCTCAGCGAAGTTGCGGCCGTCGATGGCGCCGCGCCGCCCGCCGCCGCGCTCCGCCGGTGCGCCCGAACGCTCGATCGCCGCGGCGATCGAGGTGAGCGCCGTCGTGAAAATCCGGCCGCGCCGTTTCGAACCGGCGACGGTGACGCCGATGATCTCGCCGCGGCCGTCCATCGCCGGGCCGCCGCTGATCCCGCCCAGGCCGCCGTAGCTGTCGGGCACGCGCACCCGGTCGGCCCAGGCGACCACCGGCTCGGTCACGTTGTAGCGCCCGACCGAGCGCATGCGCCGCCGGCCGATCAGCGTGGACTGGATCGCCGCCGGCTCGCCCCTGGGATAGCCGAAATGGTAACCGGTCTGGCCGCGCCGCAGCGTCTGCCGGGTGAACGGCACCGCCGGCGCGCCGCCCCGGGTCTGGAGCACCGCGAGGTCGGCCTTCGGATGGATGTAGGTCTGCCGGACCCGCACGCCGCGGCGCGGGCCGGTAACGATGAGCACCCGGGCGCAGCCGTCGACGACGTGGCGCGCCGTCATCCACACGCCGCGCCGGTCGAGGGAGAAGGCGGTGCCGATGGAGTTGCTCTTGTCCGTCGGGATGGCGACGCTGAACGCCGGATCGCTGGCCGAGGGCGCTTGCAGGCCACCGCTGCCGCCCCGGTCGGGAGCGTCCGCCGGCGGCTTCCAGGCCTCGCGCCTGTCCGCGTCGCCGCGGCGCACGAACTGTCCCGGATCGGGCCGGCGCATCCGGTTTTCGTCGCCCGGCCGCCGGCCGTCCTCCGGCAGGAGCAGGTCGGCCAGGCCGGCGATCACGACGATCAGGATGGCGATGAAGGGGGTGCGCCGCATGACGAACCGGGGGGCGGACCGGGAGCGCCTCTAGACCGCGATGGCGGCCGCGTTGATCGCGCCGACCGAAATCTTGGCGCTGGACAGCAGGACCGCCGCGCCGGTCTCGCCGTTCTCGATCCGCTTCGGCAGGTCCTTGAGGATCAGGTCGACGACCTTGAACACCGCCATCTGGAGGATCACGATCAGGATGCCCCAGAGCACGATGTCCCACAGGTTGACGCTGCCGCGCAGGGTGATCGCCAGCGGGATCGCCATGCCGAGGATCGCGCCGCCCAGCGCGATGCCGGCGGCGCCGTTGCCGGCGCGGATCTGGGCGATGTCCTCGTAGGGCGTCATCCACATGTAGAGGGTGACGCCGACGACCAGCATGGCGATGGTGACGCCGGCATGGAGCAGCAGGAAGGGCGCCCCGCTCAGAATGCTCTGGAAGACTGCGTCCATGGGCTCTCCGCCGGTTGCCGGTTTGTCGCCGGACTAACATAGGGGGCGCAGGCGGCGCGCGCCAGCGGTGGACGCGGTCCCGATGCTACGAAGCTCCCTTGCCGCGAAGCGGCGGATGGGGCATCGGGGGCGCCTGTCGGGATGGCCCGCCGGGTGGCGGGCTCCGCGGGAGGCTGGCGCTGATGACCCTCAAGATCTTCTATCTGTTCGCCGCCGCGCTGGGCACCGCTATACCCTGGCTGTTCTTCGGCGGTTTCTTCGCCGCCAACGGACCCGATCCCGCCGCCTTTGTCGCCGGCCTGTTCGTCAACGGCGCGGCGGCGGGCTTCAGCGCCGACGTGCTGATCTCGATCGCGGTCTTCTGGCTCTGGTCGTTGCGCGACGCCCGGCAGCTCGGCGTGGCCGCGTGGTGGCTCGTCCTGCCCGCCGGCCTTTGTGTCGGCTTGTCTTTGGCGCTGCCCTTGTATCTTTATCTGCGCCACGACCGCGCCGCCGCGGCGGCCGCCCGATCCGCGCCCCACACTTCCGGATGAAGCCCATGACCGAGAACACCAGCTACGACGTCATCGTCATCGGCGCCGGGCCCGGCGGCTATGTCTGCGCCATCCGCTGCGCCCAGCTCGGCATGCGCGTGGCGGTCGCCGAGCAGCGCGGGACCCTGGGCGGCACCTGCCTCAATGTCGGCTGCATCCCGTCCAAGGCGCTGCTCCAGAGCTCGGAGAAGTTCGCCGAGGCGCAGCACGGCCTGGCGGCACACGGCATCGAGGCGACGGCGACGCTGAACCTCGGGGCCATGATGGCGCGCAAGGACGGCGTGGTCGACAAGCTGACGAAGGGCGTCGCCTACCTGTTCAAGAAGAACGGGATCGACCATCTGAAGGGCCGCGGCCGGCTCGCCGGACCCGGCGCGGTCGAGGTCGCCGGCGCGCGCTACGCGGCGAAACACATCGTCATCGCCACCGGCTCGGACGTCATGCCGTTGCCCGGCGTCGAGATCGACGAAAAGCGCATCGTCTCCTCGACCGGCGCGTTGGCGCTCGGCACGGTGCCGAAGACGCTGGCGGTGATCGGCGCCGGCTATATCGGGCTGGAGATGGGCTCGGTCTGGGCCCGGCTCGGCGCGCAGGTCACGGTGGTCGAATTCCTCGACCGCATCCTGCCCGGCATGGACGGCGAGATCGCCAAGCAGGTCCAGCGGATTCTCAAGAAACAGGGGCTGGAGTTCCGCCTCGGCCGCAAGGTGACCGGCGCGAAGAAGGGGCGCGGCGGCGTCACGCTCGCTATAGAACCGGCGAAAGGCGGCGACGCCGAGAGCCTGAAGGCGGACGTCGTCCTGGTCGCGATCGGCCGCCGGCCCTTCACCGAGGGGCTCGGCCTGGAGGCCGCCGGCATCGAGCCCGACGCGCGCGGCTTCATCCCGGTCGACGGGCGGTTCCGCACCGCGGCGGACGGCGTCTACGCCATCGGCGATGTCGTGCCCGGCCCGATGCTGGCCCACAAGGCGGAGGAGGAGGGCGTGGCGCTGGCCGAGCTGCTCGCGGGTCAGGCCGGGCACGTCAATTACGAAACGGTGCCCGGCATCGTCTACACCTGGCCCGAGGTCGCGTCGGTCGGCAGGACGGAGGAGCAACTCAAGGAGGCGGGGATCGCTTACCGGGCCGGTAAATTCCCGTTCGGCGCCAACAGCCGGGCGATCTGCACCGGCGAGACCGACGGCATGGTTAAGATCCTCGCCGACGCCGGAACCGACCGCATCCTCGGCGCCCATATCGTCGGCCCGGAGGCCGGCAACACGATCCACGAGGTCGTCAACGTCATGGAGTTCGGCGGCTGCGCCGAAGACCTCGCCCGCTGCTTCCACGCCCACCCGACCTACAACGAAGCCGTCCGCGAAGCGGCGCTGGACGTAAGCGGTGCGGCACGGCAGCGGTAGCGGTCCTTCGAGACGAGGTTTCGCGACGCAATCCTTCGGATCGCTCCTCAACCTCTCCTCAGGATGAAGCCGCAAATGTGGAAATATACAAACCCTTCATCCTGAGGAGGGCGTTGAGGAGGCGCGAAGCGCCGTCTCGAAACGCCCGTCTCGAAGGATGCGGCGCCTGCTATTCGGCCGCTTCCGGGCCGCAGCCGGTGCAGCGGCCGTGGACTTCGATGATGTGGTGCGACGGGTTGAAGCCGGACCGTTCGGTGAGCGCCGAGAGGTTTTGCAGCAGCGCGTCGTCGTGATGCTCCTCGACCGCGCCGCAATCGTCGCAGATCGACAGCACCGAGGTGTGGGCGTGCCCCAGGCTTTGGCAGGCGACGAAGGCGTTGATCGATTCGATCCGGTGGACCCGGCCCTGCTCGATCAGCGAGGCCAGCGCCCGGTAGATCGTCGGCGGCGCGAGCTTGCCGTTCTTCCGGTTGAGCCGGGCGAGGATTTCGTAGGCGGACAGCGGCTTCGCCTGACGGCGCAGCGCCGCCAGCACCTCCGATTGAATCTTTGCACCCTGCTTGCGCATCGGCCGTCGCAGTTCCGCCGGGCCCGCCAGTCTCGACGGATTTAACTTAAGCGGGCGCCGGCGGCCCTGCAAGACGATCGAACTGCAGCCGGCCGGCTCAGTGGCCGTGGCCGGCGTGATCCGGGGCGCCGAGGCCGAAGGACCAACTCGCGCTCAGGAACACGGAATGCGCGAAGCGTTTCTCGTCCAGGAAGTCGGCGCGGTCGAAGTTGTACTGCATCTTCAGCTTGCCGAGTTCGGAAAACTGCCAGAGCAGGACCGGCGAAATCCGGGTCCGGTTGCCGCGCATCGGGTCTTCCGCCCGTTCTGCGGCCTCGCCGCCGCTGCCGCCGGCCCGTTCGTAGCGCAGGCCGAAGCCCCAGCCGTCCGGCGTGTGGTACATGCCCTGAACGTAGAAGCCGTAATTCTGGACGCGAATCAGTTCCTCATGTTCCTCTTCGTCGTCATCTTCGTGATGTTCGGCCATCTTGGCATTCCGGTGCATGTATTCTGCGCGCAGCTCGATCCGGCCTTTCGAGGGCAGGCGATGACTGACCGCAACGTCGCCGCCGAAGATCGTGGCCCGGCTGTCGCTGCCGTCCGGATTCGGCTCGAACATCGCCGAACCGCCGAACGCAAGCGTCGTTTGCGGCGAGACCGCTAACCGGTTTTCCATCCGGACCGTATAGGAGAAATCCTCCAGCCCGTTGGCGTCGGTCCCGGCCTCGTGTTCGTGCTCGTGGTCATGGTCGTCCTCCCCAGGGATCACAGTACCATCGCTTTCGTGCGAATGATCAGGGATCCCCTCCTCTTCCTCGCCATGGCCGTGGTCATGGATGCTGCGCCGGTTCTGCATGCTGACGAACAGGGAGCTGCGCCACGCGCCGGCGTTGGACAGCCGGGCCTCCGCCTCCACGCCGAGACCGCGGGCGCCGTCGCCGCCGAACCCCCGGGTGGCGGCGATCGGCTGGGTCTGCCAGGCCCAGTCGTGCAGATGGGACCGGTTGACGACGCCGAAGGGGGCGTAGAACTGCCCGACCTTCAGGCGCAGGCCGCCGCGCAGCCATTTCGAACGGACCCAGGCTTCCTCGATCTCCAGGCCGCTTTCGCCCTCTGCGTCGAGGGTCAGGGCGGCGCCGAAAAAGGCGTCGAAATAGGGATCGAACGAGCCGGCGATCGAAAGTTCGGCGGATTGCAGCGTGAAGCCGGTCCGCTTGGGATCGTGATGGCCGCCGAACAGGGCTTCCATTTCCTCGCCCTTGGCGGTGCTGGCGCCCATGGCGACATCCACATCCATGCCGAGGCGCTTCAGGCGCAGCACGCCGTCGCCGACCCGGGCGGACCAGACCTCAGCCGCGTGTTCGTCGGCATGGTCGTCGGCTTTGTGGCCGTGGTCGTGTCCGGCGTGGTCGTCCGCCTTCTCTTCCTTCCCGGCTGCCGGTTTCTTGGCGTGGGCATGACCGTGGTCGTCATGACTGTCGGGGGCCTTCTTGCTCTTGGGCGCCACGGTGGCCAGGCCGCGCCCCCGGCGCAGCCGCTTCAGTTCGGCCTCCATCGCCTTCATCTTGCGCTCGCGCGCCTCGTCGCGCGCCAGCAGCTCCTTCACCGTCTGCTCCAGAAGCTTGAGGCGTTGCGCGTTGGTCTGTGCGACCGCTTCGGTAGCGAGCGCCGCCACAACCGCCGATGCCAGCAGGGCGCCCGTCAGTGTCGCGAGGACGCCGGGTCGGGCCCGGTCATTTCCCGTCCGATTTCGCATGCGATAATCTCCGTCGATGTAATTCAACGATATATTATTTTATAATATATCGTATCTGGATAAGGCTTGGGGCATTGGCGGCGGCGCCGGCGCATTTACCCCGCGAGACAGGCGCGCAAGCCGGCGGCGAGGCGGCGCAGCAGCGTTGCGTAGGCGTTCTTGCCGGCGGGCAGGCCGGCGCCGACCGGATCCAGCGTACCGACCTTCGCGGAGGTGCCCCGCACCAGCACGTTGACGATCTTCGGCTCGAACTGCGGCTCGCGGAACACACAGGACACCCTGCGCTCGAGAATCCGGGTGCGGATGTCGTACAGGCGGCGCGGCGACGGTGCCCGGTGCGGATCGACGGTGACCGAGCCGGCCGGCGTCAGGCGGTAGCGTTTCTCGAAATACTGATAGGCGTCGTGGAACACGATGTAGCGCTTGCCCCGGACGGGCCGGAGCGCCTTCGCGATCTCGGCGTCGAGCGCCTTGAGCCGGCTGATCGACGCGGCGGCGTTGGCCCGGTAGGTGGCGGCGTTCGGCGCGTCGGCGCGGGCCAGCGCTTCGGCGATCGCCCGGGTCATGGCGATGGCGTTCTGCGGGTCCAGCCAGATATGCGCGTCGACGTCGGCCCGTTCCCCGTCATGGTCGTCATGACCTTTATGGTTGTCGTCCTTGTGGCCATGATCGTCATGGCCCTTATGGTCGTCGTCCTTGTGGCCGTGCCCGTGGTCGCCATGATCGTCATGGTCGCCGTGATCGTGCTCTTCCCAGAGGCCGCCCTCGCGCAGCTTGAGGAGGCGGACGCCCGGCGCGTCCTGAAGCGCGACCGAAACCGCCTTGCCGGCCAGGTTCCTGACCGGTTTCGCGATCGCCAGTTCGAGCGCCGGCCCGATCCAGATCACCACCCTGGCCTGGGCCAGCATACGCGCCTGGGACGGCTTGAGGTTTATGCCGTGCGGCGAGGTCGTGCCGCGGGTGAGCAGCGCCGGCGTGCCGACTCCGTCCATGACCGCCGCCGCCAGCGCATGGATCGGCTTGATCGTGGCCACGACCCGCGGCGCCTCGGCATACGCCGGGGCAGCGGCGCCGGCCGCGAAAGCGGCAACGGCGAGCGCAGCGAAAGCCGCACCGGCGACAGGCGCGGCATTCCGGAATTTCAGGCCGGTCATCGGCACGACTCCCGCGAAGAGGAATTCACAAATGTTATAATGTAACATTAGGGTGCCGGGGACAACCGGAAAATCCTGCACCGGCGCCGGCCTGAATTCGCCGCTGCCGATCCTGCGCTCCGATAATCCCGGAGTCCCGAAAATCCGGGTTGGCCGGCGCCTTGCATTCTCCGCCGCACACCGCTTGCCCTATCCCCGGTGATACGGGTGCCCGGCGAGGATCGTGGAGGCCCGGTAGAGCTGTTCGGCGAGCATGACGCGGACCAGCTGGTGCGGCCAGGTCGCCTTGCCGAAGGACAGCACGAGATCCGCCGCCGCCAGGGTTTCCAGCGCGTGGCCGTCGGCGCCGCCGATGGCGAAGGCGACCGTTGCGGCCCCGTTGTCGCGATAGCGCGCCAGGGCCCCGGCGAGCGCCTCGCTGGTCAGGTCGGTTCCCGACCGGTCCAGCACGACCAGCGGCCCTTCCGGCAGGCGGCGGCGCAACGCTTCGCCCTCGCGCTGCACCCGGACGGCCGGCGGATCGTTGCCGCGCTCGGCAATCTCGATCACCGCTAGCGGCCAGGGCAGCCGCTTCGAATAGGTTGCGAAAAGGTCTTTCGGGGCGCCGTCGCGCAGCCGGCCGACGGCGATCACGCAAATGCGCATCGCATCCGGGCTCCGCCGGCCGGTTGCCGTCGCGCGTCCGGTTCGCCCGGTCCGTCCATCAGCCGTGCCATGGCGGCGGAGGTCGCCCTAGCCGGCCATCTCCAGCGCCCGCGCCCCGTCCCGCGCGCCGGCTTCCTCGTTCCACAGCTTTTCCAGATTGTAGAAGCTGCGGACTTCCGGCTTGAAGAGGTGGACGATCACGTCGCCGCCGTCGATCAGCACCCAGTCGCTGCGTTCGATCCCTTCGGCGGGGACCGACGGCAGCCCGGCTTGCATCATTTTTCGAATCAGGCGGTCGGCCATCGCGTGGACATGGCGGTCCGAGCGGCCGGTGGCGATGACCATGTAATCTGCGAACCCGGCCCGTCCGGCCAGGTCGATAACGACGATGTCTTCGGCCTTGTCATCGTCGAGCGAGGTCTCGGCAACGGATTTCAGCGCGTCGGCCGAGGGTAAGTCACGCAATGTGTGGCGGATCTTCGGGCCTCCCGTTTCGATCGCGCCCGGCAGGTCGCGCCGCCGGACGCCGGTTCACGTTTCCGCCGGAAACGCCGCTTCCGGGGAAGCCGCCGTCCCGGCGCGGATCGCGCTCGCCGACGCATCGTGCAGCCGGCAATGAATGAAGGTCCAGGCCGGCGGCGCGCACCGCGCCAGGCGACGCGCGCGGTTCTCCGGCACCCGGCGGCGGGCGAACCGCTGCGCCGCCGCGCCGGATAACGCACGGGCAGAATAGGACGGACGGGCGAACACGGCAACGGGAATGGCGTTAAAGATCGATGACCAATCTTTCCATCTGGGTATCTGGACCAGGTTGTCGGCGCCCATGATCCAAACGAATCTGTTGCGCGGATACAGCGCCTTTATTCTTGCCAGCGTATCGGCGGTGTAACTGGTGCCCAGGCCGGCCTCGAGAGCGGTCGCGCGCATCGCCGGGTGCCGGGCCATGCGGGCCGCCGACGCCAGCCGGTCGGCCAGCGGCAGCATCCCGTCGTCGGCCTTCAGCGGGTTCTGCGGCGAGACCAGCCACCAGATTTCGTCCAGCCCGAGGCCGGCCAGCGCCGCCAGCGCAATGTGCCGGTGGCCGTCATGGGCCGGATTGAACGACCCGCCGAACAGGCCGACGGTCCTGCGGGCGAAGGTGCTGGGAGCGGACGGCGTCCAGAGAGTCAGGGCCGGACCTGCCCGTCGCCGCGCACGACGTATTTGAAGCTGGTGAGCTGCTCCAGGCCGACCGGGCCGCGGGCGTGCAGCTTGCCGGTCGAGATGCCGATCTCCGCGCCCATGCCGAACTCGCCGCCGTCGGCGAACTGGGTCGAGGCGTTCCACAGCACGATGGCGCTGTCCACCGCGCCGAGGAATTTCTCGGCGACCGCTTCGTCCTCGGTGATGATCGAATCCGTGTGGCTGCTGCCGTGGCGTTCGATATGGTCGATCGCGCCGTCGACGCCGTCGACCAGCTTCACCGCCATGATCCAGTCGAGATATTCGGTGTCCCAGTCTTCTTCGGTCGCCGCCGCGATCCGCCGGTCGATCGCCTGGGTCGCGCTGTCGCCGCGGATTTCCACGCCGGCCTCCAGCAGGTCGCCCACGATGGGCGCCAGATGGCTGTTGTGCGCCTGGCGGTCGACCAGCAGGGTCTCCGCCGCGCCGCAGATGCCGGGCCGGCGGGTCTTGGCGTTCAGCGTGACCTGCCGCGCCATATCCAGGTCCGCCGCGGCGTCGACATAGACATGGCAGTTGCCGTCCAGATGGGCGATCACCGGGACGCGGCTCTCCTCCTGGACCCGGGCGATCAGGCCCTTGCCGCCGCGCGGCACGATGATGTCGATATGCCGGTTCATGCGCAGCATGGCGCCGACCGCCGCCCGGTCGGTCGTCGGGACGATCTGCACCGCGTCTTCCGGCAGGCCGGCGGCGCGCAGGCCGTGGCGCAGGCAGTCGACGATCGGGCGCGAGGTGTGGAAGCTCTCCCGGCCGCCGCGCAGGATGGCGGCGTTGCCGGATTTCAGGCACAGCGCGCCAGCGTCGGCGGTGACGTTGGGCCGGGATTCGTAGATGATGCCGATCACGCCGAGCGGCGTGCGCACCCGGGAAATGCGCAGGCCGTTGGGCCGGTCCCACTCGGCGGCGACGCTGCCGACCGGGTCGGGCAGGGCGGCGACCGCCTCCAGCCCCTGCGCCATCGCCTCGACGCGTTCCGGGTTCAGGGTCAGCCGGTCGATGAAGGCGCCGTTGACGTCCCGGCCCGCCGTATCTTCGAGGTCGCGTGCGTTTGCGTCCAGCAGTTCGCCTTCCCGCGCCCGCAGGGCCGCCGCCGCCGCCGCCAGCGCCGCGTTCTTCGCCGCCTCGGCCGCGCCGGTCATGACCGACGCCGCGGCCCGCGCCCGCGCGGCGAGGGCGGGGAGCTGTTGGGGGGTTGCGGCCGCAGGGGTCGGGGGATAATT
>VXNK01000115.1:0-415 GCA_009840595.1 Rhodospirillaceae bacterium | reverse complement strand
TTTTATTCTCGTGCCCGCGGCGTGGCCGCGCTCGCCGCGCGAGGGGCGGGGGTCGGCGCCGGGGGCGGGGCGGTGGCGCCGGCGGCGCCGGCGGCCCGCGCCCGCTCGCCGAGGGCGAGCATCTGTTGCTCGATAGCGTCCGCAGTCGTCATGGCATAATTCAATCCGGTATGCGCGCCGCCCGATCTACCACCAGGCGTTGATCGGATGGCCGCGTTCGCCCCAGAAAATGTACCAGCGGCCGGCCGCGCGCAATATGTTCCGCATTTCCTCGATATCCTCTTCTGTCGGCGGCGGTTCCGGCAACTCAGGCTCCGGCGGCTTCGACTCCGGCGGCTTTCTGCCGAACAGCCGGTCGAGGAAGCCGGGCTCCGGTGGAGCTGTCTAGTATACAACTCACCGCGCCCACGAGACA
>VXNK01000096.1:18028-39053 GCA_009840595.1 Rhodospirillaceae bacterium | reverse complement strand
TTTTTTTACACCCACAATACCCCATCCCCCCTTGCCTCTTGTCGCGTGGGCTCGGATATGTCTATCAGCGCTAGGGGGTCCGCTTCCGTCTAAATGACGGCGAGGGGTGCGCCGGTCGAAATGACGGGCGGGGCAAGCGGCGCGCCCGGCGCGGTCTCTCCCTTTCGCAGAGAAATCCTCTTCAGAGGAGGAGGTATCGCGTTGCGGATGGGCGCGGACTTTCGCCGGACAATCCAGGGGCAGGGGGCACAGGACCGCACTGTCCCCGTTGCCGGACGGCGCTAAGCTGGCTGCCTCGCAATCCCGAACCCGCGCCCCGAAAGGTCCCTCGCCATGACCGTCCTGCTTTCCGACGCCGATTTCCGCGATACCCATGTCTTCATCGCCGGCGGCTCCAGCGGCATCAATCTGGGCATCGCCCACCGCTTCGCCGAATTCGGCGCGAAGCTGTCGATCTGCAGCCGGTCGGCGGAGCGGGTCGAGGGCGCGGTGGGCGAACTGAAAGCGCATGGCGGCGACGTGTTCGGCACGAGCGCCGACGTCCGCGACTACGCCCAGATCGACGGTGCGCTGAAAGAGGCTGCCGCCCGGCACGGCCCGATCCACACGCTGATCGCGGGACAGGCCGGCAACTTCGTCGCCCCGGCGCTCGGCATGTCGGCCAACGGCTTCAAGACCGTGGTCGATATCGATCTCAACGGCAGCTACAACGTGTTCCGCGCCGGCTTCGATCGTCTGGTCAGGCCCGGCGCGTCCTGCATCGCCATCTCGGCGCCCCAGGCGATCCACGCCTATACCTTCCAGACCCATGTCTGCGCCGCCAAGGCGGGGCTCGACATGCTGTGCCGCGGCCTCGCCCTGGAATGGGCGCCGATGGGGGTGCGGGTCAACACCATCATCCCCGGCCCGATCGAGGGCACCGAGGGCATGGAGCGCCTCGCGCCGACCGACGAAGCCAAAAAGGCGGCCGCCGAGATGACGCCGATGAAGCGCTTCGGCCAGAAATCCGAGGTCGGCGATGCGGCGCTGTTCCTCGCCTCGCCGATGGCGGCCTACATCACCGGCGGTAACATCCCGGTCGACGGCGGCACCGTGCTCACCGGCTCCAGCAGGATGAGCCGGGGCATGGAAACGGCCTTCGAGGGCGCAGCCCTCCAGGCCAAGTCCGGGGCCGCCCGCAGCCGGGCCTGAGCGCGCAGGAGACCCGGCGCACAGGGAGGCGGAGGGGGCGCAAAGGGGCGTTCTAGAACAGCCCCTGCACCTGGCCGTTTCCGTCCAGATGGATCGCTTCGGCGGCCGGCACCCGCGGCAGGCCGGGCATCGTCATGATGTCGCCGGCGATCGCCACGATGAAGCCGGCGCCGGCCGACAGGCGCACCTCGCGGACGTTGACCGCGTGGCCCTCCGGCGCGCCCTTGAGCGCCGGGTCGGTCGAGAAGCTGTATTGCGTCTTGGCCATGCACACCGGGAAATCGCCGTAGCCGCCGGCCTCCCAGTCCTTGAGCTGGTTGCGCACCCGGGCGTCCGCCGTGACCTCGGCGGCGCGGTAGATTTCCTTCGCCACCGTCTCGATCTTGCCGAACAGGGAAACGTCGTCGCCGTAGAGCGGGCGGAACTCCGACGCCCCGCTGTCGCAGATGTCGACGACGGCCCGCGCCAGGTCCTCTGTGCCGGCGCCGCCGTCCGCCCAGTGCGAGGCGACGATGGCCTCGGCCCCGAGTCCGCCCGCCGTCTCGCGCACGGCATCCAGCTCGGCCTCGGTATCGGCGACGAACCGGTTGACGGCGACGACCGGCTGGACGCCGAATTTCTTGATATTCTCGATATGCCGCGCGAGGTTCGAGCAGCCGGCGCGCACGGCGGCGACATTCTCCGCGCCGAGGTCGTCCCGCGCCACGCCGCCGTGCATCTTCAAGGCCCGCACGGTGGCGACCAGAACCACGGCGTCCGGCGCCAGCCCGGCCTTGCGGCACTTGATGTTGAAGAATTTCTCCGCGCCCAGATCGGCGCCGAAGCCGGCTTCGGTCACGACATAGTCGGCCAGCTTGAGCGCGGTCGTGGTTGCCGTCACCGAGTTGCAGCCGTGGGCGATGTTGGCGAACGGCCCGCCGTGAATGAAGGCCGGATTGTTCTCCAGCGTCTGGACGATGTTCGGCATCAGCGCGTCCTTGAGCAGCACCGCCATCGCCGGCGCCGCCTTGATGTCCGCCGCGCGGACCGGCTCGCGGCTGCGCGTGTAGCCGACGACGATGTTGCCGATCCGCTCGGCCAGGTCGTCCAGGTCGGTCGCCAGGCAGAAGATCGCCATGATCTCCGACGCCACGGTGATGTCGAAGCCGTCCTCGCGGGCGAAGCCGTTGGCGACGCCGCCGAGCGACGAGGTGATCTGGCGCAGCGCCCGGTCGTTCATGTCCACGACGCGCCGGAAGGCGATGCGGCGGGTGTCGAGCCCGGCCTTGTTGCCCCAGTAGATGTGGTTGTCGACCATCGCCGCCAGCAGGTTGTGGGCGATGCCGATGGCGTGGAAATCGCCGGTGAAGTGGAGGTTGATGTCCTCCATCGGCACGACCTGGGCATAGCCGCCGCCGGCCGCGCCGCCTTTCATGCCGAAGCAGGGGCCGAGCGAAGGCTCGCGCAGGCAGACGGTGGCGCGCTTGCCGATCCGGTTCAGGCCGTCGCCGAGGCCGACCGTTGTCGTCGTCTTGCCCTCGCCCGCCGGGGTCGGCGTGATCGCGGTGACCAGGATCAGCTTGCCGTCCGTCCGGTCCTTGAGCGAGCGGATGAAGTCGTAGGACAGCTTCGCCTTGTGCGGCCCGTATTGCAGCAGGCTTTCCGCCGGGATATCGAGCTTTTCGCCGATCGCGGTTATCGGCTGCAGGGAGGCTTCGCGGGCGATCTCGATGTCGGATTTTACGGCCATGGCGGGACTCTTTGGAGCAGGGGATCGGGGGATCGGGGGCACACTGAAGGGAAACCGCCGCCGGCCGGTCGTCCGGACAGGCCGGCCGGCGCCGGGCGGCGGTCGGAGGAACGGCGGAAGCGTCAGAACTTCCGGTAGGCCTTGTACAGGTCCACCAGCGGATGGTCGGGCGACATCTGGAACTTGATCAGCATTTCCCGGGCGATCATGTCCCGGTCCTGCTGGTTGTCCGGCAAGTCCATGTCCTCGGGGATCGCGACCCAGCCGTTGATATTCCTGTCGAACACCGCGGCCTGGCCGTCGTCATAGCCCATATGGACGTCTTCGAGCCAGTTCAGGTCGTCCCAGCCCATGAATTCGAGATAGTCCTTCAGGAACGGCGTCAGCCGTTCGTAGTCCGGCAGCAGGTTGACATCGTAGCGATAGCCGATGTGCTGCCCGATGGTCTGCTCGCGCTCCGAATCGAGGCCGCCGCCTTTCAGGAAATGGTCGACATCGTCGATCCGGGAGCCCTTGTATCCGGTTCCGGCCATCGCCGCGCCCTCTCCTCTAGATATGGTGATAGTCGTCGACGCCGACCGTGAAGTCGGTGCCGGCGAGCGGAACCTGCGCGATCGCGGAAGCTTCCATGGTCAGCGCGGCCAGGTCTTCCGGCTCGAGGCTGTGGATGTTGGTCTTGCCGCAGGCGCGCGCCATCATCTGCGCTTCCATGGTCAGCGTGTGCAGGAAATTGTAAACGCGCTCCGCCGCTTCGTCCGGGTTCAGGCGTTTGCGCAGCAGCGGATCCTGGGTCGCGACGCCGACCGGGCAGCGGCCGGTGTGGCAGTGATAGCAGGCGCCGGCCTGCACCCCCATTTCCGACGGGAAATCGGCTTCCGGGATGTCCTTGTTGCAGTTCAGCGCCATCATCGCCGAGTGGCCGATCGCGATGGCGTCGGCGCCCAGCGCCAGCGCCTTGGCGACGTCGCCGCCGTTGCGGATGCCGCCGGCGTAGACCAGCGAAATTTCACCCCGCTTGCCGAGATCGTCGATGGCGCGGCGGGCCTGGCGGATGGCGGCCATGCCCGGCACGCCGGTCTCTTCGGTCGCCAGGTGCGGGCCGGCGCCGGTGCCGCCTTCCATGCCGTCGATATAGATCGAATCCGGATCGCACTTCACCGCCATGCGGACGTCGTCGTAGACCCGCGCGGCGCCGAGCTTGAGCTGGATGGGGATCTGCCCGTCGGTTGCCTCGCGGATTTCGAGAATCTTGAGCGCCAGGTCGTCGGGCCCCAGCCAGTCGGGATGGCGCGCCGGCGAGCGCTGGTCGATGCCGGCCGGCAGCGAGCGCATCTCGGCGACCTGGTCGGTCACCTTCTGGCCCATCAGATGGCCGCCGAGGCCGACCTTGCAGCCCTGGCCGATGAAGAATTCGCAGCCGTCGGCGAGCAGCAGATGATGCGGATTGAAGCCGTAGCGCGACTGGATGCACTGGTAGAACCATTTGGACGAGTAGCGCCGCTCGTCCGGGATCATGCCGCCTTCGCCGGAGCAGGTCGCCGTGCCGGCCATCGTCGCGCCGCGGGCCAGCGCCGTCTTGGCCTCAAACGACAGGGCGCCGAAGCTCATGCCGGTGATGTAGACCGGAATCTCCAGCTCCAGCGGCCGCTTGGCGCGCGGCCCGATGACCGTTTTGGTCAGGCATTTCTCGCGATAGCCCTCGATCACGAAGCGGGTCAGCGTGCCGGGCAGGAATGTCAGGTCGTCCCAGTGCGGGATCTTCTTGAAGATCGAGAAGCCGCGCATCCGGTAGCGGCCGAGCTCCGATTTCACATGGATGTCGTTGATGACCTCCGGCGTGAAGATCTGGCTCCTGCCGAGGATGTATTTTTCCTCGACTTCCAGCTTGGAGTGGCCTTCGCCACCCGGGATCGGATCGTCCAGCATGTCGGTGTCTTTCTTCGGTGCGACGGCGGCGCAGAAGCCGAGCCGGCCCTAGAGGACCAGTTTCTTCTCCGTCGGTTCGAGATTGTCGTAGCTCCACAGCTGCTTGCCGGCGACGATCTTGGTGAAATGGTCGACGCCCTGCTCCGGCAGCAATTCGTACATGCCCAGCTTGCGGATCAGCCAGGCGCGGTCGAGATCGGTCAGCTCCGCCGGGACCGCGTCGACGCCGAGGTCCTGGATCTCGCCGCCGATGAAGATCGTGCCGTCATACATCGAGTCGCCGAGATTCTTGCCGGCGTTGCCGCACACGACCATGCGACCGCGCTGCATCATGAAACCGGAAAAGGCGCCGGTGTCGCCGCCGACCAGGATGGTGCCGCCCTTCTGGTCGATCCCGGTGCGCGAGCCGACCGAGCCCTTGCACACCAGGTCGCCGCCGCGCAGCGCGGCGCCGAAGGTCGAGCCGGCGTTCTTTTCGACCACGCAGACGCCGGCCATCATGTTCTCGCCGAACGACCAGCCGACGCGGCCGGATATCCGCACCGTCGGGCCGTCGAGCAGGCCGCAGCCGAAATAGCCCAGGCTGCCGTCGACGATGATGTTCATCCGGTTGAGGATACCGACGACCAGCGAGTGTTTGGCGCCCGGATTCCGCACCACGATGCTGCCGTGGCCGGAGTCCATCAGTTCGCGGATTTTGCTGTTGATCGCCGTCGGTTCCAGATCGGCGCAATCGATTTCGGCGCGCCGGTTGAAATCGACATCCCGGGCAAAGTCGTAACCGAAACTGCCTTCGTTCTCGAGCGTGAACTTGGTCTTGATGTCCCGGCCCGTCAGGGGCTCGGTATGCATGCCCATCTGGGTCGAGACGGACTCGCCTACGCCTGCCATACCCGGACCTCCTCGTCGTAGGGATCGGTCGTATCGATCTCGTGGGGAATGATCGCCCGGATCGCGACCTCTTCCGAAGCCAGGGCAACGAGGTCGTCCGCCTCGTAGAGCACCATCGGCTTGGCGGCCATCGTGTCCTTGGCCATGCCGAGCTCGTTGCCGGTCGTGATCAGGTAGGTGAACACGCCGTCGATCTCGTCGATCGACCTGCGCAGGGACTCTTCCAGCGTCACGCCCTTTTCGAGATTGACCGCCGTATACACCGCGAGCAGTTCCGAATCGCAGTCGCTGACGAAACGCTGGCCTTCGCGCTCCAGCTGCCGGCGCATCAGCCAGTAGTTGGTGATCTGGCCGTTATGAACGACGGCGATGTCGTTGTACGGATAGGCCCAGTAGGGATGGGCCGAGCGGATATCGACATCGGATTCCGTGGCCATGCGCGTATGGCCGATGCCGTGGGTGCCGGTGAAACCGCCCAGGCTGTAGGCGCCGGATACGTCGGCGGCGTCGCCGAGATCCTTGATCAGCTCCAAGGCGTTGCCGATCGACAGGATTTCCGCGCCCTCGACCTCCTCGATCCGGTCGGCAAGGGCCTTCAGGCCGCCGTCGTAGGAAATCCGGCAGCGCAGGGAATATTCCGTCGGCTCGTCCAGTTCCATGACGTCGACGCCCAGTTCCTCGAGCACCGCATCGACCGCCGCCTTGCGTTCCGCGATCGCACGGTGGATCTTCGTGCCGCCGCCGCCCAGGTCCTCTTTCTCGGCGACCTTGAAGCGCAGGATGTATTCGTTCGGCCCGGGCGCGCCGTACATGGCGAAGCCGGTCGAATCGGGGCCGCGATGTTTCAGCGCCTGCAGCATGGCGGTCATCTCGGCGCCGATGTTGCGGGCGCCGTCGCGGTAGATCAGTCCGGCAATGCCGCACATGGCATGTCTCTCCTGTCAGATACCGGGGTGTCGAACGCGGAAGGCCGGGGCCTTCCGTCGAACGCCACCCGGGGAACGCCGCCTAGGGCAGGCAGTCCAGATAGGTCTCCATGTCCCACTCGGTCGTGGTGTGCAGGAAACGCTCCCACTCGTCCCGCTTGTACTCCTCGTACAGGCGGTACATCTCGCCCGGCATCGCCGCCTTGATGACCTCGTCGCCGGCCAGCGCGTCGAGCGCCGCACCGAGGGTCATCGGCAGTTTCTTGACCAACTTGCCGGCTTCCATCGCCTCGTAGATGTTGCGGTCTTCCGGCGGGCCCGGATCGATATCGTTGCGGATGCCGTCGTCGGCCGCCTTGAGGATGGCGCCGGCCATCAGGTGCGGGTTCACCATCGAATCCACCGAGCGGTATTCGAAGCGCCCCGGCGCGGAAATCCGCAGGCCGGTCGTCCGGTTCTGGTAGCCCCAGTCGGCGAAGACCGGCGCCCAGAAGCCGGTGTCCCACAGCCGGCGGTAGGAGTTCACCGTCGACGCGCCGATGGCGGTGAGCGCGCCGAGATGCTTGACGATGCCGCCGACCACCTGCAGGCCGGTCTTGCCGGGCATCTGCGGATCGTCGGTATCCGGCATGAAGGTGTTCTCGCCGCCCTTCAGATACATGTAGTTGCCTTCCATGCCGGGCAGCGGATCGTTGCCGAGCGCGTTGAACTCCTCCTGGCCGCCGCGCCACAGCGAGATGTTGTGGTGGCAGCCGGAGGCCGAAACGCCCATGAACGGCTTGGACATGAAGCAGGCGATCAGGTTGTTCTCCCGGGCGACCTGGGCGCAGATCTGGCGGTAGGTCGTCAGCCGGTCGGCGGTCCTGAGCGCATCGTCGAAGGTGAAGTTGAGTTCGAGCTGGCCCGGCGCGTCCTCATGGTCGCCCTGGATCATGTCCAGGCCCATGGCGCGGGAATATTCGATCACCCGCAGGAAGACCGGGCGCAGGCTCTCGAACTGGTCGATATGGTAGCAATAGGGGTTGGAGAAGCCGCCGTCGGGCTTGCCGTCCTCGCCCCGCTTCAGCCACATCATCTCCGGCTCGGTACCGTGGCGCAGGTGCAAGCCGTTATGATCCTTGCGGAACTGCTCGTGGATGCGGCGCAGGTTGCCGCGGCAGTCGGACGTCAGGAAGGCACCGGGCTCCTCGCGCTCCTCGCGGTTGCGGAACAGGGTGCACCAGACCCGGGCGACGCGCTTGTCCCAGGGCAGCTGGCAGAAGGTTTCCGGCTCCGGAATGCCGACCAGCTCCTTCTCGTGCGGCCCGTAGCCGAGATACTCGCCGTGCCGGTTCAGAAACAGGTTGACGGTCGCGCCGTAGACCAGCTGGAAGCCGCGTTCGGCGACCAGTTCCCAGTGATCCGCCGGGATGCCCTTGCCGCAGATCCGGCCGGTGATCGATACGAACTGCATGTAGAGATACTGGATTCCCAGCTCGTCGATCTTGCTGCGCACCTGTTTGACCAGCTCGTCCCGGCCGTCCTCTTGCACAAAGGCTTCGATATCCATCATGTCGCCGTTCCTCTGTCCCTCTCAGCAGCACTTTCTTCGCGTGCCCGCCACGTCTTCCTGACAATTGACGTGACCAATACGAACCATTACACTGAATCCGACCGGCCGATACCGCGCCCGATATCCAGTATTGAAAAATAAGGATATCTGCGCCAATTCGGTTCCGCAAGCGGCTTGCATCTCGCGATCCAGCTTGACTGAACAGCTTCTACTTTGCACTGTTGCAGGACCAATTGCAAACCAATTTTGCCAATATCGACCAATCGGGTTGAGACGGCAGGACGCGTGGATTTTCGGAGGGTGCCGCTGTGGATTCCACGGGCGCGGATGCAAAGGAGACCAGGCCGGCCGCAGGCGCGCGCCTCGGCGAGGGCGGGCGCCATGTCGGGCAGATTACGGCCCAGTTGCGCGAAGCGATTCGCAGCGGGATCTACGTCAACGGGGATCGGCTGCCGGCCGAACGGGACCTGGCGGAGCGCTTCGACACCGCGCGCAGCACCATCCGCAAGGTCCTGTTCAATCTGGAAAGCGAAGGCCTGATCGAGCGGCGGGTCGGCAGCGGCACCTTCGTCAAATACGACGACCTTTCGGTCGGCGCGGCGCACGACATCGTCAGCCGGGTCAGCCCGCTCGAGCTGATCGAGGCGCGCCTGGCGGTCGAGCCGCACATGACCCGCCTGGCGGTGCTTCACGCCACGGCCAACGAAATCAAGATGCTGGGATCGATTCTGGACGATCTCGAACAGTGCCGGAACGACAAGGACGCCTTTTCCCGGCACGACAGCATGTTCCACGAGTGGCTCGCCAGGAGTTCCCGGAATCCGCTGCTGCTGCACCTGTATCAGCAGATCAACGCCGTGCGCGGCCACGACCAGTGGGACGCGATGAAGATCAAGATCCTGTCGCCGGAAGAGATCGACGAATACAACCGGCAGCACCGCGCGCTCTTCGAGGCGGTCCGGCGCCGCGACATCGCCGCCGCGGTCAAACAGATCAACGACCATCTGGAGAAGGCGCGCCGCGACCTGATGGGCGCCGCCGCGGTTTAGGAAACCAGATGCCGCGCGCCGGCGGCGCGGTTCACGCCGCGGCGGCGCCCGGAGTTTCAGGCATGAGCGGCGCTTCCGGCGTTATCGGCCGGTCGTGGTCCAGGGCCGGAATCTTCCCGCGCGCTTCCGCCACCCTGGCCGGGTCGATCTCGGCCAGGACGACGCCCTCGCCGTCGCCGCCGTCGGCCAGCACCGCGCCCCACGGATCGACGATCAGCGAATGGCCGAAACAGGCGCCGCCGCCCTCGATCCCGCCATACTGGCAGGGCGAGACCATGTAGCAGCCGTGCTCGATGGCCCGGGCGCGGTTCAGGACGTGCCAGTGCGCCTCGCCCGTGACCTTCGTGAAGGCGGCCGGTGCCGCCAGCACGGTCGCGCCGTTCTGGGCGAGTCGGCGGTAGAGCGCGGCGAAGCGCAGGTCGTAGCAGATCGAGAGGCCGAGGCCGCCCCAGGGGGTCGGTGCGACCACCGCGCGGTCGCCGGGCGCGATGGTTGCCGATTCGGTGTACGGGCCGGAGTCGAGCACGACGTCGAACATGTGGATCTTGTCGTAGCGCGCGACGATGCCGCCATCGCTGCCGATGACGTAGGCCCGGTTGAAGATGCGGCCGTCGGGGCTGCGCACGCCGAGCGAGCCGAGCAGGAACCAGACGTTCCATTCCCGCGCCGCGGCGGCGAAGGCCGGCAATACGGGATGTTCGGCCTCCGCAAAGGCCGCCGGATGGAAGAAGCCGTCCTCGGTGCGCAGGCCGGAGAAATATTCCGGCGTGCAGATCAGGTCGGCGCCGTCTTCGGCCGCCCGCTTGGCCAGCCGCAGCGCCGTCTCGATATTGAAATCGACGTCCGGCGTGGCGTTGTTCTGGACGCAGGCGGCGATGAATGTCTTCGACATGGCGTGCTCCTGCCGGCGCTTCCGATCAGGCGCGGACCCGCGACTTCGTCGGATCGTAGAACGGGAACGGCACGACCTTGGCTGGGATGCGCTTCTGATGGCCGTCCAGCTTGCCGACCTCGACTTCCGTGCCCTCGTCCGACGCGGTCACGTCCATCCGGCACAGGGCGATATTCTTGCGCAGGATCGGCGAGCGCATGCCGCTGGTCACCGTGCCGACCTGGGCTCGGCCGATATGGACGCAGTCGCCGTGCGCCGCCGCCTCCTGCCCCTCCAGCTCCAGGCCGACCAGCCTGTGCCGGGGCGATTCCTTGCGCCGGACCAGGGCCTCGCGGCCGATGAAGTCCTCGTTCTTGGTCTTGAGCGCCACGGTGAAGCCGATGCCGGCCTCGAACGGATCGGTCCGGTCGTCGAACTCGTAGCCGGCGAAGATCAGCCCGGCCTCGATCCGCACCATGTCCAGCGCCTCCAGGCCGAAGGGCGAGAGGCCGTGCGGCTCGCCGGCCTGCCAGATGGCGTCCCACACCCCGCCGGCGTCGCGCGGATGGCACCACACCTCGAAGCCCAGCTCGCCGGTATAGCCCGTACGGGAAACGACGATGGGGATACCGTCAGGGTCGCCGATCCGGCCGATCGCGAAGCGGAACCAGCCCATCTCGTCGATCGACGGCTGAACCGGTGGTGTCCATACGACTTCTTTCAGGATATCCCGGCTCTTCGGCCCCTGAACGGCGACGTTGTGGAGCTGGTCGGTCGACGACCGGACCCAGGCGTTCAGGCCCAGCTTCGCGGCCTGCTCGCGCATCCACTCGCCGCCATAGTCGCAGCCGCCGACCCATCGGAAATTGTCGTCGCCGAGGCGGAAGGCGGTGCCGTCGTCGATCATGCCGCCGGTCTCGTAGCACATGGCGGAATAGACCACCTGCCCGGTCGCCAGCCGCCTTATGTTCCGGGTCAGCGTCCATTGCATCAGTTGCTCGGCGTCCGGCCCCAGGACCTCGAACTTGCGCAGGGGCGACAGGTCCATGACGACGGCGCGCTCGCGGCAGGCCCAGTATTCGTCGAGCGCGCCGCGGTTGGTGAAGCTGTTGGCCAGCCAGTAGCCGTTGTATTCGGTGAAGTTTCTCGTGTGCTCGGCAAACCGGCTGTGGAAGCCGGTCTCCTTCGTGAGTTTCGGATCGGCGTCGGGAGTCATGCGCGTGGCCACCGCTTTGGAAAACACGTTCTCGCGCGGGTAGACCCGCACATGGATGTCGGTCGGGTTCCAGCCGTTGGCGCCGTCGATATCGTCCGGACAGGCGGACGAGACGCAGACAAGGTCGGTCAGCGCCTGGAGCAGCACATAGTCGCCCGGCCGCGACCAAGGATTGTCGTGGAACCCCTGGTTGGCGTCGTCGAACCCGGTGTTGAAGAAGAAGTTGAGCGCCATCCAGCCGCGCCGCGGCGCGATCCCGAACGGCGCCAGGGCGTCGTTGAAATTGTCGGTGCAGTTGATGTGGCCGGGATAGCCCATGTCATCGTAGTATTTCGCCGTGCAGGCGTAGAGGAAGCTGTCGTGCCGGCCGCAGGTGTCGCGGATCACCTCGACCATCGCCTGCGAATTCACGTCGTAGCATTTCGACAACAGGCCCGGCGCCGGATAGGCATTGCCCATGAAGGTGCGGGTCGCCGTCGCGTCGAGGCAGAATTCCTGACCCTTGTCGAGGCCGGCGACGGTGAAGGCCTGAAAGTCGGAACATTCCCGGCCCTGCACGTCGATGATCTGGATGAACTCGCCGGCCCTGACCTCGTAGGCCTCGGCCGTGCGGGCGGCGACGCGCCGGTCGATGCGCGGATCGGCCAGCGGCTCCGGTACCGGATGCTCGTCGGGCGCGACCGGGTTGGCGCGGGTGACGAAGATCTCGACCGGCGTCGGCGCGTCCTGCCGGTCGACGCGCATCGGGCCGCCGGGCGCCGCCACGAAGCAGACCAGCGGCCGCTCGGCGGTGAATGTCGCTTCGTCGCCCGGCCGCGAATCGCCGCCGAGGACGTCGATGGACCGCGCTGCGGCGATATCGAGGCCGCGCCGCTGCAGGCTTCCCGCCAGCGAGCGGGCCGATTCGGTGTCGGCGCCGAGGATCGCCTTGAGGCCTTCGGCGGACCCGGCCGCCGCAGCGCCCAGCGCCTCGGTATCGGCCGACCCGTCCGGCGCGAAGGCCGCGATCTCCGCGGCCTGCCGGCCTTCCCGGTCGCGCACCGTGAGGCCATCGCCCGGTTCGAGGGAAATGACGGTCGCCGCGCCGCCCCCGGCGACGTAGCGCTCGATCCCGAAGCCCAGCGTCGGCACGCCGGGAAGCAGCACGGCGCCGGCGGTCGAGGGCTGCTGCGCCAGCGGCGTCTGCGGCGCCTGGATTTTCATTCCAACCCCAACACTTTCTTGCGTTCCCGGGCCCAGGCGTTGATCAGCTGATCGGCCATCAGGCCCATGAAGGCGACGCACAGACCGACGACCAGCGATTTGCCGGCGTCGTTCTCCGCCTTGGAGCGGAAAATCTCCTGGCCGAGATCCGTGGTGCCGATGAATGCGGCGATCACGACCATGAACAGCGCGTACATGATCGTCTGGTTGATGCCGAGCATGATTGCCGGGAAGGCGAGCGGCATACGCACCTTCCACAACACCTGGCGCGGCGTGCAGCCCGAGGCGATGGCCGCCTCCACGATGTCGTGGGGCACCGTCCGCAGGCCGAAAATGGTCAGGCGGGTCGTCGGGATCGTCGCGTAGATCACGATCGCCATGATGGCGGCGAAATCGTTCACGTTGAACAGCATGATCGCCGGGATCAGGTAGATGAAGGACGGGAAGGTCTGGAAGGTGTCCAGGATCAGTTCCACGACCTTCGTGCGGCGCGGTCCGGCGGCGGCCCAGACCCCGACGATCGAGCCGATGATGACGCAGACGATGACCGCGAAGCTCACCATGTAGGCGGTGATCAGGGTCCGCTCCCAGAAGCCGGCGAAGGCGAGGTAGAGCGCGAACAGCGCCTGGATGACGGCGACCTGCCAGCCGCCGTAATACCAGCCGAGCGTGACCGCGAACACGAGCAGCGCCGACCAGGGCAGCAGGAGATAGAGGTCGCGCATCGGGATCAGGACATGGACGAGCAGCGTATCCTTGATCAGCTCCAGATAGTCGAAGGCATGGACGACGATGGCGTCGATCATCGCGTCCCACATCGGCGCGGTCGTAACGGACAGCGATTTCGGCCACAGCTGCAGCGCCGGGATAAACGCCGCCAGGACGTAGGAAATCACGACCACTGCAATGCCCGCCGTCGCGAAGGGGTGCCGGACGTGGAACGGCCCTTCCCGGGCATGTTCCGGCTCCTTCTCCGCCCAGGCCTGGCTCAGCCGGTCGAGGATGATCGCCATGAACACGATGACGACGCCGATCTCCAGCGCCTGGCCGATCCACAGGGAGCGCAGCCGGTTCAGCAGGTCGTGGCCCAGCCCCTTGGCGCCGACGAAGGACGCCAGGACGACCATCGCCAGGCACAGCATGATGATCTGGTTGACGCCGACCATCAGCGTCGGCCGGGCGGCCGGCAATTCGACCTTCCACAGCATCTGCCGCTTCGTGCAGCCGGCCATGATGCCGGCTTCGCGCACTTCCGGCGACACGCCCTTCAGGCCGAGGATGGTCAGCCGCGCCATGACCGGGAAGGCGAAGATGATCGTTGCGATGGTGCCGGCCTTGTGGCCGATGCCGATGAAGATGGCGACCGGGATCATGTAGGAGAAGTGCGGCAGGGCCTGCATGACGTTCAGGATCGGCCACAGCAGCGTCTCGAACCAGCGCCGCTTGTAGGCGAGGACGCCCAGCGCCACCCCGATCGCGCCGGCGATGGGCGCGGCCACCAGCACCACCGACAGGGTGACCATCGACAGTTCCCATTTGCCGAAGATCGCCATGTAGGCGAAGCAGATGCCGGCGACGATGCCGAGTTGGCGGCCCTGCAGATACCAGCCGAGCACGATCGCCAGCCCGGTGACCGCGATCCAGGGCAGGCCCGGCACCGAATCGGAAAAGCCGGCGACCAGGATGGCCTCGACGAAATCGAGCGGGTAGTCGATCAGGTCGGCGATCGCCCGGGTGATGTCCCGGAAGGTGAGCAGACCGAAGATCTCTTCCCGGCGCAGCACCTCGACGACCGCATTGATCCAGCCGACGAAGGGGGCGGACCAGTCCTTCGGGACCATGCGCAGCCAGTCGGGCAGCCAGGGAGAGACGGCGAGGACGAAAACGAACGGCGCCAGCAGCAGGACGGCGACCCGAAGGCCGGACTGTCCGGAACCCGCCACCCAGCGGCGGACCGGAACAGCGCCGCCCAGGACCGCCGCGTCAGCCATGGGCGTCGGCCTCCACGGAGAAGAGCACGTCCAGCACATGGGCCCGGCTGACCGCGCCGATGGTGCGGCCGGTATCGTCCGCCACCCGCAACGGCCGTTCGCTGTCGATAATCAGGCGCGCCACGTCGGCCACCTTGTCGGTCGGCCGGACGGTCGTGTCCGACAGGGTTTCTCCGTCCGTCGACGCCTCCATGACCGAGGCGACCGTCAACAGCTTTTCGCGGGCGACGTCGCGGGTGAAATTGGCGACATAGTCGTTGGCCGGCCGCGTCACCAGTTCTTCCGGCGAGCCGATCTGCACGATCCGGCCCTCGTTCATGATCGCGATCCGGTCGGCAAGGCGGATTGCCTCGTCGAAATCGTGGGTGATGAAGGCGATGGTTTTCTGCAGCATGGTCTGGAGACGCAGGAATTCGTCCTGCATTTCGCGCCGGATCAGCGGATCGAGGGCGGAAAAGGGTTCGTCGAGAAACCAGACATCGGGTTCGACCGCCAGGGATCGCGCGATGCCGACGCGCTGCTGCTGGCCGCCGGAAAGTTCGCGCGGATAGTAGCCGTCCCGCCCTTTCAGTCCGACCAGTTCGATAACGTCGAGCGCCCGCTTCTCCCGGGTCCCGCGGTCGATCCCCTGCACCTCCAGGGGGAAGGCGACATTCTGGAGCACGGTCCGGTGCGGCAGCAGCGCGAAATGCTGGAACACCATGCCCATCTTGTGGCGGCGGATTTCGATCAGCTCCTTCGCCGGCATCTTCAGCAGGTCCTGACCGTCGAACAGGACCTCGCCGGCGGTCGGTTCGATCAGGCGCGACAGGCAGCGCACCAGCGTCGACTTGCCCGAGCCGCTGAGTCCCATGATGACCAGGATTTCGCCGGGAAAGACCTCCAGGCTGGCGTGACGCACCGCCGGAATGTAACCGTCGCCCGCGATGGCGTCGTCCGGGGGGTCGCCGTTATGGGCGGCGAGAAAGCCTTCCGGATCCTTGCCGTACAGTTTCCAGACATCCCGGCAGGCGATCTTGGCGTCCAAACTCTTCCACTCCCTGCAAGGGGTTACCGGGCAACCGGTCTGCCGCAGTCCGCGCGACCGAGTATATACCGGCCGCGACGGAAGCGGCACCATCGGTCCGGTCGAATGCCGCGACGAAGGATCGGATATTCCAGGACGACCGTCGAATACATCCGGAGACCCCACCATTTTGAAACCATTTCAAACCAATATACGCCAAAATTTACCATATAACTGATTGATAATTACACATAAAATCATTGACAGCGACAGTTAAAGGCGGATGATATTATGCCCTTGCGCCGGAATAAACAAAATTGGTTGAAATTGGTTCGGCGCTGTAAAATTGAGGAGGACTACATGCGCAGAATCGCAATGGCGGCCGGTGCTGCCGCTTTGCTGGTCGTCGGGGCCCAGTCTGCGGCCGCCGAGACGATCAAGATTCCGCTCCACAACTGGTCGAGCCAGCTTGTGGGCGCCCGCATCGTCGGCAAGCTGCTGGAAATGGTGGGCAACAAGGTCGAATACGTCTCCGCGGACAGCCAGGTCGTCTACACCTCGATGTGCGAAGGCGATATCCATCTGGTCCACGAGGTTTGGCAGGGCGCGTTCGGCGTCAGCTACGAGAAGCAGCTCAGCAAGGGCTGCGTGATCACGGCGGCGACCCACGAAGCCAAGACCCGCGAGGAGTGGTGGTATCCGGAATATGTCGAGAAGGCCTGCCCGGGCCTGCCGGACTGGAAGGCGCTGAACAAGTGCGCCGCCAAGTTCGCGACCGCCGCGACGAAGCCGAAAGGCCGCTTCCTCGCCGGCCCGGTGGACTGGCTGAAGCACGACCAGGAGCGCGTCGACGGCCTGGGCATGAACTTCAAGGTGGTGAACGCAGGCTCGGCCGCGGCTCTGTGGGCGGAGCTGAAATCGGCCAGCAAGCGCAAGGCGCCGATCGTGCTGTTCAACTGGACGCCGAACTTCATCGAGGCCCTGTACAAGGGCAAGTTCGTGGAGTTCCCGGCCTACCACGAGAAGTGCCGCAAGGATCCGAAATGGGGCCTGAACCCGAACAAGGCCTATGACTGCGGCAACCCGAAGGACGGCTACCTGAAACTCGGCGTCTGGAAGGGCTTCCCGCAGAAATGGCCGAAGGCCTACAAGGTCCTGCAGAAGATGAGCTTCTCCAACCTCGACATCGCCGTCATGGCCAAGCTGGTCGACGTCGACAAGATGGAGGCGGAAGCCGCCGCCGAGAAGTGGATGAAGGACAACGAGAAGAAGTGGAGACCCTGGGTGAGCGCGGCCACGATGTAGGCCCGGACCCCCGGTTCGAAGCTGCGAAAGGCCCGCCAGCGATGGCGGGCCTTTTTTCTTGCGCGCCTTCGATGTTGGCGGCCGTCCCGGCGCAGGGTCGGGGCCGGGCGGACGAAGCGCGCATTCCGGCCGCGGCAACCGTTCGGGGCGCTGGCGTCGGCGGAGTCCGGCTACAGAAAGTCCCGTTCGTGGACGATCGCCGTGAGGTAGGTCGCGGCGAGCAGGCGGCGGGTGTCGGTCATCTCGTGCGGCTGTTCCTTGCGCCAGGCGTCCAGAACATCGGTCGCGCGGTTTTCGGCGACGGCCCGGATCTTGTCGTCGAAGCGCGCCATCCGCGCGTCGTCCCCGGCGGCGTCGGCGCTGGCGGAGAGCACCCTGGCGATCTCGGCGACCTCCGGATTGTTCGGGCCGAAAGCGCGCTCCCGCTCTTCGAGGGCGGTTTCGAGCAGCCGGCCGGCCGCCTCGTCCTCGTCCAGAAAGAGTCGCGCGATCCCCAGGTTGAAGCGGGTCAGCGCGACCGCGCCGGTCAGGAACGCGCGGTGCCGCGCGCGCCGGACGTCGCCGTAGGTCTCGACATGGCGCTGCTCCAGGCGCTGGTGGAACAGCGAACTGCGGGCGACCGGCGATACCGCCATGCCGCCGGTCCAGTCCAGCGCCGCGTCCCAGGCGCCGAGCGCCGCGGTCAGGGCCGCGGCGGCGCCCTCATGGTCCTGGTCGATCAGCAGGGCGAGCGCGGCGTTGTTGTCGCTCGCGGCCCGGCGCGGGTCGCCCGCCGGGAAATTCTGCGCCAGGGCGCCGGCCCGCCGCCAGAGATGAACCGCTTCCTCCCGCCGCGCCGCCCGATAGGCTTCCAGCGCGGCGGCCGAGAAGGCGTCCCACTCCCATTCGGCGGTTGCGTCGCCCATGACCGGGCGGCCCGCCAGAGCTATTCGTTCGGGCGCTATTCGTTCGGGCGCTATTCGTTCAGAAGATAGCTCTCCATCGAATCGTCCATCGCTTCGACCCACGGCGTATGGTGGACCGGCGCCATGGAGCCGGTCATGACCGACCTGTAGCAGTTGTCGCGGAAGGTCATGATGTTCTGCTTCTTGTGCTTCTTCCACTGGAAGAAGGCCTCGTTGGCGCCGTCGACGTCGAAGCTCGGATAGTCGGTCTCCGCGATCAGTTCCTTGACGTAGTCGCCCTGATAGCTGATCGCGCCGTAGTCGTCCTCGAGCGCGTCTTCCCGGGCTTCGCGGTCGGCGACGTCCGCTGCACGGGCATCCCGGTCCGGCACCCGGATCCGGTCCATGATGACGTCGCGGACGAACCAGGCCTGGGCGTCGAACATGTTGAAGGTGTACCACTGGTCCTGCATGCCCAGATAGAACAGCTTCGGATTGTCGACCCAGACGACGCCCTTGTAGAGGTCGGCCGCCGCCAGCCGGTTGGCGGTCTTCAGGCACAGCTCCGGCGCCATGAAGGGGAAGTGGTGCAGATAGCCGGTGCACAGGATGATGGCGTCGACATCGGCGGTCGAGCCGTCCTTGAAGGTGCAGGTGTTGCCCTCGACCTTCTGGAGCAGCGGCACTTCCTTCCAGTTGTCCGGCCAGTCGTAGCCCATGGCGGCGGTGCGGTGGCTGACGGTGACCGACCTGCAGCCGTATTTCCAGCACTGGGAGCCGATGTCCTCGGCCGAATAGCTGGTGCCGATGATCAGGATGTCCTTGTCCTTGAACTCGACGGCGTCGCGGAAATCGTGGGCGTGCATGACCCGGCCGTTGAACCGGTCGAGGCCGTCGAAATGCGGCACGTTCGGGGTCGAGAAATGGCCCGTCGCCACGACGACATGGTCGAAGCTTTCGGTGCTTTCCTCGTCGTTTGACAGATCGTGGGCCGTGACCGCGAACAGCCCGGTCGAAGCGTCGAAATCGACCCGCCGGACCGGCGAGCGGAAGCGGATCCAGTCGCGCACGCCCGCCTTCTTCACCCGGCCTTCGATATAGTCGAACAGGACTTCCCGCGGCGGGTAGGAGGCGATCTGCTTGCCGAAATGCGCCTCGAAGGAATAGTCGGCGAACTCCAGCCCCTCCTTGGGCCCGTTGGACCACAGATAGCGGTACATCGAGCAATGGACCGGTTCGCCGAATTCGTCCGTGCCGGTGCGCCAGGTATAGTTCCACAAGCCGCCCCAGTCGTCCTGCTTCTCGTAGCAGACGATCTCCGGAATCTCCGCGCCGCCGGTCCTTGCCGACTGGAATGCCCTTAGCTGGGCGAGGCCCGACGGCCCCGCGCCGATCACCGCAACTCGCTTGCCCATGGTTTCACCCACCGTCCTTTCCGGCACATCGGCGAGGCCGAAGCGCCGCTTCCGTTACGAAATTGGCCTCTGCGTCCGAAACCAATCTCTACCAATATACACCAATCCGATCACGCATTATTTGCCGATCCGGGCCTTCCGTTCGGGCAAATTGAGGTCCTTTCGCCCGATTTGACGACGATAACGCATATTTCTCTTGCATTAAGCCACCAATTTGTCATGCTGTACAGAACGACCGTAGCCACGATTGATTCGGCAATAAATCGGGCGAATTGGTTAAAATTGGTTTTCGCTCTGTCGAATTACCCTGCGGCTGCGGTTCCGAAGGCCGTCCGGCAGGCCGCTTGTCCGCCGTCCGGTCCTCGAGAAGCGCCGCCGGCCATGGTGAGCCGCGGCGCGCGCAGCAACTCAGGGAGGCTGGCACGATGCGCAAGACACTTGACCGCAAACTGAGCAGGCGGAAATTCCTCGGAACGACGGCCGCGTCCGGCGCCGCGCTGGCCGCGACGGGCACCGGCCTGTCGCGGGTTTCCTTCGCCGCCGCCGATACGATCAAGATCGGATTCCTGGCGCCGTTCACCGGCCCGGTCGCGGCCTGGGGCAAGCCCGGCTACGACGGCTGCCTGATCTGGGCTGACTGGGTCAACGCCAAGGGCGGCGTGAAGATCGGCGGCAAGTCGCACAAGATCGAGTTCGTCGGCTACGACAACGAATACGATGCCGGCAAGGCGCGGACCGGCGCGACCAAGCTGATCAAGGAAGACGGCGTCAAATTCATCATGATGCTGGGCGGCGACACCTGGCCGGGCGTGGAGAAGATCGCGGCCCGCGAGGGCATGTTGTTCTCGACGCTGCTGCCGAGCGATCTGTCGCCGGACACGAAGACCCTCGTGGCGCCGTGCGAGGTGCATCCGATCTACAACGTCACCGGCGTCGAATGGCTGGCGGAGAACAAGAAAAACCTGAAGACGGCCGCGATCTGCGCCCAGGACGATGCGCTCGGCAAGCCTTCGGTGGCGACCTATCTGGCGGCCTTCGAGGCGGCCGGCATCAAGATGGTCGACGCGCCGCTGTTCTTCGATCCGGCGACGACGGACTTCGCGCCGGTCATGACCAAGCTGCTGGCCAAGAAGCCCGACATCCTGTGTCTGGACACCTGCTACGCCGACTATGTCCATCCGCTGTGCGAGCAGGCGTTCCAGCAGGGCTACAAGGGCCAGATCATCTCCTGCACCGCCGACTTCTACCAGAAGATCGTCGAGAAGACGTCGAAGGACTTCATGGAAGGCTTCGTCTTCCAGTTCCCGGATTTCGACGACCCGGCGCTCAATGCCAAGGAAGTGAACTTCGTCAAGCCGAACGAGTTCTACACCGAATACGCCAAGCGCTTCGGCGCCAAGGAATGGAGCGCGGTGTCCTGGGAATACGCGTCGATCATGGACCTGTGGGCCGACGCCGCCGCCAAGGCGGGCAGTGCCGAACCGGGTCCCGTCCTGAAAGCGATGAAGGCCGGCGGCACCGGCAAGCACGCCTTCGGCGACGCCAAATGGTGGGGCAAGGAGCTGTTCGGCATCGATAACGCCCTGGTCGGCAACTGGCCGGTCGTGGTGATCGAGGGCGGCAAGGCCAAAATCAAGGCCTTCAAGTCCATTCCCGCCTGGTGGGACAAGCACAGCAAACTGATGATCAAGCACATGACGGCCCTGGGCCAGATGTGGAACCAGCGCTGATCGATCGCTGCGTTCCGCATGGCGCACCCGCTGTGCTAACATTTGCGGCCGGGGGGGGGGGGGGGGGGGGGGGCGGCGGGGGGGGGGGGGGGGCGCGGCGGGGGGGGGGGGGCGGGCGCGGGCGGGGGGGGCGGCGGCGC
>VXNK01000096.1:0-18018 GCA_009840595.1 Rhodospirillaceae bacterium | reverse complement strand
GCGTGCGTGTGTCTGTTTGCTCTCGGTCTTTTTGTTTGGGTGTTTTTTTTTTTTGTGGTGTTTTTTTTTTTTTTTTGGCGGGGGGGGGGGGCCCCCCCCCCCCCCCCGGCTTCGTTTTCCCGCCCCTGCCGTTGAGGCCCGGCGATGGACCTGCTGTGGCAGACCGCCATCAACGCCATGTATGCCGCCAGCTATATGGCGCTGATTGCCGTCGGGCTGGTCATGATCTTCGGCGTCATGGGCGTGATCAATTTCGCCCATGGCGAACTCTATATGGTCGGCGCCTATTGCGTCGTCTTCCTCTATGCCCAGGAGAAGTTCCCCTTCCTGCTGTCGGTCGCGGCAGGCCTGATCTTCGTCGGGATCGTCGGCCTGCTGATGGAGCGGACGATGTTCCGGCCGTTGCGGAAAAATCCGCTCGGCGGCCTCATCGCCTCGATCGGATTCCTGCTCATTTTGCAGACGCTCGCCGTGCTCGGCTTCGGCCGGCGCATGGGCCATGTGCCGCCGCCGACCCAGGGCAAGATCGAGATATTCGGCGCGATCCTGACCTATCAGCGCCTGTTCGTGATCGTCGCCGCCATCCTGCTGCTGGCCGCCCTGTGGGCCTTCCTCAAGCGCTCGAAATTCGGCTGGGCGCTGCGCGCCTGCGCCCAGGATGCGGAGGCCGCCTCGCTCCAGGGCATCTCGATGAACCAGACGGCGCGCATCGCCATGTTCATCGGCGCCGCGCTGGCCGGGGTTGCCGGGGCCCTGACGGCGCCCCTGGTCAGTCCGTCGCCCTATATCGGCCATTCGATCATCGTCACCGCCTTCATCATCATCATCGTCGGCGGCATCGGCAGTCTGGAGGGCGCGGTGATCGCGGCGGTGCTCTACGCCTTCGTCCACACCTTCGTCACCACCTTCTTCGACGGCGTGATCGCCAACATCGTCGGCCTCGCGCTGATGTTCGCTGTGCTGGTGGTGCGGCCGACCGGCCTGTTCGGAGCCAGGGAACGTGCCTGAACCGGCGGATGCCGCAAGCGCCGGGAGCCCCGCACGGCGGGCCGCCCCCCGGATCGTTGGGCAGGTCGCCGGGCGGCTGCGCTTCGTCGCCCTGTTCGCGGTTCTGGCGGTCCTGCCCTACCTGCTGAGCTATTCCCAGCAGGAGATTGCCGTCCTCCTCGTCATCAACGTGTTGCTGGTTTCCAGCTACCGGCTCCTCACGCTGACCGGCGAGTGGTCGCTAGGCCATGTCGTCATCATGGGCGTCGGGGCCTATGCCAGCGCGCTGCTTGCCAAGCGGCTCGGCGTCCCGGTGCCGCTCTCCATGCTGATCGGCGCCTGTATGGCGGCCGGGACCGCCGCCATCCTGAGTTTCCCGCTGTTCCGGATGAAGGGGTTCTACTTCCTGATCGGCTCCTTCGCCGCCGGTGAGATCATCCGCCTGATCTGGAAACGCTTTACCGACCCGTTCGGCGGCCCCAAGGGCCTGAAGCGGATCGACGCCGTTCCCGATATCGAGACCGGTTTCCTGTCGATCGATTTCTACGAGCCGGTCAATTACTACTTCCTGGCGCTGGCGGTGGTTTCGGTTTCGCTGTTCGTGCTCTACCGCATCGAGCGCTCGCGCATCGGGCTGACCTTCCACGCCATCCACTGGCAGGACAGGCTGGCCGAATCCGTCGGCGTCGACACCTTCCGCTACCGCACGCTGGCTTTTGTCATCGCCTCCTTCTTCGCGGGGATCGCCGGCGGCCTCTACGCCCACTATGTCGGAGCGGTGAACCCGACGCGCTTCGGCGTCGACCAGATGGTCTACGTCCTGGTCTGGGCGATCGTCGGCGGCACCGCGACCTTCCACGGCCCGATCCTCGGCGTCGTGGTCCTGACCGTGATCAACGAGATCGTTTTGCGCGGCCTGGGCCTGGATACGGCGCGGCCGCTGATCTACGGCGCCATCCTGATCCTGTCGGTGCTCTATCTGCCGGACGGCCTGGAAAGCCTGGGGCCGCGCCTGCGGGCCTGGCTGCGGCGCCGGCGCCGCGAACCGGCGGCGGCCGCCGGGGGAGAGGGGGGAGAGGCGGCATGAACGCACCGGCCGACCCGCCGATCTCCGAGGCGCCCATCCTGGAAGCGCGGGGGCTGACCCGCCGGTTCGGCGGGCTCGTGGCGGTCGACGATTTCAGCTTCGCGGTCCGCGAGGGCACGATCCACGGCCTGATCGGGCCGAACGGCGCCGGCAAGACGACGACCTTCAACGTGATCAGCGGCTTCTATGCGCCGACGGCCGGGCAGGTGCTCTATCGCGGCCGGGACATTTCCGGCCGCAAGACCAGCGCGCTGGCCGCGATGGGGCTGGTGCGCACCTTCCAGGGCTCGACGCTGTTCCAGGAATTCTCGGTGCTGGACAATGCGCGGGTCGGCCGCCATCTCGGCGCCCGGTCGGGCTTCCTGAGCCGTCTGCTCGGCACCGACCGCGCCTCGGAGGCCGACGCCGACGCCAGGGCGCGGCAGTCTCTGGCGTTTTTCGGTCTGGAGGATCTGGCGGACGAGCCGGTGTCGAACCTGCCCCACGGCCATCAGCGCATGCTCGGCATGGCGGTCGCCCTGGCGGCGGAGCCGAAGGTGCTGCTGCTCGACGAGCCGTTCACCGGCATGAACCCGGAAGAGACCCGGCGCATGATGGACCTGGTCCGGCGCATCCGCGACGACGGCGTCACCGTCATGCTGGTCGAGCACGACATGCAGGCGGTGATGAATCTGTGCGACATCATCACGGTGATGAATTTCGGCGCCCTGCTGGTCGAGGGCGCACCCGACGAGGTGCGCAACGATCCCGCGGTGATCGAGGCCTATCTCGGCTCGGCGACGGGTAACGGGGCGGGCCATGCTGCTTGAGATCCGCGATATCGAGGTGCGCTACCAGAAGATCGCGGCGCTCAAGGGCGTCTCGATGGCGGTCCCGGCCGGCGGCATCGTCACCATCATCGGGGCGAACGGCGCCGGCAAGACGACCGCCCTGCGGGCGATCTCCGGGCTCGAACCGCTGACACGGGGCGAGATCCATTTCGACGATGCCAGGATCGACGGCCTGCCGCCGGAGGAGATCGTGCGCCGCGGTGTCGCCCATGTGCCGGAAGGCCGGCGGGTGTTTCCGGACCTGACGGTCGAGGAAAACCTGCGTACCGGCGCCTTCCTGCGCACCGAAAGGGCGGCGATCGAGACCTCGCTCGCGGATGTCTTCGCGCGCTTCCCGCGCCTGGCCGAGCGGCGTCGGCAATGGGCGCGCTCCATGTCCGGCGGCGAACAGCAGATGCTGGCGATCGGCCGGGCGCTGATGAGCGCGCCGCGGGTGCTGCTGCTCGACGAGCCGTCGATGGGCCTGTCGCCGGTCATGGTGCAGGAGATCGCCCGGATCGTCACCGACATCTCGGCCCAGGGCACGCCGGTCGTCCTGGTCGAGCAGAATGCCGAGATGGCGCTGCTGCTGGCGCAATACGCCTACGTCCTCGAGACCGGCGCCGTGGCCCTGGAAGGCCCGGCCGGCGACCTGCACGAAAACGACCACGTCCGCCGCGCCTACCTGGGCGGATGACGCCGGCAGGACGGCGCCGGATGCGGGCGGCGGTCCTCCAGGTCATATCCGGCCCCTTCAACGCATTCGCGCATCGACAAGAATTACCGGCGCCGCAGTTCTGAGGTTTCGGCTTCAAGCAGCCGCCGGTCAGTCGAAGCGCGCTTCGTAGCTGGTGGCGAACAACGAAACATGCGCTTCGAGGGGCGGATACAGCTCGAATGCCCTCGGTTCCCGAGCGAAATTCCACAGCCTGAACAGACACCATTCGCCGGCCCGCTCTTCGGACTTTGCAAGTTCGTTGCGGGTGATGTGGAAGGGCGTCCGCTCCCATCCGTTCGTGGTCTTCACTTCGATCAGCCGGGGATGTCCGTCGCGCCGGAAGCTCGCAATGTCGTAACCGGCGCCATCCCCTTCGTCGCGGGACACCCATTTCACCCGCTTCGCCAGGTCCGGGCGGTGTTCCGCTTTCAGCGTTGCCCGCTCAAATTCGAAAACCAGCGCCTCGCCGGCCTCTCCGAGAACCCGGTTACGCTGGTCGCGGCCCGCAAAGTCGAATGCGCGCGCAATCTTCCCGCGCATCTCATCGCGTTTTGTAGGCAGTGCGTTACTTTTTGTCGGGGGTGGGCCGACAAAGAGGCCAGCGCTGTCTGCAGCGATGTCGGAGGGACGAGGTGCGGGGGCGAAGAGTCTCGAATGGCTATTCAGCCAGTCTGTATCGCGGTCCAGCCAGCGCTTCACGGCGTCGATCAGGGAAAGCTGAAAATTGGGAGCGGGCTTGTAGCCGGCGAGCCAGGGCGCGCCGAGCGTCTCCAATACGGCGCTGATATTGCCGTGCTTGTACTCGATAGCGCCTCGGCCGCGGCCAATGCGGCCCTGTAGTCGCCGGTTGTACTCGGCCTTGTTGTATTTGCGCCCGGCCAGATCTTCCGCGAGCATCGCGAAGTAAGCCGCGACGGTCGCGTCGTTCTCCTCGTCGGTCCAGGGAGTGCCCGCCCCACTGGCCATTGTTCAGCCGGCCGAGCCGCCCCTACCCTGTCCGGTTCTGGCGGTTGTCGACCAGGTCGTCGACCACGGCGGGCTCGGCCAGCGTCGAGGTGTCGCCAAGGTTGCCGAAATCGTCCTCGGCGATCTTGCGCAGGATGCGGCGCATGATCTTGCCGGAGCGCGTCTTGGGCAGGCCGGGCGCCCATTGCAGCCAGTCCGGCGAGGCGATCGGGCCGATCTCCTTGCGCACCCACTGGACCAGCTCCTTGCGCAGGCCGTCGCTCGGCTCGGCGCCGGCGATCAGCGTGACATAGGCGTAGATGCCCTGGCCCTTGACGTCGTGCGGCGCGCCGACCACGGCGGCCTCGGCGACCTTGTCGTGCGCCACCAGCGCGCTCTCCACCTCGGCGGTGCCCATGCGGTGGCCCGAGACGTTGATCACGTCATCGACCCGGCCGGTGATCCAGTAATAGCCGTCGGCGTCGCGCCGGCAGCCGTCGCCGGTGAAATACTTGCCCTTGTAGGTGCTGAAATAGGTCTGCACGAAGCGGTCGTGGTCGCGGTAGACCGTACGCATCTGGCCGGGCCAGCTGTCGGCGATGCACAGGTTGCCCTCGCAGGCGCCGTCGAGCACCTTGCCGTCGGCGTCGACGACCTCCGGCCGGACGCCGAAGAAGGGCCGGGTCGCCGAGCCGGGCTTGAGCCGGGTCGCGCCGGGCAGCGGCGTGATCAGGATGCCGCCGGTCTCGGTCTGCCACCAGGTGTCGACGATCGGGCAGCGGCCGTCGCCGACGACCTTGTAATACCATTCCCAGGCTTCCGGGTTGATCGGCTCGCCGACCGAGCCGAGCAGGCGCAGCGAAGCCCGGCTGCACGCCTTCACCGGCCCCTCGCCCTCGCGCATCAGGGCGCGCAGCGCGGTCGGCGCGGTGTAGAAGCTGTTGACGCCGTGCTTGTCGCAGACCTGCCAGAAGCGCGAACTGTCCGGGTAGTTGGGCACGCCCTCGAACATCAGCGTGATCGCGCCGTTCTGGAGCGGGCCGTAGACGATGTAGCTGTGGCCGGTGACCCAGCCGACATCGGCGGTGCACCAGTAGACGTCGCCGTCGTGGTAATCGAAGATCAGCTCGTGCGTCATGGCGGTGTAGACCGCATAGCCGCCGGTGGTGTGCAGCACGCCCTTGGGCTTGCCGGTCGAGCCCGAGGTGTAGAGGATGAACAGCGGGTCCTCCGCGTTCATCGGTTCGGCCGGGCAGTCCTCCGACGCGTCCTCCATGAGATCGTGGTACCAGTGGTCGCGGCCGTCGTGCCAGGCAATGTCCGCGCCGGTGCGCCGGACGACGACGGTCTTGCGGATCTTGCCGGCGATGTCGATGGCGGCGTCGGTGTTGACCTTGAGCGGCACCGTGCGGCCGCCGCGCAGGCCCTCGTCGGCGGTGACGACATATTCCGAATCGCAATCGTCGATCCGGCCGGCCAGCGCGTCTGGAGAGAAGCCGCCGAAGACGATGGAATGGACCGCGCCGATGCGCGCGCAGGCCAGCATGGCGACGGCGGCTTCCGGGATCATCGGCAGGTAGAGGGTGACCCGGTCGCCCTTCTGCACGCCGAGGCGCTTGAGCGCGTTGGAGAACTTGCACACGTCGCGGTGCAGTTCGCGATAGGTGATCTTCTTGTCCTCGGCCGGATCGTCGCCTTCCCACACGATCGCCGTCTGGTCGCCGCGGCCCGCCAGGTGCCGGTCGAGGCAGTTGTGGGCGATGTTGAGGACGCCGTCCTCGTACCATTTGATCGAAACGTCGGGATAGCCGTAGTCGACATTCCGGATGACCGTCGGCTCCCGGAACCAGTCGACCCGCTTGGCCTGTTCGGCCCAGAAGCCGTCCGGGTCCCGGACCGAGCGTTCGTACATCTCGAGATAGCGTTCGTTGTCGATATGCGCCCGCTTCGCCCATTCCACCGTGACGGGATATTCCGCTGCGTCCATCGTTCCTGCCTCAAATCTGCCGGCCGGGTCCGGCCCTGAATCCCTCCGCTGCGGTTTTATCGCGGCAGGGCGTCTTTGCACAGGGGGCGCCTTTGCGCAGGGGCCTTTGCACGGGGTTTGCAAAAGGGGCGCCGCGATTCGGCGGCGGCCGGGGCCTTAAAACGGACCGTTTTATGGTCTAAAATGGCGTTGTCATCCGATCGGGGGCGAACCGATGCAGATCTCCGTGACGCAGGCAAAAGGACAGTTGACCGAACTCGTCCGCCGCGCCGAGGCGGGCGAGGAGGTCGTGCTGACCCGGCACGGGCGCGCCACGGTCAGGCTGACCCCCGTCGAGCGGCGGCCCACTGCCGCCGAGCGGCGCGCGGTCATCGCCGCCGTGCAGGCCGCCGCCGCAAACAAGATTACCGACGGTCCGAGCGCTGCACGCAGCCAGGATTTTCTCTACGACGACGACGGTCTGCCGGCATGATCGCAGTCGACACCTCGGCCCTGACGGCGGTCCTGATGAAGCAGCCGGCGGCGGCGCGGCGGGTTGCCGGGGCCTACGCAAAGTGGGGCAAGGGCGTCCATCCGGCTGCGCTGAATTTCGGCGATTGCTTCGCCTACGAAACGGCGAAGACGCACGATTGTCCACTGCTCTATATCGGCGGGGATTTTGCGCAGACGGATATTGCGAGCGTGCTGTGAGCGTGCATTCCGACGACAAGCGCGAGCCTCCGGCCCCCGGAAGCCGCTGCCCTTGAAGGAACTGGCCGATTTTCGCGCGACCATGCCCCGGCTGCGCCGGCCGGCCGCCGAACTCCTCCGGGAGGTTCGCGACGAAGAGTATTGAGCGCGGATGCGGCGCGCGCGGCCGGCCGGATGGCCTGAAAGAGCGGCAGGCAGCGGCAGCGACCGGTGTTCGAGGGAGGCGGAACCATGAAGCGATCGGGAACGGTTCTTGCGGCGGCGGTACTCGCCGCGTCTGTCCTGTCAGTGGCCGCCGGCCCGGTGCACGGCGAGCGCAGAATCCGGATTGCCGACGATCTGATCGGCATCCCGATCGGCGTCCTGCACGCTTATGTCGACGGCGTGCTGGCCGGGCACCGGGCCTCGGCCGGATTGTACGGCCGGCTGCCGGTCGTCTGCCCGCGGCCGGGGGCCAGCATCGCGGAGCTTTCCATCGCCGTACTCCTGCATCTGCGCCGCGCCCCCGCAGACCGCACGCGGCCGGCCGGGCGCGTCGTCCTCCGGGCGCTCGCCAAGGCCCATCGTTGCCGGGGCGTTTGAGATTTGGTCGTCGCGGCGCCGCAGGCAACGAGCGGCCCGGCCGTCGGGTTCCTGTTGCTTGGATATTATATATCTTCTATAAAAGTATATCCTGACCCTTAAAGATATACGGATGTCGGCGATGCAGGTTTCAAAATGGGGCAACAGCCTGGCCGTTCGGCTGCCGAAGGCGGTGGTCGACAGTCTCGGCCTGGGTGTCGGCGACCGGCTGGAGATCGTCTCCGCGACGCCGGAGAGGATCGTGCTGGCGAAGGACGAGCGCCGGGTGCGGGCGGTCGAACGGATGCGTGCGCGCGGCTGGTCGCTGCCGGAGAACTACGCCTTCGACCGCGAGGACGCGAACCTCCGGTGACCGCCTTCCTCGATACGAGCCTGCTGGTCTATGCCCAGACCGGCGATCCGAAAGGGGAAACCGCGCGGCAGGCGATCCTGGCCGGCGGCGTGATCAGCGTTCAGGTCGTCAACGAGTTTACCGCGGTCCTGCGCCGGAAGTTCCGCCTCGACTGGCACGCGATCGCCGGTGCGGTGGCCGATTTGCGTACCGCGCTCGATCCCGTGCGGCCGGTCGGCATCGACACCTGGGCCTCGGCCGTGGCGCTCTCCCGGCAGCACCGTATCAGCTTCTACGATACGCTGATTCTCGCCTCGGCGCTCGAAGCCGGCTGCGATACCCTGCTGACCGAAGACCTGCCGGCCGGGCACCGCATCGACGGCCTTACCATCGTCAATCCGTTCGAGGGACCGGAGTAGCAGCGTCTGGCCGGGTGCCCATGCGGCGCTCCCTGCGCGCTTCGGCAATGTCCGCAACGAGGTCTGCCATGACTTCCTCCTCGGTGCGGCCGGCATCCTCAGGCGGAGGATCGGTCCGCGCGAGGATAGCGGCGACCCTGTCCGCGGCTTGCTTGCGGTTCGCCATGGTCACGCCTCCGTCTCCGCCATCCTGCACAGCAGCCGCCAGTGCTCGTCGCTCACCGGCACGACGGAGAGGCGCGATTGGCGCACCAGGGCGAAATCGGCGAGCGCCGGGTCGGCCTTGATCTCCGCCAGCGTCACCGGCCGCTTGACCGGGAACAGCGCCTTGAAATCGACCATGTCGAAGCGGCCGGACGGGTCGGTGTGGTCGGGATAGAATTCGCGCACCACCTCGAGCACGCCGACGATCCGCTTCTCGTTCACCGAATGGTAGAAGAAGGCGCGGTCGCCGAGCTTCATGGCGCGCATGTTGTTCGACGCCTGGTGGTTGCGCACACCGTCCCATTCCGCGACGCCGTCGCGCACATGGTCGTCCCACGACCATTCGCCCGGTTCGGATTTCACCAGCCAGTAGGCCATCGGCCCGCCTCCTCGCGCTGTCAGTCGGTGTGGCGCCCGGTTTGGCGCGCTTCGCCCTTTGGTGCAACCCCCGGCGCAACCCCTGGCGCGGCCGCCGGCGCAACCGTTCGTCCGGCCCTTCGCGCAGCCCAGCGGCGCCAGCCCTCCGCGATCTGCCGGCGCAGCACCAGGGTGAAGACCGCGGCGGCGACCAGAAGGACGGCGCCGATGCCGGCGAATACGACGCGGTAGGCCTCGGCCGGCGGATGGCCGTCGACCGGCAGCCACAGGCCGAGCACGATGCCGGGGATCACCTGCATCAGCCCGGCGCCCAGGAAGGAGGTGAAGTTGACCGAGGTGATCGCCCGGCCGGTCAGCCGGTCGGGGAACATGTCGCGCGCCAGCGCCAGCAGCAGCACCGAGCCGAAGCTGAACGTGCCGATCAGGACGAACAGCAGGGCGGTCTGGACCGGGAAGGAGACCGGCGCCAGCGCCAGCAGCCAGAAACCGAGGGCGCTCGCGCCGGCTGCCAGGTAGACGAACGGCATGCGCAGGGTCGTGCGGCGCTCGAACAGGGCATAGAGGCCCGCGCCCACGATCGTGGCAACGCTCATGACGAGCAGGATGTCGCCGCGCTCGATGGTATCGGCGCCGTGCACGTCGGCCAGATAGGGACCGCCCCAGAAGCCGCGCACGGCGATGACCGACGGATAGGACACCATGGCCAGCGCGATCACGCCCCAGACCGGCCCGTGGCGGAAGACGCTGCCGAGATCGAGCACCGAGCGCAGGAAGGATTCGGCCGGCTGCTCGGGCCGGCGTTCGCCGCGCCGCGGCACGGCACGGAAGATGACGATCGCCAGCGCCAGCGAGACCGCCGCGGCGATCAGGAAGCCGGTGCGCCAGCCGACGGCCTCGGCGAGCGCGGCGAAGGGCGTGCCGGAAAGGACCATGCCGACGCCGCTCACGGAGGTCAGCAGGGCGGCGAGGCCGCCGAAGCGGGCCGGCGGGAAGCGCCGGGCGACCACGACCAGCCCGCCGACGAACATGGCCGAGCAGCCGGCGCCGATCAGCAGCTGCGCGGCGACCAGGCTGGCCGCGCCGCCGGCCTGGGAGAACAGCGCGGCGCCGGCGCTCGCGATCGCCAGCATCGCCGCCATGACCCGGCGCGGGCCGTAGCGGTCGAGCAGCACGCCGATCGGCACATGCATCAGCGAGAAGGCGATGAAGAAGGCGCCGGCGGCGAGGCCGAGCTGGGCCGGGCTGAGCGCCAGGCCGCTGCGCAACTCCGGCCCGATCACCGCCGGCGCGGTGCGATAGAACTGGCTGACCGTGAACGCCGCGGCGAGCACGACCAGCAGCCCCGCGGTGCCGGTGCGGGCGTCGCCGCCATGTCCCGGAACTTCGGGTGGGACCGGCGCGCTCACCGACTCGTTCACCGGCGCGTTTCCGTGCCTTCGGCGGTCATGTCCGGCCTGCCGCCGACCCTGCCGTCATCGGGCCTGTCCGGAGGGACGCTTCGAGCCGGCCCCCTTCCTCCCGGGGCCCCGCCAAACCGGACATCCGCCTCAATAGCCGAGCGCGCAGCCGTCGCGCCGCGGGTCCGAGCCGGCGGCGAGCACGCCGCGCTCCCGGTCGATCAGGATGCCCTGGCCGCCGCCGTGGGGGCTTTCGGCGGGCACGACCATGTGGCCGAGGGCGCGCAGGCCGGCCACGGCGGCTTCCGGCACGCCGCGCTCGGCGATGATCGCGCCGCCGTCGTGGAACACGCGCGGACAGTCGATGGCCTGCTGGATATCCATGCCGAAATCCCACAGGTTGGTGACCACATGGGTCTGGCCGACCGGCTGGAACGGGCCGCCCATCACGCCGAAGGCCAGTTCGCACCGGCCGTCATTCAGCACCATGCCGGGGATGATCGTGTGCAGCGGCCGCTTGCGCGGGCCGACGCAGTTGGGATGGCCGGGCTCGACCACGAAGCCGGCGCCCCGGTTCTGGAACACCACCCCGGTCTCCTCCGAGGCGATGCAGCTGCCGAAGCTCCAGTAGACGGAGTTGATCAGGCTGACGCAGTTGAGGTCGCGGTCCACGACGGTCAGGTAGACCGTGTCCCTGTGCTGCGGCATTTCAACGGGCGGCGGCGCGTCCATCGCCCGGTCGCGCCGGATACCGTTGCGCAGCCCGGCGGCGAAGTCGTCGGACAGCAGGCGCTCGACCGGCACGTTGCTGTGGCGCGGATCGCCGACGAAGGCGTCGCGCTGGGCGTAGGCGAGGCGCTGGGCCTCCATCTCCAGATGCAGCCGTTCCGCGCCGACCGGGTCGAGGGCGGCAAGGTCGAAGCCCTCCAGGATGTTGAGCATGATCTGCGCCGTGATGCCGCCGCCGTTGGGCGGGATCTCCAGTACCGTCCGGCCGCGATAGCCGGATTCGAGCGGCGCGACCGGCTCGTGGCGCTGTCCGGCGAAATCCTCCTCCGTGTGGCAGCCTCCGGCGGCCTTGAGCGCGGCCAGCATCGCGTCGAGCACCGGCCCGGCGTAGAAGCCGTCGCGCCCGCGCTCGGCGATCGCGCGCAGCGTCCGGCCGAGCGCCGGCGAATGCCAGATGTCGCCGGTTTCCGGCAGCGCGCCGTCCTTCAGATAGAGCGCCGCGGCGGCTTCGTTGCCGCGCAAACCGTCGAGCCGGCCGGCCCACAGCCGCCGGGTTACCTCGCCGACGGTAAAGCCCTCTTCGGCGCACGCGATGGCCGGCTGGAGCACCCGGTCGATTCCCATCGTGCCGTGGGCGTCGAGGATGGCGCACCAGGCGTCGACCGCGCCCGGCACCGTCACCGATTCGACGCCGTCCGGATCGATCTGCCCGATGCCGCGGTCGAGCAGCGACTCGGCCGTGAGGCCGGCCGGCGACCGGCCCGAGCCGTTGAAGCCGGCGACCGGCCCGGCGCCGCCCTTCTGGTAGAGCATGAAACAGTCGCCGCCGATGCCGGTGCTCATGGGCTCGGCGACGCATTGCACGGCGCAGGCCGCGATCGCCGCGTCGACCGCGTTGCCGCCGGCGCGCAGCGTGTCGATGGCGGTCAGCGTGGCGAGGGGCGTGGAGGTCGCCGCAGCGCCGTTGACGCCGTGGACGACGGAGCGGCCGGGAAACTGGATATCGCGCATGGCGGGAACCCGTTTACAGATGTCCGGTTCGGAAATGTTGTGTGCAACGCCGCCTCCGTGTAGCACGGAAGGCGCATACGGCAAGCGCGGCCGGTTCGCCGCGTCGGGCTCCTGCCGTTCACGATTCGGGGAGGAAGGGTCATGGATGTAAAGGCTGCGGTGGCGCACAAGGCGAGCGAGGCGCTGACCATAGAAACGGTGCAGCTCGACGGCCCGAAGGCCGGCGAGGTCATGGTCGAGGTCAAGGCGACCGGCATCTGCCATACCGACGAGTTCACCCTGTCCGGCGCCGATCCGGAAGGGCTGTTCCCGGCGATCCTCGGCCATGAGGGCGCCGGCGTGGTGGTCGAGACCGGGCCGGAGGTGACCGGGCTGAAGAAGGGCGATCACGTCATCCCGCTCTACACGCCGGAATGCCGGCAGTGCAAAAGCTGCCTGTCGCAGAAGACCAACCTGTGCACGGCGATCCGCGCGACCCAGGGCCAGGGCCTGATGCCCGACGGCACCAGCCGGTTCAGCATGAACGGCGAGCGGGTGTTCCACTATATGGGCACCTCGACCTTCGCCAACTACACGGTGCTGCCGGAGATCGCGCTGGCGAAGGTCCGCGAGGACGCGCCGTTCGACAAGATCTGCTACATCGGCTGCGGCGTGACGACGGGCATCGGCGCCGTCATCAACACGGCGAAGGTCGAGCCCGGCGCAAACGTCGCGGTGTTCGGCCTCGGCGGCATCGGCCTCAACGTCATCCAGGGCGCGCGCATGGCCGGCGCCGACCGGATCGTCGGCATCGACATCAACCCGTCCAAGCGCCCGCTGGCCGAGCAGTTCGGCATGACCGACTTCGTCAATCCGGACGAGATCGGCAACGACAAGGTGGTCGAGGCGGTCGTCGACATCACCGGCGGCGGCGCGGACTACAGCTTCGAGTGCATCGGCAATGTCGAGGTCATGCGCCAGGCGCTGGAATGCTGCCACCGCGGCTGGGGCGAGAGCGTCATCATCGGCGTCGCCGGCGCGGGCCAGGAGATCGCCACAAGGCCATTCCAGCTCGTCACCGGGCGGGTCTGGCGCGGCACGGCCTTCGGCGGCGCTCGCGGCCGGACCGACGTGCCCCGGATCGTCGACTGGTACATGGAGGGGAAGATCAACATCGACGACCTGATCACCCACACCATGCCGCTCGAGGACATCAACTCGGCCTTCGACCTGATGCACGCCGGCGAAAGCATCCGCAGCGTGGTGATCTACTAGATACGACGAAAATGACCGAAACTACTTTGGCTCGTGCTATGAAAGAAGCCCGAGCCAGTCTTTTCCCGCGAGCAGCCAAGCTAGTTCCTGTTCTACAAGTAACAGGAACACTTAACTCGAAAACAATAGACACCGAGCTTATAAACGGGCGTAGAGAAACTCTAAAATGGATCCAAAAAAGATCACAAAAACTCCCTAGCTCTGCTTGGAATTTCGAAACCTTCGAACTCGAATATGGTGGAACTGGAGCAATTTCACTAAAGGATGGCAGTACCGACTACTGGGTGGCCCGCCTTGTTGATCCAGACAAGAATGTGGCGGGTCGAACATGGACTACGGAAATTAGTATCGTAAAGTCTGACAACGTTGCTCGCTTTGGGCTTAAGCAAATTGTTCAGACGCGAGAAGAAGAGCCTGAATTCGTACCCGCGATACCTGGAGTGCTGCGGCAGATTATCAACGCTTGCAATTTAGAAGTGGATAACCGAGTTTTAGAAGAAACGGCTTGGGTCTTAGAGCAAGAAAGAGAAATTGATGAATTGCTTTCGCAAATCTATAACCCAAACCGACAGTTACCGATATATGTTGTAACTCTTGACGAAAGTGAAATTGATTCGAGAAATGCAATTCTAAACGTTCAAGACTTGGCAAAACGATGTATCGGTCTTGCGCATGTTGTCGTGTTGCCAGGTCCGCTTACTTTCGTACTTACAGATCAGCTGGACAAGCAATTCTCAGTATTCCGTGGCGCGGTTCGGACATATCTCCCAAATTTCGATCAATATTCTGATAGTCCTTACGATCATCCATTGGCTATGCCTGACAGAATTACAAATTGGGGCGATAGAGGTGCAAATGATTTTGTTGATTTTCTGGTAAAGCGAGCTGCGTCAAGTAGCTCTAGATATCAGAAGAGAAGAAATTTTATTCCCTCATTTACTCGAGTTAAAGAAGCGGTAGGGCGCCAACAGAGAGAAACTTCTGCTAACGAAGGCGCGGAATTTGAGGAGCAATTGGAGTTAGCAAATTTAGCAATAGAGGAAATTGAAAAACAGCGAGATGAATGGGAAGACCTAGCGCTAGTAGCGGAGCAAGAAAACCAGAGAGAGCAAGAGAGAAATTCGAAGCTTGAATCTGAATTATTTAGGCTCAGACATAGAATAGTGGAGCTAGAAGAGCATCTAATCTCTCGCTCTGGCAAGTCAGTGGAAATTGAAATTCCTAGCTCTTATGGCGAAGTGAAGGAGTGGTCAGAACGTTACTTGGGAGATCGGGTGATTTTGACTGGAAAAGCGTTTCGAGCAGCCAAAGCTGCTGAATTCGAAAATGTATCGCTCTCATACGAAGCTCTATTGATGATGGCAAATGAATATTGGAAGATGAAAGTATATGGTGGCGAGGAAAGAATTCGAATGTTTGAGAAGAAACTCAAAGAGCTTGGTTTGGAAAATTCTAGAACCGGGGAAAAAACCAAGTTGCTTGAGCAGGGAGACGAATTCTTGGTGAGTTGGCGAGGCTCAAAAAAACTTCTAGACTGGCACTTAAAAAATAACGTATCGAGGAATCCAATAAAGATATTTCGGCTCTACTATTTTTGGGATGATGAAACACAACAAACTGTGGTCGGTTCTCTTCCCTCTCATCTTCGTACGAGGCTAACTTAGGTCAGCGGCTGTTGGCCTTGTAGGTGCGTATTTGATTGGTCGGTCTAATAGCGATTGGCGAGTAATGGTCGGCGGCGTTTTGGGTCCGTGTTCATTTTGTGCGGTTGTCCGTGACTGTTGATCCCTCGATCAGTCCTGCTTCGACCTGGCTTGCCCGCGCTGCGCCCTATATCGCGCTGACCGCAGCGGCCGCCTGCTGGGGCGGCACCTGGACCGCGGCGCGCGGCTCCTACCAGGACGTGTCGCCGGCCGTCATGGCGTTTTTCCGCTGGGCGGCCGCCGCTGCGGTCCTGCTGCCGATCTTCGGCGCTTCCATATGGCGCTACCGGGCGGCGCTGCGCCGGGAGTGGCGCACCGTTGCGCTGCTCGCCCTCGCCGGGGCCATCGTCTTCAACTACATGATCTTCCGCGGCACCCAAACGACGACCGCAATCAACGGCGCGCTGCTCAACGCCTCGGTGCCGATCTATATCGTGCTGCTGTCTTTCGCCGGCATCGGCGAACGCAACACGGCGGGGCGGATCGCCGGCATCGGCATTGCACTCGCCGGACTAGTGGTGGTGGTGACCCACGGCAGTTGGCAGCGTCTTGCCGGTCTGGAGTTCGTCGAGGGCGACCTGTGGATCGCCGGCGCCATGTTCCTCTGGGGCCTCTACACGATCGGAATCCGCGGCTGGAACAGCGCAATGCCGCCGCTCACCGGGCTTGCGGCCATGGCGGGCGTCTCGGTCCTCGGTCTGGCGCCGATGGCGGCCGTCGAGCTGGAGTTCGGCGGCCGGCTGGTCCCGAGCGCCGAAGCGGTCCTCGGCATCCTCTATGTCGGCGTCGTCGGGACGGCCGGCGCCTACATCCTGTGGAATTTCGGCATCCGGCGGGTCGGCGCCGCCGGCGGCAGCCTGTTCCTCTATCTCATCCCGGTCTTCGGCGCCGTCTTCGCCGTGACCATCCTGTCCGAGGAGATCGCACTCTACCATCTGGCCGGCACGGCGCTGATCGTCGGCGGCATCCTGATCGCCAACCGGCAAGGCAGCGCGCCGGGGCCGTAGAACGGCTCCTTCGAGACGCGCCCTGCGGCCGGGAGCCGCTGGCATCGCGGCGGCGCCCTGTGCCATGACGGGGCCCAACGCCATTCCACCGAAAGCCTCGACCATGACCCTCGAAACCGTCAGCGCCAGCAAGTGCTTCGGCGGCACGCAGTATGTCTACGCTCACGAGGCGCGGACGACGCGGTGCCGGATGCAGTTCTCCGCCTATGTGCCGCCCCAGGCGGCAGACGGGCCGGTGCCGGTCCTGACCTGGCTGTCCGGGCTGACCTGCACCGAAGAGAATTTCACCGTGAAGGCGGCGGTGCAGCGCCACGCGGCCGAACACGGCCTGCTGGTCGTCGCGCCGGACACCAGCCCGCGCGGCGAGGCGGTGCCGGACGACGAGGCCTGGGATCTCGGCACCGGCGCCGGCTTCTACGTCAACGCCACGCAGGACCCCTGGGCCGGCCACTACCGGATGTACGACTATGTCGTCGAGGATCTGCCGGACGTCGTCGTCGCCAACCTGCCGGCGGACATGAGCCGCCGCGGCCTGTTCGGCCATTCCATGGGCGGCCACGGGACCCTGGTCGTCGCCCTGCGCAACCCGGACCATTACAAATCGGTCTCCGTGCTCGCGCCGATCTGCGCGCCGACCGAAACCGGTTTGGGCGAGAAGGTTTTTGGCGCCTATCTCGGTCCGGACCGCGAGACGTGGCGCGCATACGACGCGACCGAACTGGTCAAGGATGGCCATACCTGTGCCCCGGTCCTGATCGACCAGGGCGACGAGGACGAATTCTTCAAGATGGGCGCGATGAAGATCGACGCGTTCCAGGCGGCCTGCGCGGCGGCGGGCCAGCCGGTCACCCTGCGCATGCAGCAGGGCTACGACCACGGCTATTTCTTCGTCCAGACCTTCATGGCCGACCATGTCGCCTACCACGCCGGGATCCTGAACGGCTGAGGTCCCCTTCGTCCCGAGGAGGATTGCCCGGCGAAAGGTGCGCCGGGCGGGCCGGATGCCGGAAGGCGACTGGATTTTGAATGAATATTCAATATCAGTTCTCTAAGTCTTTGAAATCGCTTAATTTTGGAATTAGACAGACCGGTCTTTCTTACACACTTTTTTTGCGCGCAGTCCGCCCTAACCCTTTGGAATCGTTGGAAACACGCCGTTCGGGAGTGCACAAAAACAATCACGATAGGAAATTTTCCAGCCGCCCGGCCGACCGGGAGCGCCGCTCGACACCGGGGGCGGCATCGCCGGCCAGGATCGAGGGCAGCCAGGCCCGGCGGAATCGGAGGGTCGAACCGGACGGAATCCGCAACGGGGTCCGGCCGTCAAGCCCCGGCGGCGCATAGGGCGGCGCACAGGGTGGCACAGTGGATGGCAGATTGGGCGGCGGCGGGCCGGAAAGCGGGCCGGAAAGCGAGTGGGCTCTCGCCTGTTTCTTCGTTCGCTTCTTTCGGGGGCGTCGGCCGGCCGCGGCAGGCGCACTTCGGGCGTTGACGGGGCCGATATGGGGCGCAGGACACGCCATGTCAAGGAATATTATCGAGAAAAAGGAAATATTGTTGAAAGCCCGGCCCGGCGGAACCCGCCGCAACCTTGTCCTTCCCCCTCTTCAGAGGGGGAAGTGGCCGCGCGCAAGCGAGGTCGCCTGTCCCGAGCGAAGTCGAGGGGATGGGGGTGTTCCGACGCTTGCAGGGCGAGCGGGCGTTGCTCACCCCCACCTGACCTCCCCCTCTGAAGAGGGGGAGGTATAGCGCTGCGAAACCCCACGTCGTGTAATGGGAC
>VXNK01000156.1 GCA_009840595.1 Rhodospirillaceae bacterium | reverse complement strand
TCCCGTCATTTCGGGCGGAGCAAGCGGCGCGGCTTCCCCGTTTCGCAGAGGAATCGAGGAGAGGGGGAGCCACTATCTTGTCAGGCGGACCGATAATCCGCCGCGCGGGCGTGTCCGCTTCCCTTGGCGGCGGACATGCCGTAGGCCGGGCCTGCCGCCGGAGAGTGCGTATCATGACCATCGCCGAAACCGCCCCGCCCGCCGCCGACAACCCCTACGCCCCGGACCCGGAGATCGAGGCGATCCGGCAGTCCGTGCGCGCGCTGTGCGCCGGGTATCCGGGCGAATACTGGCGCGAAAAGGACCGGGCGCGCGCCTATCCGACGGAGTTCGTCCAGGCGCTGACCGAGGCCGGCTTCCTCGCCGTGCTGGTGCCGGAGGAATACGGCGGCAGCGGCCTCGGCCTGCGCGCGGCCTGCGCGATCCTGGAGGAGATCCACAAGAGCGGCGGCAACGGCGCGGCCTGCCACGCCCAGATGTACATCATGGGCACGATCCTGCGCCACGGCTCGGCGGAACAGAAGACACGCTGGCTGCCCGGCATCGCCTCGGGCGACCTGCGGCTCCAGGCGTTCGGCGTCACCGAGCCCGGCAGCGGCACCGATACGCTCTCGCTGCGCACCGTCGCCGAGAAGAAGGGCAACGACCGCTATGTCGTGAACGGCCAGAAGGTCTGGACCTCGCGCGCCGAGTATTCCGACCTGATGCTGCTGCTCGCCCGGACGACGCCGAAGGAGAAGGTGAAAAAGCGCACGGAAGGCCTGTCCGTCTTCGTCGTCGACATGCGCGAGGCGCGGGGCAACGGCCTGACGATCCGGCCGATCCGCACCATGATCAACCACGCCACTACCGAGGTCTTCTTCGACGATCTGGAGGTGTCGGCGGAGAACCTGGTCGGCGCGGAGGGGCAGGGCTTCCGCTACATCCTCGACGGCATGAACGCCGAGCGCGTGCTGATCGGCGCGGAATGCATCGGCGACGCCCGCTGGTTCATCGGGAAGGCGCGCGACTATGCCGCCGAGCGCAACGTGTTCGGCCGGCCGATCGGCCGGAACCAGGGCATCCAGTTCCCGATCGCGAAAGCCTACGCCGCGACCGAGGCCGCCGACCTGATGGTGCAGAAGGCGGCCGGCCTGTTCGACGCCGGCGAGAAGCCCGGCGCCGAAGCCAACATGGCCAAGATGCTCGCCGCCGACGCCGCCTGGGAGGCTGCCGACATGTGCATGCAGGCGCATGGCGGCTTCGCCTTCGCCGAGGAATACGATATCGAGCGCAAGTTCCGCGAGACCCGGCTCTACCGGACCGCGCCGATCTCGACCAACCTGATCCTCAGCTACATCGCCGAGCACGTGCTGGGCCTGCCAAGGTCGTTTTGAGGGTGCGGCACCGCCATTGACCCGGATCGCGCCCCATGAACCCCTTCGCCGACATTCTCGTCATCTCGATCGACCAGGCGGCTGCGGCGCCGCTGTGCGCGGCCAAGCTGGCCGATGCCGGGGCGCGGGTGATCAAGGTCGAGCGGCCGGGCGGCGATTTCGCGCGCTACTACGATACGGCGGTGAACGGCCTCTCGGCCTATTTCGTCTGGCTCAACCGGGGCAAGCAATCCATCGTCCTCGACCTCAAGGACGCGGACGACGCGGCGCTGCTGCACCGCATGATCGCAAAGGCCGACGTGTTCCTGCAGAACCTCGCGCCGGGCGCGGCGGCGAAGCTCGGCTTCGGGTCCGAAGCCCTGCGCGCGAAGCATCCGCGACTCATCGCCTGCGATATCTCCGGCTACGGCGACGGCGGGCCCTACGAGGCCATGAAGGCCTACGACCTGCTGGTGCAGGCGGAATCCGGCGTCGCGGCGATTACCGGCAGCCCGGACGAGCCGGCCCGGGTCGGCGTCTCGGTCGCCGATTTTTCCGCCGGCGTGCACGCCTACGGCGCGATCATGGAAGCGCTCTACGCGCGCGAGAAGACCGGCGAGGGGCGGGCGCTCTCCGTCTCCCTGTTCCACACCCTCGCCGACTGGATGAACGTGCCGCTTTTCCATAACGACCTCGGCGACGGCGGCTTCGCGCGGGTCGGCCTGCGCCATCCGACGATCGCGCCCTACGGCCTGTTCCTGTGCGCCGGCGGCGAACCGATCGTGCTCGCCGTCCAGAACGCGCGCGAATGGGTGCGGCTGTGCGCGGCGGTGCTGGAGCGGCCGGACATGGCCGACGATCCGCGCTTTGCCGACAACGGAGCGCGGGTGGCGAACCGGCCGGCGCTGGAGGCCGAGATGGGCGCCGTCTTCGGCGCGTTATCGCGCAGCGAGGCGATCCGCCGGCTCGAGGCGGCGCAGATCGCATACGGGCGGGTCAACAGCGTCGCCGACCTCTCGGCCCATCCCGAACTGCGGCGCGTGCCGGTCGAGACGCCGAACGGCCCGGCGCAGATGGTCCCGCCCGGTACCCTGGTCCGCGAGCTGGGCCCGCCGCGGCTCGGCCCCGTCCCGGCCCTCGACGAACACGGCCCGGCCATCCGGGCGGAGTTCGCCGCGGACTAAACGGGTGGCTGACCGGCCGGCTGCCGAACCGTCACATCGCCAGCCCTTTCACGAACAGGCCGATGCCGGCGCAGAAGAGCAGGGCCAGGATCAGGTTGCGGTAGCGTTCCTCCGGCACGCGGGCGCGGATGCGGCCGCCCACGAACATGCCCAGGCCCGCCGGAACCATCAGGCCGGCGGAAGTCGCGGCGACCTCCCAGGTCACCGCGCCCTTGGCGACCAGCGACACCGCCCAGGGCACCACGATGATGAACAGCACATAACCGGACGCCTGGACGAACTCGTCCTTCTTCAGGCCGAGCACCTGCCACCATGCCGCCAGCGGCGCCGCGAGCGAGCCGGTCGCGCCCTGGAGCAGGCCGAGCAGGAGGCCGACGGGAATCGCGAGCCGCGCCTCCCAGACCCGCGGCAGGGCGGGCGGGATGCGTATGACATTGATGACGACATAGCCGCATACGATGGCGCCGAGCAGCACCTCGATGATCCGCTGATCGACCGCAAAGAGCAGTTCCGTGCCGCCCCAGACGCTGAGCGCCGCAGCCAGCGCGAGCAGGGTGTAGCGCCGCGCGATGTCGCGCAGGCCGCCCATCTGGAGGAACTGCACCAGGTTCAGCACCAGGCCGGACACCAGCACGAGCGGCACCGCCGCCCTGGGCTCGATCAGGATCGACATGAGCGCGATCGACACCAGCGGCAGGCCCATGCCGAGCAGGCCCTTGACCATGCCGGCGAGGCAGAAAACGAACGCGAAATAGTAGAGAATGGCGCGGCTCCGGACGGCGGGGCGCCGGCCGGCCGGCCGGGCGGGCCGGACCTTAGCCCGGTTTCCCCGCCCCGGTCACGACTAGTTGCGGCCACGATCCGTTGCGGTCACGACCCGTTGCGGCCGGGCAGCGACCCGGTCCGGCCTTCGACGCCGGACGAAGCACGGGATTTTTCGGAATCCCCTCCCTTGTCACCCCGGATCGCCGCGCCGCGCCGTCCGGGGTGACAAATGAGGGATGTCGGGCGTAAGAAATCCGGCCTGACATCCCCGACGGCAAACGATCCGGACCGACCGCCGTGACCCCCGAAACCCTGCGCCGGCAGTTTCTCGCCTGGCAGTGCCGCATCCGCCAGATCGCCATGCGCGAGGATGACGGCCGGCCGTCCGAGGGCATGCGGCCGAGGATCCTGTCGGCCGGCGGCCGCACGCTCTCCGACGGCGTTGTCGTGCTGCTGGTGCGCGCCGACCCGGCGGAAAGCACGGACTTCTTCGAGTTCCAGGTCAGGAAGCACCACGACCCGAACGAGGTCTACCGCAAGGGGCTGACCTATCTGCAATCGACCCATTATCACCGGGCCGACCGCTTCTCCGACGAGATGACGGCGCTGTTCCTGCCGGAATCCCGGCTGGCGGCGCTCCTGGAACGGCTCGGGGACTGCCGGCTGGACTTCAGCCAGTTCAGCCAGTCCTGGCGCCTGCCCTGCGCCGTGCGGGCGCTGGCGCCGGACGAGCCGGCCCACCGCAACACGCTGTGGCACAACCGGCTGTTCAACACGCAGCTCCCCGACGCCGTGCGCATCCTCGGCTTCCGGCCGGACTGGACGGCGGCGGCAGCGCTACGCGCCGAAGCGGGCTGAGGGCTGCCGCGGGTCTGTACGGACCCGCAACCGGCAGCGCCGGTTCAGGTCCATTGAGCCCCCTTCGACACGGGCCGGACGGCCCTCAAAGCCCGCGTCCGAACCAGCGGGCGGCGAGCATCAGGGCGAGGGTGTGCGCCGGCGCCAACCGGTCCGGCACGCCGAACGGGTCGAAGCCGGCGCGCTCCAGCCGGTCCAGCCAGGCCAGCGCAACGGGCTTGAGAACCAGCAGCCGGTCCGCCGGCCCGCCCGTCCGTCCGGCCGCTGCCAGCCTGTCGCGCGCCATGGCCGCCACCGCCTCGGCCGCCGCCCGGACCCCCGCGGTCGCCCGCCGCTCCGCCAGGTCGCGCGGTCCCGCGCCGCCTGCCGCGAGCGCGGACTGCGGCAGCAACTGCCTGCCTCCTACAGCGTGGAAACCGGAGGCGCGCAGGATGCCGGCGAGCGCCCACCCGGTCCCCAGCGCCCGGGCCGATTCCCCGGCCGCTTCTTGGGTCGATTCCTGGGCCGATTCTCGGGCCGCCCGACGCGTTTCCGGGTCCGCCGGTCCGCCGCCCGCGGCCAGCGCCATCGCTTCGGCCAGGGCGCCGCCGGTCTGCGCGGCATTCTATCCCTCGGCCCCCTGGGCGGCCTGGGGCGCGGCGTCGTGATGGCGCCCCCGGCGGTCGATCCGGGTGTTCACCAAGGCCGGCCCCCGCCCGCCGGCGCGCAGGGCTGCAGCGAGCGGCGCGGCCACTTCGTGCTGCCGCACGGGCCCGTCCGCCACGGCGGTATCGACCGCTTCGCGCCACCATTGCAGCCGGATCTGGCCGAGAGCCGCCTCACTGACGATTTCCCGGGTCCGGGCGATTTCGGCGTTGAACGCCAGCAGGATCCACAGGGCCGGGCGGCGCCGGCGCGGCGCGAACAGCGTGGCGAGGTAGCGCTCGAAATCGTGCCGGCGGGCCAGCCGGCGGCAGGCTTCGACGGCGCTTTCCCCGATGACGTTTTCGGGGGCGCTTCGGGGGGCGATTCTGTTGCCTTTTTTCGCCATAGATGCAGATTAGGCGGAGCCTCGGTGCGCGGCGCGCGGCCGGGCCAGGCTGGAATTGGACTTGTCCTGGGGAGACATCATGGCTGCAATTCTGACAAAGCTCGGCAATACGGTGATTGCCGGCATCGTGGCGCTGGTCGTCATGTTCGTCATCGTCGGCGCGACGGCCGGCGGCGGCGCGTTCGACCATAGCTGGTGGAACTTCCTGTTCCGCTACCTGCACGTCCTCTCGGGCGTCATGTGGATCGGCCTGTTGTATTATTTCAACTTCGTCCAGATCCCCAACATGCCGAATATCCCAGACGAGCAGAAGCCGGCGATCGGCAAGGTGATCGCGCCGGCGGCGCTGTTCTGGTTCCGCTGGGCCGCCATGTCGACGATCGTCACCGGCCTGATCGTGGCCCTGATGAACGGCTATCTGGTCGACGCCATCGCGATCGGCTTCACCGACGGCGGCAACAGCACGCCGATCGGCATCGGCATGTGGCTGGGCGCGATCATGTGGTTCAACGTCTGGTTCGTCATCTGGCCGAACCAGAAGCGGGCGCTCGGCATCGTGGAGGCCGACGCCGATTCGAAGGCCAAATCGGCGCGCACGGCGATGCTGTTCTCGCGCACCAACACGCTGCTGTCGGTCCCCATGCTGTTCTGCATGGTGGCGCAGCAGAATGCCGGCTTCGTCGGCTTCGGCGGATAGCGGCACGATCCGCGGGCGTCCTTCCGCGAGAGGGCGACGGCAGACAAACGGAACGGGCTCCGCCATCGGCGGGGCCCGTTTTCTATCCGGCCGGCAGGGCCTTGAGCGCCGCGCCGACGGCCCGGCCCTCGCCGGCGAGGAGATTGTAGGTCCGGCAGGCGGCGCCCGTATCCATGGCCTCGACGGCGAGGCCGGCTTTCCTGAGCGCCGCGCGGGCGGCCGGCGGGAGCGCCGCCGAAACAGCCGCGGAGCCGGCGCCGAGGCCGAGGATCAGCAGTTCGGTCCGCTCGCCGGCAAAGGCGGTGGCGAGCGCCTCGGCGTCCGGGACGGCAGCATCGCCAAGCTCCCAAGCGACGACCCGGTCGGCCAGGATCAGAACCGATCCGGTCCAGCGTTCGCCGCCGATGCGGAAGCCGCCGGGGCCGTAGCTTTCGACAAAGGGCCGGTCGCCGCGCGGCGCTTCGGTCAGTTCCACCCGGATTCTCCCGCCGGATTCTTCCGCTGGACTCCCCCGCCGGGCCGGCAACCGCCGCCTGGCCGCTACGGCCTGACCGCCCCGCCCTAACCGGCAGCCGCCTCGGCGGCGTCGCCGGCATCGCTCGACCGGCCGGCCCGCTTGATGCGCAGGATCAGCAGCAGCGGCACCGCGAGGCAGATCGACGAATAGGTGCCGACCAGAACGCCCCAGATCAGGGCGATCGAAAAGCCGCGGATCACCTCGCCGCCCAGGAAGAACAGGGCGAGCAGCGCCAGCAGGGTCGTGACGCTGGTCAGCACCGTGCGCGACAGGGTGTCGTTGAGCGACAGGTTCATCAGGTCGGGCATCGACATCTTCTTGTATTTGCGCAGGTTCTCGCGCACCCGGTCGAACACCACCACCGTGTCGTTGATCGAATAGCCCGCGATGGTCAGCACCGCGGCGACGGTCGACAGGTTGAACTCGAGCTGGAACAGGCTGAACAGGCCGATGGTGAGCAGCACGTCGTGGGTCAGCGCCGCCACGGCCGCGATGCCGAACTGCCATTCGAAGCGGAACCAGACGTAGGCCATGATCGCGAACAGCGCGAGCAGGGTCGCGATGATCCCCGCCTGGATCAGCTCGGCGCCGACCTTGGGCCCGACGAATTCCTCGCGCCCGACCCGGTAGTTCCGGCCCAATGCCGCGGTGACCGCCTCGATCGCCTGCATCTGGCGCGCGTTGTCGCCGGGCTGCTTCTCGACCCGGATCAGCACTTCGGAGTCCTTGCCGAAATTCTGGATCGAGACTTCACCCAGGCCGAGCGCGTTCAGCCGGCTGCGCAGGCCGGCGACATCGGCCGGCCTCTCCGCGCCCTTGTCGTCCAGCGCGGTCACCTGGAGCAGGATGCCGCCCTTGAAATCGATACCGAAATTCAGGCCCTGGCCGAAAAACACCCCGGCACTCAGGATCAGCAGGGCCACCGACAGCGCCAGATAGATCGCGCGGAACCGGACGAAGGGGACGGTCGTGCCGGCCGGCACCAGACGAAGCAGCATGGAGCGAAAACCCCCGAAGCCGAAGGCGCGCGCGGGCGGCGCCTAGTGAACCATGTTGCGGACGAACGGACTGTCCAGCGAGAACATCGGAATGCGCACCTGGAACCGGCTGCCGTCGTCGCGCGTCATCTCGTAGGCGCCGACCATGAAGCCGGACGGCGTGGTGAGCGGGCAGCCGCTGGTGTATTCGAAGCTCTGGCCCGGCTCCAGCACCGGCTGTTCGCCGACCACGCCGGGGCCGCGGACCTCCTGCTGCTGGCCGGCCGAATCGGTGATCCGCCAGTGCCGGTTGAGCAGCTGGACCCGGTCGTCGCCTTCGTTGCTGATCCGGACGGTATAAGCCCAGACATAGCGGTTGTCGTCGGGCTCCGACTGTTCTTCGAGATAAAGCGGCTTGACCGAGACAAGGATGCCGGCCGTCTTTTCCGAATACATGGTCCGAAACGCGGTTGCACAGAGTGACGCCGGGTATGTAGGCAAATTCCGTCCGCTGTCGAGGCGGCATCTTCGTGCCCCCGGTTTGTGAAGATGGGCAGACGGCGGCGATTCCGCAGGTGCGTATATTGCGCTAGCTTCGGCGGCGCGGGATGATCTGCGGCGCCCCTCCATCCGACTCCCTTCCCCGACTCCCCTTGTCCGACCCAATGTCCGAAACCCCGTCCCCGCTTCCGCTCACGATCGCCGTCGACGGCCCGGCCGCGGCGGGCAAGGGCACGCTGGCGCGGCGGCTCGCCGAAGCCCTCGGTCTCGCCCACCTCGATTCCGGCGCGCTCTACCGGGCGGTCGGGCTGGCTGTCCTGAATGCGGGCGGCGATCCGTCCGATGAGCCTGCCGCTGCCGCCGCGGCCGCAAGCCTGGATACCGGCCGCCTCTCGGACCCGGCCCTGCGCGCGCCGGAAGCGGGCGAGGCCGCCTCCCGGGTCGCCGCCTTTCCCTCGGTCCGGGAAGCCCTGCTCGAATTCCAGCGCCGGTTCGCCCGCACTCCGCCGGACGGCCGGCGCGGCGCCGCGATCGACGGCCGGGATATCGGCACCGTCGTCTGCCCGGACGCGCCGGTGAAAATCTTCGTGACCGCCGGTCTGGACGAAAGGGCGCGTCGCCGGTTTGCGGAGTTGCAGGCCGCCGGGACGGACGTTATATACGCCGCTGTCCTGAGCGAGCTGGAGGCGCGCGACGGCCGCGACAGCAGCCGCGCCGTAGCGCCGCTGAAGCCTGCCGAAGACGCGGCGATTCTCGATACCAGCAGGCTGGACGCCGAAGCGGCGTTCCGCGCAGCGCTGGATATCGTGGCGCAGCGCGCGCCCGGCTGGCGCAGCCTCGTGCAGGATGTCCGGTAACGGCAACGCTACGGCGCTGCTTTCCGACCCGGCCTGACGGCGGACCGATTGGGGGTCCGTCCGTCGGGAAGCGCTCCGTCGGAACCGCAGCCAGCACGCCGGCCGGAACACGAGAGGATATCCGGAACCCCATGACGACTGCGACAGAAACCGCGGCGGCGTCCGGCGAGGACTTCGCCGCGCTGCTCGATGCATCCCTGAAAGACCACGACCAGTTCGAAGGCAAGGTGGTGGCCGGCCGGATCGTGGCGATCGAAAACGATCACGCCGTGATCGATGTCGGCCTCAAGGCCGAAGGCCGCGTGCCGATCAAGGAATTCGCGCCGCCCGGCGCCGCGCCGGAAATCAAGGCCGGCGACGAGGTCGAAGTGTATGTGGAGCGGCTGGAGAACGCCAACGGCGAAGCCGTGCTCTCGCGCGACAAGGCGCGGCGCGAGGAAGCCTGGGTCCAGCTCGAAAGCGCCTTCAACGACGGCCAGCGCGTCACCGGCCACATCTTCGGCCGGGTCAAGGGCGGCTTTACGGTCGATCTCAACGGCGCCGTCGCCTTCCTGCCGGGCAGCCAGGTCGATATCCGGCCGGTGCGCGACGTGACGCCGATCATGAACACGCCGCAGCCCTTCCAGATCCTGAAGATGGACCGGCAGCGCGGCAACATCGTCGTGTCGCGCCGCGCCGTGCTGGAAGAAACCCGCGCCGAGGCCCGCGCCGAATTGATCGCCAACCTGAAGGAAGGCCAGGTGCTCAAGGGCGTGGTGAAGAACATCACCGACTACGGCGCCTTCGTCGACCTGGGCGGCATCGACGGCCTGCTCCACGTCACCGACATTTCGTGGAAGCGCGTCAACCATCCCTCGGAAGCGCTCAACATCGGCGAGACCGTCGACGTGCAGGTGATCCGCTTCAATCCCGACACCCAGCGCATCAGCCTGGGCATGAAGCAGCTCGAGGCCGATCCCTGGGACGGCGTCGAAGCCAAATATCCCGAGGGCGCGCGCTTCACCGGCCGGGTCACCAACATCACCGACTACGGCGCCTTCGTGGAGCTGGAGGCGGGCATCGAGGGCCTGGTCCACGTCTCGGAAATGTCATGGACCAAGAAGAACGTGCATCCCGGCAAGATCGTCTCGACCAGCCAGGAGGTCGAGGTCATGGTGCTGGACGTCGATTCCCAGCGCCGCCGGATCAGCCTGGGCCTGAAGCAGACCCGCGACAATCCCTGGTCGACCTTCGCCGAACAGTATCCGGCCGGTACGGAGCTGGAAGGCGAAATCCGCAACATCACGGAATTCGGCCTGTTCGTCGGCCTGCCCGGCGAAATCGACGGCATGGTGCACCTGTCCGACATTTCGTGGAGCATGCCGGGCGAGCAAGCCGTCGCCGACTACAAGAAAGGCGACACCGTGAAGGTGAAGCTCCTCGAGGTCGACACCGAGAAGGAGCGGATCAGCCTGGGCATCAAGCAGCTTTCGGAGGACCCGCTGGCCGGGGCCGCCGGCACGATCCGCAAGGGCGACCTCGTCACCTCGACGATTACCGGCGTGACGTCCGGCGGCCTGGAAGTCGAGGTCCAGGGCATCCCGGGCTTCATCCGCAAGGCCGACCTGTCGCGCGAACGCGCCGAGCAGCGGCCGGACCGCTTCGCCGTCGGCGAGAAGATCGACGCCAAGGTGACCAATTTCGACAAGAGCGCCCGCAAGCTGACCCTGTCGGTCAAGGCGCGGGAGATCGCCGAAGACAAGGAAGCCATGGAACAGTTCGGCTCGTCCGATTCCGGCGCCTCGCTGGGCGATATCCTCGGCGCCGCGCTGGACAAGGCGAAGAAGGACGGGTAGCGGGCCGGGCTTCGCGTCAGCCTTCGCGTCGGCCCTCCGGCCGGCGGCTGACGGCCGGATCGCGGCTGTCCGGGGCCGGCTGGGGCGGGCCGCAGCGGGACGGCGAAGATGTGGATTGCGGGGATCGGGCGCGTAACCGGCGCAAGCCCCTGCAATTCCACGGTTTTCCGCAGCCGGATCTTTGGAAAACCGGCCGGGTAAAACCCGGATCGAATGGAACAACTTACTGATTTAACTGACTTTTCGGCTATGGCATGGTGCGCGGAGCCGATTGTCTGACTGTACGCCCCCCAGACGACACGCCATGGAATCCCGACCGGCCCCTGCGGGCGACAACGACCTGTTCGGTTCCGACTCCCCCGACTCCCCCAACTCCGGGGGCGAGGGCGACCGGGCGCGCCAGAGCACCGGCATCTACCCGTCGCAGGAAATCGAAGCGCTGATCCGCGGCCGGAAGATTCTGGCCGCGGCGCCGATCGCCGACGCGCAGATCCAGCCGGCCAGCCTCGACCTCCGGCTCGGCAGGACGGCCTACCGGGTGAACGCCAGTTTCCTGCCGGGGCCGGACCACAGCGTCCGGGACCGCATCGACGCCTTTGCGCAATACGAGATCGACCTTGCCGAAGGCGGGGTTCTCGAACAGGGGCACGTCTATATCGTGCCGCTGCTGGAGCAGCTCGACCTGCCGCGACAGGTCGGCGCCTACGCCAACCCCAAGAGCTCGGCCGGCCGGCTCGATATCTTCACCCGGGCGATTACCGACAATTCGCCGGCCTTCGACCGCATCGCGCCGGGATATTGCGGCCCGCTCTACGCCGAAATCTCGCCGCGCACCTTCAGCGTGCGGGTGCGCACCGGCACCCGGCTCAACCAGCTACGGCTGCGCCGCGGCGCACCGACGCTCAGCAAGACGGCGATGCGCGCCCTGCAGACCGAGCGCAAGCTCACGACCGACGATTCGGAGATCACGCTGGAGGGCGACAAGCTCAACATATCCCTGGACCTGGGCGGCAGCGGGCCGGACGCGATCGTCGGCTACAAGGCGAAAAAGAATTGCGACGTCATCGACGTCGACAGGGTCGGGCACTATCCGGCGGCGGATTTCTGGGAGCCGATCCGCGCGCCGGCGGGCGGCGGCTTCGTCCTCAACGTGGACGAATTCTACATCCTGGCGTCCCGGGAGGCGGTCTCCGTGCCGCCGGACCACGCCGCCGAAATGATTCCCTACGATACGCTGGTCGGCGAATTCCGGGTCCACTACGCTGGCTTCTTCGATCCCGGCTTCGGCAGCCCCGAGGCCGGCGGCGCCGGCAGCAAGGCGGTGCTGGAGGTCCGGCCCCACGAGGTGCCCTTCTTCGTCGAGGACGGGCAGGTCGTCGGTCGGCTGGTCTACGAGAAGCTGCGCGCCATCCCCGACCGGCTCTACGGGCAGGCCATGGGCTCCAACTACCAGGCCCAAGGGCTGCGCCTGAGCAAGCATTTCCGCATGTAGCGGCCGGCCTGTGGCGGCCCGCAAGCCCGGCGGGCCGGCATCGCTTTCCCCTCTCCCACCGAACGGACCGATGACGATGAATCCTGCCGATAACGCCGCCCTGAACGCCGGCTCCAGCGAAACCGCTGCCCCAGAAACCCCGGCAAGCGCGGGCCGGGCCGGCGGCATCGCGGGCGACATCCTGCGCGCCTATGTCGAGCGGATCGAGCGGCTCGAGGAGGAGAAGAAGGCGCTGGCCGCCGACATCCGCGAGGTCTATGCCGAGGCGAAGGGCAACGGCTACGATCCGAAGATCATGCGCAAGCTGATCGCCCTGCGCCGCATGGACCAGGCCGACCGCCGGGAAGAAGAAGAGCTGCTCGACGTCTATCGCCGCGCCATCGGCATGATTTGAGGCCGTCGTTCGAGACGGAATTTCGCGCCGCGAAGCCGCGCGGGTTCCCCTATCGACTGTCGGGACACGCTGCCGCCGTGCCGCCGGTACATTTTGCGCCGCGGTCCGGCGCGACAAGCCGGAAGGCGGTGGCGCCGTTCCGCCGCTGGCCTTGCCTCCCCTGAGCGCAGCCGCACGAACAGAAACCGCAAAACCTCCCCAACCTTGGGGACGCGCGGACATGCCCGGCTGACCTAGGCTCCCACGCAATGCGACCTGCCATCGCCGTTTGAGCGACAACGGGGGGCCGATGCGCCGCGACTGTCAGAAGACCGGCGAACGGGGATAGGTATGCGGCAAGGGATGTGGTCTGAAAAATATCCGGATTTGGGCGCAAATCCGCTGCCCACCGAGCCCTACATTTCCGAAGAGCATTTCGCACTCGAGCGCGAGCGCGTTTTCCGCAGGTCATGGCTCCAGGTCGGCCGTGTCGACGAAATTCCCGATGCGGGCGACTATTTCGTCCGGGATATCGCTATTTGCAACGCCTCGATTCTGGTCATCCGGGGCTCGGACGGCGTCGTGCGCGGCTTTCACAATGTCTGCTCCCATCGCAGCAACCGGCTGGTGGCAGACGAACGGGGCTCGTGCGGCGGCGCGCTCTTCTGCCGCCTCCACAACTGGGCGTACAGCGACACGGGCGAACTGGTCGGCGTCCCGAACGAAGAGAATTTCTTCGGCCTGGACCGGCGGGATCACGGCCTGACGCCGGTCGATACCGACATCTGGCAAGGCTTCATCTTCGTTCATCTGGCCCCCGACCCCGCCGAGACGCTGCGGAACTATCTCGGCGGCGTCGCCGACCGGCTCGACAGCTGCCCGTTCCACGAAATGAAACTGTCTCAGGTCTACAGGGTGGAGGAGCGCGCCAACTGGAAGGTCGTGCTCGATGCCCAGAACGAAGTGTACCATTTGCCGTATCAGCATCGCTGGACGCTTGGCCAGTCGTTCGCGAAGGACGACACCGGGAATTGCTACTTCAAGGAGATTCTTCTATACGACTATCACAGTTTCTGGTCGTGCGATTACCAGTCCTTCCAGAAACTGACTCCGCTGAAAATCGCACTCTTTTATGGAGGCGACACCGCCGGGGCTCTTCACGTTCCGGACATGGTCGGCGACCTGGACCACTATCTGCTTTTTCCGAACGGCATTCTTTCGCTGTTCAAGGTCGGCCGCTGGATGGGGTGCATCACCTACATGCTGTGGCCGGTCGCGGTCGACCGGACGATCTGGGAGATTCGGATGCACTTCAGCGCGCCCGCAACCCGGCGCGAACGGCTCCAGCAGGAATTTTTCAAGTGCTTCATTCGGGATACGCTTCAGGAGGATACGCTGGCGCACGAAAGCGTCCATGCGGGCATTGCCTCCGGTGTGCGCAGCCATCTCATCCTGCAGGACGACGAACTGCCGATCCGCCATTTCCACAAGGTCCTGGGCGATTATGCCGGGTACGGCCGACGCGCGTGACCGGTCCGGCCGTAAAGAGGCGGAGAGCAGGCGATGAATGAGCCGCTACTGCCCGACGCATTCGGGGATCTGGCCCCGTTTGCGGACTGGGCGCTGGAGCCGGAGCGCGCCCGGACCGAGAAGAGGGCGGCGGCCTCGATGGACGAAATCCGGGCCTTCTACGATGCGATGATCCTGCGGATCGACGATATCCTCGCCTATCTGGAAGACGATTTCGGCGGCGACATGCCGGCCGAAGCACACCGGCTCTACCTGATGTCGTTGTCGCTGGTCGAGATCGCCACCCTCGTCGAGTTCTACAAGGAGCGAGAGGCCGTCGACGCCTGCGACCCGCTGCGTTACGCATCGCAGTTTTAGGCGCGGCGCGACGGAAGTCCGGTCCCGTCCTGGCCCCTTACGCTCCGTCCGGTCCCTGGGGTAGTCTGGCCGCGCATCGGACGAACAGGAAAAGCGGGAGCGGGTCATGGCGGGAACATTCCCGGCCGCAACGGCGTGGGCCCCGTCGCCGGAGCAGGCGGCGGTGTGGCCGGAGGTCTCCGGCAACGCCATCAACGGGCTGGGCGCGGCGGCGTTCGGCCCGCCGCGGCCGGTGTTCTGGCGCGACGACGGCCATTCCATCGAGCACACCGGCGTCCTGCGCTTCTTCTACGACCGTTACCGCGACAACGAAAACATCCGCGAGGCGCGCAAATACCGCCAGCGCGCGGCAGAATACGTTGACAGCCCGGTCGCGCCGGCACCGGCGCCCGAGCCCGCGGACGGCTGGAGCGACGCCGTCAAGCGGGCGGCGCGGGACGCCGGGGCGGACGATGCCGGCATCTGCGAATACGACGAATCCTGGACCTACACCGACCGGCCGCACCCGGCCGGGCGCTGGGTCGTCGTCATGGCCTTCGCCCACGAATACGAGCGGCTCAACAGCGCGCCGCACGAGGACGCCTATATCGAGGTCATGGCGCAGTACGGCCGGGCCGGAATCGCCGCCAAGCGGCTTGCCAACTGGATCCGCGAGCGCGGCTTCTCCGCCGAGGCCAAGACCGGCCCGATGACCGAGGACGTGCTGATGATCCCGGCGGCGATCGAGGCCGGGCTGGGCGAGCTGGGCAAGCACGGCTCGATGATCCACCGCCGCTTCGGCGCCAATTTCCGCCTGTCCATGGTCACGACCGATCTGCCGGTTGCGCCCGACGCGCCGGACGTTTTCGGCGCAGACCTGTTCTGCGGAAGCTGCCAGGTCTGCACCCGGGCCTGCCCGCCCGACGCCATCGCGCCGGAAAAGCAGACGGTGCGCGGCACGAAGAAATGGTATGTCGATTTCGACAAGTGCCTGCCCTACTTCGTCGAGAACGAGACCTGCGGCATCTGCCTTGCGGTCTGCCCGTGGAGCCGGCCGGGCGTGGCCGACAACCTTGTCGCCAAGATGGCGCGGCGCTTGCCGCAAGCCGCGGAAAGCCGGTAGGCTGCATCCGTCAGCCGGTCGGGCCGACAATCCGTTCGAGACAGGGGCCGTTTGCACGACCGGGCAGCCGGCCGGCAACCCGCCCGGCAAACCCCAAGGAGGAAAATTCATGACGAAATCCACCCGCAGCATCGCGCTGGGCGTCGCCGGCGCGGCGCCAGTCCTGGCGTTCGGGCTGGCCTTCGGCCTGACATCGGCCTGGGCACCGGCGCAGGCCGCCGAGGTCAAGGGCCCGAAACTGACCTGGAACTACTCGGTCTGGGGCAAGAAGCGCGCCTTCACCGCCGGGATCGAAAAGCTGTCCGCCCTGCTCGCCGAGAAGACCGGCGGCAACTGGACCCTCAAGATCTACTACGGCGCCGCCCTCTCGAAATCGCGCGAAAATCTCGACGGGCTGAAGATCGGCGCGTTCGAAGGGGCGATGTTCTGCAACTTCTACCATCCGAAGAAGAACCCGGCGCTGATGGCGCTGGCCCTGCCCTTCCTGCCGATGGCGACCTGGGAGAACAACCGCAAGGTGCGCGAGGCGGTCTACGCCCATCCGTCGGTCGGCAAGCAGCTCGCGCGCTGGAACGCCATGGTCTACACCTCGTCCTTCCTGCCGCAGTACGAGCTGCTCGGCAAAGGCAAGCCCCCGGTGGAACTGGCCGACTGGAAGGGCATGACGGTGCGGGCCGGCGGCGGGCTCGGCCGGGCGATGAAGGTGCTGGGCGCGACCCCGACGACGCCGACGGCGACCGAGGTCTATACCGGCATGCAGCAGGGCACGATGCAGGCGGCGTCCTTCCCCTTCACCTACGCCCATGTCGCCTACAAGATCCACGAACTGGCCGACTGGTACACCGCCAACCTGTCACCCGGCACGGCCGACTGCCCGCTGACCTTCTCGATCAGCGCGTACAAGAAGCTGCCGGCGCAATACAAGAAGCTGCTGGAAGATTCGAAGGAAGCGGTCATCGCGGCCCAGATCGACGCCTACAAGAAAGCGGACGCGAAAAACCTGCCAATGCTGAAAAAGAAGCTGAAGGAGGTCCGCTATACCGACGCCCAGATCGCGGCCTTCCGCAAGGCGGGCGGGCGGCCGGTCATCGAAGCCTGGATCAAGGAGAACCAGGACAAGTTCGATGCCCGCGGCCTCGTGAAGTCCATGTTCGCCGCCGTCGGCCAGACCTACGAATAGCCTGAAACGCAGGCTTGCAGCCCGCCGTCCGCACGCCCTGATCGGGGAGCGGGCGGCGGGCTGCGCCGTTTTTCCCTCTTCGGTAAATCCATGATCGGGGACGCGCCGGAATACGGCCCGGAATACGCCTCAGGGCCGCCGGACGACCGGCTCGGCCGCGCGGTCTGGCGGGCCGACCGGCTGCTGGCGCCGCTTGAACTGGTCTGCACGCTGATCGGCGGGGCGCTGGTGTTCGGCCTGATGATCCTGGGCATGGTCCAGATCGTCCTGCGCAGCGTCTTCAACGCGCCGATCTTCGGCTACATCGACATCGTCGAGTTCGGCATGATCGGCTTTGCCATTTTCGGCATTGCCTGGCTCCAGCGCACGGGCGGCCATGTCCGGATGGAGCTTGTCCTGGGCCGGCTGCGCGGGCGCGCCATGTGGCTGGCCGAGGCGGTCGGCGTGGTCGCCGGCATGATCATCGTCGCGATCCTGATTCCCTATTCCTACCAGCATTTCGGCCGGGCATGGGAACTGGGCGACAGCACGATCGACATCGAACTGGTGACCTGGCCGGGCAAGCTGGCGGTGCCGATTTTCCTCGGTCTGCTGTTTCTGCGCTTCGGGGTCCAGCTTTTCGCCTATGTGCGCTTGCTCATTAACCCGGCGCTGGCGCCGGTCGGCGCACCGCACATCAAGTCGGTCGAGGAGCAGGCCAGGGACGAGATCGAGGGCACCGCCTGATGCTCGGCCTCGACCCGTTCGATACCGGCATCGTCGCGGTCGTCTTCCTGATCGTCCTGGTGGTGCTCGGCGTCCGGGTCTTCGTCGCGGCGGCGCTCACCGGCTTCCTCGGCCTGCTGGAGCTGCGCGGCTGGAACGTGGCGGCGGCGATTTCGGGCACGATTCCCCATTCCAAGACCATCACCTATCCGCTCTCGGTCCTGCCGCTGTTCATCCTGATCGGCTTTCTCGCCTTCTACGCCGGCCTGACCGGCAAGCTGTTCGAGGCGGCGCGGCGCTGGGCCGGCTGGGTGCCCGGCGGCCTCGCCGTCGCCACCGTATTCGCGACAGCCGGCTTTGCCGCCGTCTCCGGCGCGTCGACGGCGACCGCGGCCGTGTTCTCCCGGGTCGCGATCCCGGACATGCTCAAGAACGGCTACGACCGGAAGCTGGCGGCCGGCGTGGTTGCGGCGGGCGGCACGCTCGCCTCGCTGATCCCGCCCTCGGCGATCCTGGTCATCTACGCGATCATCGTCGAGGAATCGGTCGGCAAGCTGCTGCTCGGCGGCTTCCTGCCGGGCCTGGTTTCGGCGCTGATCTATGCCGCGCTGATTATCGGCATGTGCCTGTGGAAGCCGCAGCTCGGCCGGCCGATCTCCGGATTCACCCTGCGCGAGAAGCTGGCGACCGTCCCCGGCGTCCTGCCCATCTTCGCCGTCGTCCTGGTCATCTTCGGCGCGATCTACACCGGTACGGCGACGCCCACGGAAGCGGCGGCGCTCGGCGCGGCCATCGTGTTCGCCATCTACGTCTTCGAGGCGTTCCGGCAGAAGGCCGTCGGCGAAATGGGCGGCCGGCTGAAGGAGGCGCTGCTGGAGACCGCCAAGCTGACGGCGATGATCTTCACCCTGATCTGGGGCGTGTTCCTGTTCGTGCGCTTCCTCGGCTTCGCCGGCCTGCCCGCCTCATTCGCCGAATGGGTCACGACGCTCGACATGCCGCCCATCGTCATCATGATCTGCATCCTGCTGGCCTACGCCATTCTCGGCATGTTCATGGATGCGATCGGCATGCTGATCCTCACCCTGCCGGTGGTGTTCCCGGCGGTCGAGGCGCTGGGCTACCATCCGGTCTGGTTCGGCATCATCGTGGTCAAGATGGCGGAGATCTGCCTGATCACGCCGCCCATCGGGCTCAACTGTTTCGTCGTCGCGGGGGTCAGCCGCGACCTGCGCGACGCGGAAGGCCGCTCGCTCGAAGTGCCGTTGCAGGACGTGTTCCGCGGCATCGGCCCCTTTTTCGTCGCGGATGTCGCGACCGTCGCCGTTCTGCTGGCCTTTCCCGGAATCGTGCTTTGGCTGCCGGGCCTGATGGGGTAAGACCGGGGCCGTATGGTCATGGCGGCCGAGGCAGCGGCCCGGCCGCCCGTTTCGGACAAGACGGACCGAATTGGGGGAGAAGATGCCTAAAGGATATTGGGTCTCCTGCTATCGCGAGGTGAAAGATCCGGAGGCGCTGGCCGCCTATGCCGAACTGGCCGGGCCGGCGGTCGCGCAGCATGGCGGCCGAATGCTGGCGCGCGGCGGCCAGGTGACGGCCTACGAGGCCGGGCTGGCCAACCGCACGGTGGTGATCGAGTTCGACAGCTACGACCAGGCGCTCGCCGCCCGCGAGAGCGACGAATACGCGGCAGCGCTGGAGCGGCTGGAGGGCGCCGTTGTGCGGGATTTCCGGGTCGTCGAAGGGGTCTGAGTTCCGGCCCCGGTCCCCGGAGTTGAACCCGGAACCGGTCCCGGCTCCTAGTCCCGGGCCAGTTCCTGCTCGACCAGCGCGGCCCAGTAGCTGGCGCCGACCGGCAGGATCTCGTCGCTGAAGTCGTAGTGCGGGTTGTGCACCATGCAACCGCCTTCCTCGCCGACGCCGTTGCCGATCCAGACATAGCTGCCCGGCTTGACCTGGAGCATGAAGGCGAAATCCTCCGAGCCCATGACCGGCGGATCGTCGATCGCGACATTGGCCTCGCCGACCACCTTTGCGGCGGCGCGCGCGGCCTTCTGCGTCTCTTCCGCCGTGTTGACCAGCACCGGGTAGTTGCGCCGGTAGTCCAGATCGGCGGCGATGCCGTGGGACGCGGCGATGCCCTCGACGGTCTCCCTCATGCGCCGCTCGATCATGTCGCGTCCCTCGGGCGAGAGCGCCCGGCAGGTGCCGGAGAGAACCGCCTCGTCGGGGATCACGTTGTCCGCGGTCCCGGCGTGGAACTGGGTGACGCTGACCACGACGCTGTCCAGCGGATCGTTGGTCCGGCTGGCGATGGTCTGGAGGGCGTTCACCATCTGCGCGCCGACGACCACCGGATCGACGGCATGATGCGGCATCGCGGCATGGCCGCCCTTGCCGCGGATGCGGATTTTGAACATGTCCGCCGAGGCCATCATCGCGCCGGTGCGCACGCCGATCCGGCCGCGCGGCATGCCGGGCCAGTTGTGCATGCCGTAGACCGCCGTGCAGGGGAATTGCTCGAACAGCCCCTCGTCGATCATCACCTTGCCGCCGCCGCCGCCTTCCTCGGCTGGCTGGAAGATGAAATGCACGGTGCCGTCGAAATTCCGCGTCTCGGCCAGGTAGCGCGCCGCGCCGAGCAGCATGGCGGTGTGGCCGTCATGGCCGCAGGCGTGCATCTTGCCGTCGTGCCGCGAGCGATGGTCGAACTCGTTCTTTTCGAAGAGGTTGAGGGCGTCGAGATCGGCGCGCAAACCGATGGTCCGCGGCGAGGCGCCGGCCTTCAGACGGCCGACCACGCCGGTCTCGGCCAGGCCGCGATGAACCTCGATGCCGAAGCTCTCCAGCCTTTCGGCGACGAGGTCGGCGGTGCGGTTCTCCTCGAAGGCGGTTTCCGGATGGGCGTGGATATCCCGGCGCCAGGCGGTCATGTCGTCGTGGAAATCGGCGATGCGGTTGATGACGGGCATGGACTCGACGCTCCTCGGTCGTGCGGGTTTCGTCTGACGGGTTTTGCGTTGCAGCGGAAACGGCGCCCGAAGCGCCGGAACCGTCAACCGGAAAGGCGCCGCGTACGCGGCCGGTGCGCGCCGGGATACGGCCGGCGAAACCGGCCCGCGCCGAAGCGGGCGGTTCGGCAGGTGCGCTATTCCGCGGCGACCGCCATCGCGCTTTCGGCCGCCACCATGCGCTCGATCTTGCGCCGGGCCTGGATGCGCGCGCTGTCGTGCTTGATGTCGACCAGCGGGCGTTCGGGATCGGTTTCCAGGCAGGCCTGCTGCCGCTCGACGAAATCGATGTCTTCCAGGAAGGTGTTCCAGATTTCCTGGAACAGCTTGTCGTTGTCGGCCTCGCTGCGCGCCATGCATCCGTTGTTGATCGCGAAATAATAGTGGCAACTGGTGTCGGTCTCCGGCGTCGCGCCGTGATAGATGCGCAGCGAGAACCCGCCGTCCTGGTCCCGGTTCTCGCGCGCGCCGCGACCGCTCTCCAGCGCGCCGGTCCATTGCAGCACCGTGATCGGCGCGACGTATTCGAACTCCTGCCAGCGGTCGACCTTCACGCCCTCGGCAAACCCGGCCGCCTTGACGTAGGTCGGCGGCGGCTGAATGCCGTCCATCCAGCGGATGTAGTGGACGCCGGTGTCCGTCCGCTTCGTGATCATCTCGGCGTTGACCTGGCCCATCTGGTCGCCGCCGCCGATGGTCTTGCGGTGGATGTAGGGGATGTGGGTCAGGTCCATCAGGTTTTCCATGACCAGCATGTAGTTGCACTTGAGGTGCATCCGGCCGTAGCGGACCGGCCAGTTCTCGGCGTCGTCGTTCCACGGCCAGTCGATCAGGGTCGCATCGTCGATCCGCTCCGGATCGCCCGTCCACAGCCAGACGAAGCCCTGGCGCTCGACCACCGGATAGGCGCGGACGCAGGCCTGGGGCGGGATGCTGTCCTGGCCGGGGATGAAAACGCAGTCGCCGTCGCCGTTGAAGGTCAGGCCGTGATAGCCGCATTCCAGGCCGCGCTCGGTAACCTCGCCGAGCGACAGCGGGGTCGCGCGGTGGCTGCACCGGTCTTCCAGCGCCGCCGCCTTGCCCGCCCGGTCGCGGAACAGCACGACCCGCTCGTTCAGGATCGTCCGCGCCAGGGGCTTTTCGGTGACTTCGTGAGACCAGGCGCCGACATACCACGCGTTGCGCGGGGCCGGCAGCGTCGCGATGTTGTGCATGACCATCCCTCCGGAAGGTATTTTGCCGGTAGCCTATACCAACAGGCGGGCGCGTCAAAGCGGGGAAAGCCGACCTTTCGGGCAGGCCCGTCATGCGTCGCCGCTGCCGGTTCACCGGCGGGCGGCCGCGGGTTACATCCTCAACCGACCGACACTCCCTGAAGCACGGGCGAAAGACGATGGCCGACAAACGGGAAATGCGCACCGAATCCGACACGATGGGCGCCGTGAAGGTGCCGGCGGACCGCTACTGGGGCGCCCAGACCCAGCGCTCGCTGGGTAATTTCCGCATCGGCGAGGAGCGGATGCCTCGCGAGGTGATCCACGCCTACGGCGTGCTCAAGCGGGCGGCGGCGGAAGTCAACATGGAGCTGGGCGCGCTCGACAAGAAGACCGGCAAGGCCATCGTCAGGGCCGCGAAAGAGGTCATGAAGGGCAAGCTGGACGACCATTTCCCGCTGGTCGTCTGGCAGACCGGCTCCGGCACGCAATCGAACATGAACGCCAACGAGGTGATCGCGAACCGGGCCATCGAGACGATGGGCGGGCAGATCGGCTCGAAGGACCCGGTCCATCCGAACGACCATGTCAACCGCAGCCAGTCGTCCAACGACACCTTCCCGACCGCCATGCACATCGCGGCGGTGGTGCAGATCGAGACGCTGCTGCTGCCGGCGCTCCGGCATCTGCACAACGTGCTGGACGGGCGGCGCAGGGCTTTCGACCGGATCGTCAAGATCGGCCGGACCCATACCCAGGACGCCGTGCCGCTCACCCTCGGCCAGGAATTCTCCGGCTATGTCCAGCAGATGAAATACGGCATCGACCGGGTGAAGCAGACCCTGCCGCGGCTCTCGGAACTGGCCCAGGGCGGCACGGCGGTCGGCACCGGCCTGAACGCGCCCAAGGGGTTCGACAAGGCCTTCGCGGCCCGGGTCTCGGAAATCACCGGCTTCCGCTTTCGCACCGCGCGCAACAAGTTCGAGGCGCTGGCGGCGAACGACGCGGCGGTCGAGGCGTCGGGCGCGCTCAACGTGCTGGCGGCCTCGCTGATGAAGATCGCCAACGACATCCGCTTTCTCGGCTCCGGCCCGCGCTCCGGCCTGGGCGAACTGGTGCTGCCGGCCAACGAGCCCGGCTCCTCGATCATGCCCGGCAAGGTCAATCCGACCCAGTGCGAGGCGCTCACCATGGTGTGCTGCCAGGTGATCGGCAACCATACGGCGGTCACCGTCGCCGGCTCGAACGGCCATTTCGAGCTCAACGTGTTCAAGCCGGTCATTATCCATAACCTGTTGCAGTCGATCCGCCTGATCGCCGACGCCTGCGTCTCCTTCGCCGACAATTGCGTGGCCGGCATCGAGGCCGACGAAGCGCGCATCGACCGGCTGATGAGCGATTCGCTGATGCTGGTGACGGCGCTCAACCCGCATATCGGCTACGACAACGCCGCAAGGATCGCCAAGACGGCCCACGCCGACGGCTCGACGCTGAAGGAGGCCGGCGTGAAACTCGGCCTGCTGACAGAGGAGCAGTTCGACGCCTGGGTGCGCCCGGCGAGGATGACGCGGCCGGGCTGAGGCGCGGCGCGGCGATCCGGGCCAGACAAACGAATGTGTCAGGCCGCGCAGCCCTCGGGCTTGAACACCCGCTCGGTCGAGGCCGGAAACTTCGCCAGCTTGTCCGCCGGGCGGATCGGGCGGGGAACGAGGTTGCCGCCGCAGTTCGGGCAAATGCCGTTCAGCCGGGATCGCGTGCAATCGGCGCAAAAGGTGCATTCGAAGCTGCAGATGCGCGCTTCGGCCGACTCCGGCGGCAGGTCCGCATCGCAGCATTCGCAACTCGGCTTGAGGATCAGCATGGCGGTCGCCTCCCGATGACGGACCCGGTCGTAAAGCGCTCGGTCACGATCCGCGGCCACCGGACCAGCGTATCGCTGGAGGCGCCGTTCTGGGAAGCGCTGAGAGACATCGCGGCTGCGGACGGCCGCTCGCTCGCCGGCCTGATCGCCGAAATCGACGAGGAAGCGGCGGGCAACCTGTCGAGCGCCCTGCGCGTGTATGTGCTGAAACGGTTGCAAGGGCGATAAAAGGCCAGGCGATAAAAGGGCCGGGCGGAAAGCCGGTCCGGCGACAACCGGAGTGAAGACCGGAACAGAGACCGGAGCGGAGAATCATGGCATCCCTTCCGCAGTACCGCGTTTACGCCATCAAGTATGCCGAGCGCACCGGCCGGCGAACCGAGATGTTCCTGGGCGGCGATCCGCACGATGCGCCGATGGCGATGGACTATTTCGTCTGGGCCGTCGTCGATCCGGGCCGCGAGCGGGCCTGGGCGGTCGACACCGGCTTCAGCGCGGCCGACGCCGCCAGGCGGCAGCGCATCCATCTGCGCGGCGCGGCGGAGGGGCTGGCTCTGATCGGGCTGGACGCCGCGGCGGTCCGCGACGTCGTCATCACCCATCTGCACTACGACCACGCCGGCGGCTTCGCGGATTTCCCGGCCGCGCAGTTTCATCTCCAGGACGACGAGATGGCTTTCGCCACCGGCCGCTGCATGACCGAACCGGCGATCGCCCACGCCTTCGAGGCCGACCATATCGCCGCCATGGTCCACCGGGTGTTCGAACGCCGGGTCGCCTTCCACGACGGCGACGGCGAACTGGCGCCGGGGCTGACGCTCCACCGGGTCGGCGGGCACACGAAGGGCATGCAGATCGTGCGGGTGCACACCGCGAAGGGCTGGATGGTGCTGGCCTCGGACGCGGCCCACTATTACGAGAACCTGGCCGACCGGCGGCCCTTCTGGATCGTCCACAATGTCGAGGACTATCTGGCCGCGCTGGATACCGCCCTGGCGCTGGCGAGCGAACCGGACCTGGTCATCCCCGGCCACGACCCGCTGGTGTTCGAACGCTTCCCGCCGGCGAGCGGCGATTTGCGCGGCGTCGTCCACCGCCTCGCCTGACCGCCTCGCCTGACCGGGGCGCACTTGCGGGCCGGGCCGCTCAGGCAATTCCGCCGTCAGTTCAGCTTCCGGCGCAACTGCTGCATCAGCCGGGCGACCTGGCGCTGCCAGACGCCGGCGTCGTCGAGGCCGGCGACCTTGCCCAGCGCATCGAGGGCGGCTTTCGGCCGGCCGGTCTCGGCGTTGAGCACGCCGAGCGCGTGCCACAGCGCCGCCCGGTCCGGCGCGTAGAGCAGCATCCGCTCCACGGTGATCCGCGCGTCGTCCAGCCGGCCGGCCCGGATCTGCCGCAGCTTGATGTTGTTCTGCAGGCGCAGAAGGATGTCGCGGTTCTCCGCCGGCGCGTAATGGTGCGGCCTGAGTTCGGCATCGTCGCCCTCAACCAGCTTGACGAGCGCGCGCAGGTCGCCGGTTCCGACCGTCCGGCCATCGTCGAACGGATCGACCATCAGCCGCTCCGGCCCGTCGCTGAGCCGGACCAGGAAATGGCCTGGAAAGTTGACGCCCTCGGCCGGCCAGTCCATGGCGCGCGCCAGGTGGAGCCAGAGCACGCTCAGCGCGATCGGCAGGCCGCGCCGGCGCTCGATGACCGCGAGCAGGTTGGCGTTGCGCAGGTCGTCGTAGCTTTCCCGGTCGCCGCGATAGTCGTGCCTGCCGTGCAGCACGCCGGCGATGGCTTCGGCCCGCTCCTCCACCGGCAGGCCCGCCGCGGGAACCGAACCGCGCAGGTCGTCGGCGAGGCGGGCGAGATGGTCGACCTCCCGGTCGAGCGGTTGCCAGGGCCGCTCCAGCGCGGCAAGCGCCAGGCACGCCCCGGTCAGGTCGATGGTCGCGTCCGGCACGCCGCCCAGGGCCTTCAGCCACGCCCCGGCGGCGTCGGGGTCGGCGAAGGCGCGATAGTTCGGCGCGTCGGTTGAACCGGTCATTCCCGCTCCTCAGGCCTGCCAGGCATTGGGCAAATGTAGCGGCAGGCGGCCGGGCGCGACCAGCACGACATCGAAGCGGACGGTGAGCCGCGCCAGCCGCAGCCGTGCCGGTCGCCGCTAGGCGATGGAATGCCACTTGCGAGAAAACGCAATTCCACGTCATACCGAAGTAATTCTCTATTGCATTGCAACTGTATTCCTTTGTATTATGGAAAGTGTCTACACAACGACCGACGACACACAATACGGGGAAGTGCCAATGTCAATTTATCAAATTAATGATGAAGGATTCGAAAAGATAGATCGCACCACATTCTCCAACGAAGGTGTCAAGGAAAGGCATGACATCCAGCGATTATTGAAAGCCGATATTGATGTAATTTCTCCCGATACCATGATTGTATCTGAGGAATTTAATCAATGGGACGACGGCCGTGCTCGGATCGACTTATTGGGAATAGATAGAGATGCTAATATTGTCGTAATTGAGCTAAAGCGTACGATTGATGGCGGCTATATGGAGCTTCAGGCAATTCGTTACGCTGCGATGATCTCTGTATTGACGTTCGATGAACTAGTGGAGAAATATCAGAACTATTTGGCTAAGAACGGAATCGACCTCGATGCGAGGGATAGTTTGCTTGAGTTTTTAGAATTAGATGATCCTGATGAAGTTTCGTTTGGGCAGGAAGTCAAAATTGTTCTTGCATCCCTCGACTTTACAAAAGAACTTACCACGTCGGTATTGTGGTTGAATGAACGTGGGCTGGATATTCGATGTGTCCGAATGCATCCGTATAAATTTGAAGGTAAATTGCTTGTGGACGTCCAGACCATTATTCCTGTTCCCGAAGCAGCAGATTATCAAGTCAGAATTCGAGAAAAAAGACTTGAAGAAAGAGAGCTTCGGAAGGCTACAAGAGATCGTACAAAGTTTGATGTAGCCATTGGTGAGGAAAAGCACGAGGCATTGTATAAGAGAGGAATGATGTTCCATATAATTAAAGGAATATTAAGTAGGGGTGGCGCTCCGGAAAAAGTGATAAATTGCATTCCTAAACGGAAACTGATTTCATTTGACGAACGGCTCAATTCAACTCAGGTTAAAGAGCGCTTTATGCAGGAGGATCGTGGAGGAAAAGTCCCTCGTTCTTCTCGATATTTCTGTGAAGAAAATGAATTACATCATGCCGAAGAAAAAACGTATGTAATCTCAAATCAGTGGGGAAACGATACGTTAGAAGCTGCGGGGAACCTAGTAGAATCATTCCCAGAATTAAGTATCGAATTCAAACCCACTACATGAATTATCGTTTCATCAAGCCCTGCCCCTTGCTCCTCAGGCCTGCCAGGCATTGGGCAAATGTAGCGGCAAGCGGCCGGGCGCGACCAGCACGACATCGAAGCGGACGGTAAGCCGCGCCAGCGCCGGCCGGGCCGAGAGCAGCCAGCCGGCGGCGTTGACCAGGCGGCGTTGCTGGGCCGCGGTCACGGCGCTGCCGAGATCGGCCGCGTCCGGCCGGCGCTTGACCTCGACGATGGCGAGCGTGCCGCCGCGCCGCGCCGCGATGTCGATCTCGCCGAGCGGCGTGCGCAGGTTCTTCGCCTCGATCCGGTAGCCCTTGCAGCGCAGAAACCAGGCGGCGGCCGTTTCGGCGCGCAGTCCGGCGCGCCGGGCCCGCCGGCGTTTCTCGCTCCCGTTTCCCGTCCCCTTTCCAGTCAAGGCCGCCGGCTCACCGGTCTGCCGGCCCGCGTTCCCGGGGCTGTTCCCGGGGCTGTTCCCGGGACCCTTCCCGGGACCCTTCCCGGGACAGGGCGAGCGCCCGCCGATAGACGGTCCGCCGCGGCGTTCCCGTCGATCCGGCGACGGCGTCGGCGACCGAGCGCACGCTGTCGCCGGCGGCGAGCCCGGCGCGGATCGGGGCGTCGATATCTTCCCCGGCTTCCCGGCCGGCGCCGGGATCGTCCGCCCGGCCGGCCACGACAACGACGATCTCGCCCTTCGGTGCGCTGTCCCACGCCGCCGCCAGCCGGTCCAGCGTGCCGCGCCGGACTTCCTCGTAGCGCTTGGTCAGCTCGCGCGCGACGGCCGCCGGCCGGTCGCCCAGGATATCGGCCATCGCGCGCAGGCTCGCGGCGAGCCGCGGTCCGCTCTCGTAGATGATCAGGGTGCAGGTCTCGCCGGCGAGTTCCGCAAGCTGCCGGCGGCGTCTGGCGTCCCTGGGCGCCAGGAAGCCGACGAAGCGGAACCGGTCGGTCGGCAGGCCGGAGACCTGCAGGGCGGCGATCGCGGCGGTCGGGCCCGGCACCGATTCGACCCGGCAGCCCGCCGCGATGGCGTCCGCGACCAGCCGGTAGCCGGGGTCGGAAATCAGGGGCGAGCCGGCGTCGCTCACCAGCGCCACACTCTTGCCCGCTTTGAGTGCTTCAAGAATCGCCGGGCGCTGCCGGGCCGCGTTGCGGTCGTTGTAGGACCGCAACCGGGCCTTGATGCCGTAACGGGCGAGCAGCCGGCCGGTCACCCGCGTGTCCTCGCAGACGACCAGGTCGGCCTGGGCCAGCGTATCGAGCGCGCGCAGGGTGATGTCGCGCAGGTTGCCGATCGGCGTCGCGACCGGATAGAGGCCCGGCGGAAGAGGCGCTTCGGGGCGCACTGCGGGGGGCGCTGCGGCCGGTTCGTGCGGCGGTTCGGTCATCGGGCGCGGCGTTTACAACAATTCCGCCAGTCACTACCTTGGCTGTAGGGCTTCGGATACATGGCTTCGGACCGGCTCTTGACGGGCGCGACAAACGGGAGTTCGAGGTGACGGTAGCCTATGCAGGCCTGCCCATAAAGACGCCCGCAATGACGGGGGCCGCGGCAGCGCGCGGCGCCGGCGCCGCATTCGCGGCGTTGCGCCGGCCGGTTGCGCTGCTCGTCGTCGCCCTGGCGCTTGCCTTCGCCCTGGCGGCCTGTGTGCCCAAGGGAAAACCCGGATCGGCCGCCAAGCCGCCGGAGCGCGTTGCCGACCAGGCCGGAGAGATCAGGATCGCCCTGCTGCTGCCGCTGTCCGGCCGCTACGCCGCGGTCGGCGCTTCGATGGAAAATGCCGCGCATATGGCGGTCATGGAATCGGGCAACCGGGACCTCACCGTTCTTTCCTTCGATACCGGGGGAACGGCGAAAGGCGCGGCAGCGGCGGCGCGCAAGGCCATCGCGGCCCGCGCCCGGCTGATCGTCGGTCCGTTGTTCCGCGAGGCGGTCGCGGCGGTCAGGCGCCCGGCGGCCAGGGCCCGCATCAATGTGCTCGCCTTCTCGAACAGCGAGAGCGTGGCCGGCGGCAACGTGTTCCTGCTCAGCTTCCTGTTGCGCCAGCAGGTCGACCGGATCGTCCGCTACGCCGCGGTCAACGGCTTCGCGGAGATCGGCGTACTGGCGCCGGCGTCGGCGACCGGCGAGCGCATCGTCATGTATGCCGAGGCGGCGGCGCAGCGCCACGGCGCGGAAATCCGCCGCACCGCCTTCTATTCCGGCCGGATCGCCGACATGCGCAAGCATGTCGAAACCTTCGCCGAGGAGCCGGATTACCGGGCCGTGCTGATCCATGCCGGCGGCGACGACCTGCGCAGCCTGGCCGGCCTGCTGGCGTTCAACGACGTGCTGCCGCCGGACTACCGGTTCCTGGGCACGTCGCGCTGGAACGATCCCAGCGTGCGCGCCGAACGCCATCTGAGCGGCGGCTGGTTCGCGGCGCCGGCGCCGGACATCAGCGCCCGCTTCGCCGAACGCTACGAACAGGTCTTCAAGGCGAAGCCCGATCGCTTCTCCAGCATGGCCTACGATGCCATCGCGCTTGCCGCGGCCCTGGCGAAACAGGCGCAGCCGAAGCGCAACCCGTTCACCCGGCGCGCGCTGACCGACCCGAACGGCTTCCTGGGCGCGGACGGCATTTTCCGTTTCCGCGAGAACGGCCTGATCGAACGCGGCCTCGCGGTGCTGGAGGTGAGGCGCAGCCGCTTCGAGACGATCGACCCGCCGCCCGACAGCTTCGCCATCGGCACCAACTGAACAACCGGCGCGCGCCGGTCAGCGCAGGATCGCGGCGAGCACGGCGTTGAGGCGCTGGCGGCCGGCGGGAGTGGCGCGCAGCCGGTCCGGCTCGTCCGCCAGCAGGCCGGCTTCGGCGAGGCGCGCGATGGCATCCCGGTCCAGGGCGGCCCAGACGTCTTCCGGGACGCCTTCCGGATCGTCGCTCAGCGCGGCGAGCCGGGCGAGCGGCACGCCTTCCGCCGTGCGCAGCCCCATCATCACCGCCTCGACGACGGCGTCGGCGCCGGAAACGACCGTCGAGCCCTGCTCCGCCGCCAGCGGGTCGCCCGCCCGCAGCGCCCGTTCCAGCCATACTTCCGGCGCGCGGTGCTGCCGGGTGGCGTGGCGCACGCCGCCGACGGTCAGCCGGCCGTGGGCGCCGGGGCCGATCCCGGCATAGTCGCCATAGCGCCAGTAGGCCAGGTTGTGGCGCGATTCGGCGCCGGGCCGGGCATGGTTGGAAATCTCGTAGGCCGGCAGGCCCGCGGCATCCATCGCTTCCTGGGTGGTTTCGTACAGGGCTCCGGCCGTATCGTCGTCCGGCGTCGCCAGGTCGCCGCGCTGCCATTGCGCGTGGAAGGCGGTGCCCGGCTCGATCGTGAGCTGGTAGAGCGAGAGATGGTCGCCGGCCCCGGCCAGCGCGTCGCGCAGCCGCGTCCCCCAGTCCGCCGCGGTCTGCTCCGGCAGGGCGTAGATCAGGTCGAAGCTGAACCGGCCGAAATGCCGGCGCGCCAGCCGGAGCGCCCGCCGCGCGTCGGCGGCGGAATGGTTGCGGCCGAGAAACTGCAAGTCCCGGTCGTCGAAGCTCTGCACGCCGATCGAGACCCGGTTCACGCCCGCGGCGGCGAAGCCGGCGAAGCGCGCCCGGTCGACGGCGGCCGGGTTGGCCTCCAGCGTTATTTCGGCGTCGCGTTCCAGCGTCCAGGCCTCGGCGACGGCTTCGATAATCGCGGCCGCGGTTTCCGGCGGCATCAGGCTGGGTGTGCCGCCGCCGAAATAGAGACTGGTCACGCGCCGCGGGCCGGTCCGCGCCGCGCAGGCCCGGATCTGGTTCAGATAGGCCCTCTGCCAGGCCGCCGCGTCGATGGTCTCCCGGACATGGGAGTTGAAATCGCAATAGGGGCATTTCGACAGACAAAACGGCCAGTGGATATAGACCGCGAGGGCGGCCGGGCGGGAGTTTCCGGCCGGGCCATCCGCTGTCTCCCCCTCCCCCAAGGGAAGGGAGATTCGAGGTCGTGCCATTGGCAAATCAGGCGCCGTCATGCCGCGGCGCGCCAGGCGGCGAGCAGTTTGGCAAAGGCGCGGGCCCGGTGGCTGATCGCGTGCTTGGCCGCCGGTTCCATTTCGCCGAAGGTCGTCTCGTGGCCGTCGGGCACGAAGATCGGATCGTAGCCGAAACCGCGGTTGCCGCGCGGCGGCCAGACGAGACGGCCCTCGACCCGGCCTTCGAACACGGCCTCGCCGCCCTCCGGGGTGGCCAGGGCAAGCGCGCAGACGAAGGCGGCGCCCCGGTCCTCGGCGTCGCCGAGCGCCCGGTTTACCGTTGCCATCGCCAAGGAAAAATCCCGCTCCGGCCCGGCCCAGCGCGCCGAATGGATACCCGGTTCGCCGCCCAGGGCGCGCACCGCCAGGCCCGAGTCGTCGGCGAGCGCGGGCAGGCCCGACGCGCCGGCCGCAGCCCGGGCTTTCAGCAGCGCGTTGCCGGCGAAGCTGTCTTCCGTCTCGTCCGGTTCGGGCAGGCCGAGTTCGCCGGCAGCGCGCACCGTCACCGCCAGCGGCGCCAGCAATTCGCCGATCTCGCGCACCTTGCCTGCATTGTGGCTGGCGATGACGAGGTCGCCGGCGAGCGGAAACGGCGAGGGCGGCGCCATGCCGCCCGCTACCCGACGGCGGCGCGCTGCAGGGCGCACAGTTCGCCGACGCCCTGCTTCGCCAGCGCCAGCAATTCATCGAACTGGCTCTGGGCGAACGGCCGGTCCTCCGCCGTCGCCTGGACCTCGATCAGCCCGCCGTCGCCGGACAGCACGAAATTGGCGTCGGCCTGGCAGGCGCTGTCCTCGGCATAGTCCAAGTCCAGCACCGTCTCGCCCCGGTAGATGCCGCAGGACACCGCCGCGACCTGGCCGGTCAGCGGGGTCTCGTCGATCTCGCCCTTGCCGATCAGCCACCCGAAGGCCTGGTGCAGCGCGACCCAGCCGCCGGTGATCGCGGCGGTGCGCGTCCCGCCGTCGGCCCGAAGCACGTCGCAGTCCACGGTGATCTGGCGCTCGCCGAAGCCTTCCAGGTCGGTCACCGCGCGCAGGGAGCGGCCGATCAGGCGCTGGATTTCCTGGGTCCGGCCGCTCTGCTTGCCGCGCGCCGCCTCCCGGTCGGTGCGGCTGTGGGTCGAGCGCGGCAGCATGCCGTATTCGGCGGTTACCCAGCCGCGCCCGGTGTTGCGCAGGAAGGGCGGCACCCGCTCGATCACCGAGGCCGCGCACAGCACATGGGTGCCGCCGAACCGCACTAGGCAGGAGCCTTCCGCGTGGCCGGCCCAGCCGGGCTCGAGCGTCACCTCCCGCATCGCGTCGCGCGCGCGGCCGGACGGCCTGACGGAGGAAATCCCGGACTGATTCATGGAATGGCCTAGGGAATTGGGGCAGGGACCGGCAATCTAGCGGATGACAGGCAAAATGCCCAAGGTTCCCGAATCGCTCACCGGCGCGCCGGATTGACCGCATTTTCCGCAATGCCTACATTTTCGCCGCGCTTGCGCCCCTGTATCTCCCCTGTATCCCCGGGGCACCGCGTCCCGTTGCATCGGACCCTGCGAGCCCACCATGACGACGCCCGATTCCGGCAGCATCGTGACGCCGACACCTCCGGCGGGGGGATCGTCCGTGCAGGCGCTGGACGACCGGGCGCGCAACATCCTGCGCCGGATCGTCGAGGCCTACATGACCTCCGGCGAGGCCGTCGGCTCGCGCACCCTGTCGCGCATGGAGGATATCAGCCTGTCGCCGGCCACGATCCGCAACGTCATGGCGGACCTGGAGGATGCCGGCCTGCTCTATGCCCGGCACACCTCGGCCGGCCGCCTGCCGACCGATGCCGGCCTGCGCATGTTCGTCGACGGCCTGCTCGAGGTCGGCCGCCTGTCCGGGGAGGAGCGCGAACGGATCGAGGCGCAATGCGCCGCCAACGGCCGCAGCGTGGACCAGGTTCTGCGCCAGGCCAGCCAGTCGCTTGCCGGCCTGTCGGAGCAGGTCGGGCTGGTGATCGCGCCGAAATCGGAAAGCGCGCTCCAGCACATCGAATTCGTCAACCTCGGCCCCGGGCGCGCGCTGGTCGTCATGGTGCTGCGCGACGGTGCGGTCGAAAACCGGATCATCGACGTGCCGGTCGGCCTGCCGCCGTCGGCGCTGGTCGAGGCGTCGAACTATCTGACCGCCCGGCTGGTCGGCAAGACGCTGAGCGAGGCGCAACGCTCGGTCACCGAGGAACTCGCCGCCGAGCGCGCCCGGCTCGACGCGCTCACCGGCGACCTCGTCGCGCGCGGGCTGGCGGTCTGGTCGGGCTCCGACGGGGCGCGGCCCGACCGGGGTGCGCTAATTGTCCGCGGCCAGTCCAAGCTCCTTGAAGACGTTGCGGCGATTGACGATCTGGAAAGGGTGCGGCGGCTGTTTTCGGCGCTGGAAAGGAAGGAGACCCTGCTCCGGCTGCTCGAACTGTCGAGCGAGGCGCAGGGCGTCCGGATCTTCATCGGCGCGGAGAACGAACTGTTCCGCAACGCCGGCTGCTCGCTGATCATCACGCCCTACAAGAATTCGGACGAGATGGTCGTCGGCGCGATCGGCGTCATCGGACCGACGCACATGAACTATGCCCGGATCATTCCGATGGTGGACTATACGGCGACCGTCGTCGGCCGGCTGATCGGCTAGGCCCGTACGGACGCCTACGCCTGCGAACCCCGCGAACAGCACGACCGAGCGGCACGTCATGACCGAAACCCCGCGCAAGACCGATCCCGGCGAGGAAACCCCGGCCGGGGACAATGACGGCGGATCCGCCGGCCCGGAGGACCCGCCGGCGGCCGCATCCGAACCCGCCGCGCCGCCCGAGGCGGCCAACGACAGCGACGCGCCGGAGGCCCGCGCGCCGCAGGACGGCGATCCGGCCGGCGGCGGCGCGGAGCCGGCCGGGCCGGACTCGGGCGAAGCGGACTCGGGCGAGGCGGACTCGGGCGAAACCGGCGCGCCGGCGCTGACCGAAGAGCAGCAGCGCATCGTCGATCTGGAGATCGAGGTTGCGGAACTGAAGGACCGGGCGCTGCGCGCCATGGCCGATGCCGACAACGCCCGCAAGCGCGCCGCCCGCGACGTGGCGGACAGCCGCAAATACGGCGCGACCGGGCTGGCGCGGGACATCCTGACCGTTGCCGACAATCTCGGCCGTGCCCTCGAAGCCGTGCCGGACCTGCCCCGCGAGGAGGACGAAAACCTGTTCAACCTGCGCGCCGGGGTGGACATGACGCTGCAGGAGATGCTGCAGGCCCTGGAGCGGCACGGCGTGAAAAAGGTGACGCCGGAAACCGGCGAGCGCTTCGACCACAACCGCCACCAGGCGATGTTCGAGGTGCCGACGGACGAACTGGCACCCGGCGCGGTCGCCCAGGTCGTGCAGGACGGCTACGTCATCCACGACCGGCTGCTGCGCCCCGCCCTGGTCGGCGTTGCGCGGAAGCCGCCGGAAGAGCCTGCGCCCGAAGAAGCGGCAGAGGTTCCGGAAGACGCCGCCGAGCCGCCCGAAGAGAATACCGGGGAAAGCGACGCGGCGTAGGCCCCGCCCCAAGGGCTTCCTCTGCAAGAAGAAGCGCCCCCTCTCCTACCGCACCCCCAGCATCTCCGCGCTGTCGTCATGCGCTGCATACGCCGCCTTCGCCCGTGCGCGGTCGGCGACGGCGTAGCAGTAGGCGCAGCCGTGGGGGCAGGTGTCGTAGGCGCCGATATCGCGCGACGCCGCGCACAGGCAGCCCGGCCGGTTGCCCTTCGCCGGCGCGATGACCGGCCGGCCCGCAACGTCGCCGAGCCGCCCGGCGTCGATGCAGCGCGCCGGGGCGGCGATGCCCGCCACCCGTTCGGCGAGCGCGGGCTGCGTGCACAGGGTGAGCGCCATGCCGGCGTCGCCGGCGACCGCGGCGAGGTCGCGGACGATGTCGGCTTTCTCTTCCGGCTCCGGCAGCCGCCAGTCGAGTCCGGCGTCGCGCGCCAGGCGGTCGAGGTTCCGGCGCGTCTTGCGGTAGGGCTCGACGAAGGAAATCACCGCCTCGTCGACATGGCCGCGCAGCATCCCGGCGATGCGGGCGAAGGCGTCGCGATGCCAGTCCGGCCCGGTGAGCGCGGACAGCAGGACCGGATCGTAGCGCCAGACCGCGGCGCGCGGGCCGAAGCGCCGGGCGATCCGCGCGATCTGGGCCGCGGCGTCCTCCGCGCGGATCGTCGAAGGTTCGAGCGGCCGCGGATAGCCGGTGACGGTGAACTGCACGACGAAGGGCCAGCCGCGCTCCGCGACCGGCCCGAGTCGCTCCAGGAGCGGCGCGAAGTTGCGCGTCCAGAACACGATGCCCGAGACATCGGCCGGTTTCAGCGAAACGGTGACGATGCCGCCGCCGAACGGATTGCGGAACCGCACCGCGCCCGCCGCGACCCGGTTGAGGAACCAGTCGGCGTAGAAGGCCGGAATATCCGTGCGGTAGGAGGCCGAGACGATCACCCTTGCAGGCTAGCACGGGCGCGCCGGCCCTGCCGACAGCGCGGGCGGAAGAGTCGCCGGCGCGCCGGGCGGTTTTGTCCGCATTTGCCGCGTCTTGCGGCGCCCGCGACCGCTCCCTATATGCAGCAGCGAAGCGGGGAAGGCCCCGCAATCCTTGAAATTGCGGCCGGCCTCCGCCGCCCGGGCGGGCGGCGCGCCGGCCCGGTACACGGTCGGAACGGGGGTCTCGCACCGGCGCCTGAAAGGGCCTGTGCGGACCTGCTGGCACAGGAGAGAATGCGGCCATGCCCAAGATTATCGGTATCGACCTCGGCACCACCAATTCCTGCGTCGCTGTGATGGACGGCGGGAATACCAAAGTGATCGAGAATTCGGAAGGCGGGCGCACGACGCCTTCGATGGTGGCGTTCGCCGAGGATGGCGAGCGGCTGGTCGGCCAGTCGGCCAAGCGCCAGGCGGTGACCAACCCCGAAAGCACGATCTTCGCGGTCAAGCGCCTGATCGGCCGGCGCTTCGACGATCCGATGACCCGGAAGGACATCGATCTCGTTCCCTACAAGATCGTCAAGTCCGACGGCGGCGACGCCTGGGTCGGCGCGCGCGACGAGAAATTCAGCCCGAGCCAGATCAGCGCCTTCATCCTCCAGAAGATGAAGGAGACCGCCGAGGACTATCTGGGCGAGCCGGTCGTCGAAGCCGTCATCACCGTGCCGGCCTATTTCGACGATTCCCAGCGCCAGGCGACCAAGGACGCCGGCCGGATCGCCGGCCTCGACGTCCGGCGCATCATCAACGAGCCGACGGCGGCGGCGCTGGCCTACGGGCTGGAGAAGAAGGAAAGCGGCACCATCGCGGTCTACGACCTGGGCGGCGGCACCTTCGACGTCTCCATCCTCGAGATCGGCGACGGCCTGTTCCAGGTCAAGTCGACCAACGGCGACACCTTCCTGGGCGGCGAGGATTTCGACGCCAGGATCATCGACTATCTGGCCGCCGAGTTCAAAAAGGACCAGGGCATCGACCTGCGCGAGGACCGGCTGGCGCTCCAGCGCCTCAAGGAGGCCGCGGAAAAGGCCAAGATCGAACTGTCGAGCGCGACCCAGACCGACATCAACCTGCCCTTCATCACCGCCGACGCCAGCGGGCCGAAGCATCTCAACGTGAAGCTGACCCGCGCCAAGCTGGAAACCCTGGTCGAGGAGCTGATCCAGCGCACGGTCGGGCCGTGCAAGTCGGCGCTCAAGGATGCCGGCCTGAAGGCCAGCGAAATCGACGAGGTCATCCTGGTCGGCGGCATGACCCGGATGCCCAGGGTGCAGGAGACGGTGCAGCAGATCTTCGGCCGCGAGCCCCACAAGGGCGTTAACCCGGACGAGGTCGTCGCGCTCGGCGCCGCGATCCAGGGCGGCGTGCTGAACAAGGACGTGAAGGACGTCCTGCTGCTCGACGTGACGCCGCTCTCGCTCGGCATCGAGACGCTGGGCGGCGTGTTCACCCGGCTGATCGACCGCAACACGACGATCCCGACCAAAAAGAGCCAGGTCTTCTCGACCGCCGAGGACAACCAGGGCGCGGTCACGATCCGGGTCGGCCAGGGCGAGCGCGAAATGGCGGCGGACAACAAGATGCTCGGCCAGTTCGACCTGGTCGGCATTCCGCCGGCGCCGCGCGGCGTGCCCCAGATCGAGGTCGCCTTCGATATCGACGCCAACGGCATCGTCAGCGTCACGGCGACCGACAAGGCGACCGGCAAGGAACAGCAGATCCGCATCCAGGCCTCCGGCGGCCTGAGCGACGACGAGATCGAGCGCATGGTCGAGGAGGCCGAGGCCAACGCCGAGGAGGACCGCAAGCGCCGCGAACTGGCGGACGCCAGAAACGCCGCCGACGCCATGATCCACCAAACCGGCAAGTCGCTCGCCGAGCATGGCGACAAGATCGGCGAGGCGGACAAAGAGGCCATCGAGAAGGCGATGGAGGACCTCAAGGCGGTCAAGGACGAGGACGACCTCGGCGCGATCCAGGAAAAGACCCAGGCCCTCATGCAGGCGTCGATGAAGCTGGGCGAGGCCATGTACGCCGCCCAGCAGGCCGAGGCCGAAGCCGCCACCGGTGCGGCAGGCGACGCGGCCGGCGGCGCCGAAGCGACCGACGGCCAGGCCGGAGCCCAGGCCGAAGAGGGCGTCGTCGATGCCGACTTCGAGGAAGTCGACGACGACGACGAGCAGAAGAAAGCGTCCTGACGGCCGGCGTCGGCCGATGGCGATTTCGGCCTGACAGGCGGGATCGGCGATGGCGCAGCGGGACCTTTACGACGTGCTCGGCGTCGGCCGCGATGCGGACGAGGCGCAGATCAAGTCCGCCTTCCGCAAGAAGGCGATGCAGTATCATCCCGACCGCAATCCGGGCGACACCGAGGCCGAGCGTAATTTCAAGCAGGTCAACGAGGCCTACGAAGTCCTGAAGGACGGCGAGAAACGCGCGGCCTACGACCGCTTCGGCCATGCCGCGTTCGAGCAGGGCGGCGGGCCGGGCCCGGGCGGTTTCGGGGGCGGCGGTTTCGAATTCAATTTCGGCGGCGGCAGCTTCGGCGACATCTTCGAGGACATTTTCGGCGACATTTCCGGCATGAACCCGGGCGGGCGCCGGCAGCCGACCCGCGGCCAGGACCTGCGCTACAACATGGAAGTCAGCCTGGAGGACGCGTTCACGGGCAAGCAGACGACCATCCGCGTGCCCGGCGCCGACCAGTGCGCGTCGTGCGGCGGCAGCGGCTCGGAGGGCGGCGCGGCCCGGACGACCTGCGGCCATTGCGGCGGCCGCGGGCGGGTGCGCGCCAGCCAGGGCTTCTTCACGGTCGAGCGCACCTGCCCCCAGTGCCAGGGCGAGGGCGAGGTGATCGAGAATCCCTGCCGGACGTGCAAGGGCGCCGGGCGGGTGCGGCGCGAAAAGACCCTGTCGGTCAACATTCCCGCCGGCGTCGACGACGGCACGCGGATCCGCCTCGCCGGCGAGGGCGAGCCCGGCATGCGCGGCGCCCCGCCGGGCGACCTCTATATTTTCGTCTCGGTGGCGCCGCACGACGTGTTCCACCGCGACGGCGCGAACATCTACTGCCAGGTGCCCCTGCCGATGACGACGGCGGCGCTCGGCGGCACGCTGGAAGTGCCGACGGTCGAGGGCATGCGCGCCCGGATCACGATTCCGGAAGGCGCGCAGAGCGGCGACCAGTTCCGGCTGCGCGGCAAGGGCATGTCGCAGCTCCGCTCGCGGGCGCGCGGCGACATGTATATCGAGATCGAGGTCGAGACGCCGCGCAACCTGAACGCCGGGCAGCGCGAGATCCTCGAACAGTTCCGTGAGGCCGGCGGCGACAGCAACAGCCCGAAATCCGCCGATTTCTTCGAGCGGGTGAAAACTCTCTGGGAAGGGCTGAAGAACTGAGCGCCCCTCACGGCCGCCCGCTCGCCCGGCGGCCTCTTGCGCATCGCGGTGGCAGAGCGCTTTTCCGGCTTGATCGGACGTGATGAGAACATTATATGAACATAATGCGCGACTGCGTTGGGACCGGTGGCGGGCCGGCGGCGCATCTGCGGACGGAAAGGCCGGCGCAAAAGACAGGGCGTGCGAACCGGTCTGTTTCAGTGAAGACAGCGAACCGGAACGGCGGGGACGGCGCGGCGGAAACTGACAAAACATGACATTTCATGACGCATCCAGGGAACCTCATTCCGGGACCCCCATACCGACCGGGCGCAACCCCCAACCCGTCATTCCGACCGAGCGCAGCGAGTGGAGGA
>VXNK01000163.1 GCA_009840595.1 Rhodospirillaceae bacterium | reverse complement strand
CCGGATTTCTCCGCTCCGCCCCGGATTAAATCCGGGGCTCCGGTCGAAATGACGGGGAGGGGGAAGGCCGCGCCGGTCTTCCAAAAACGTTTCCTTTTTCTAGATAATATTCCTTGAAATGGCAAGCCCCACGCCCTATATCGGCCCCGTCAACGCCCGAGGTGCGCCTGCCGCCCCTGTGTCGTCCGGCGCTCCCGTCCGGCCGGGATGCTGGAAAATTTCCTATCGTGATCGTTTTTGTGCACTTCCGGACGGCGTGTTTCCAACGATTCCAAAGGGTTAGGGCCGCCGGGTGCAGAAAAAAGCATGTAAGAAAGACCGGTCTGTCTAATTCAAGAATCAAGCGATTTCAATGACTTGGCAGACTCGATCTTAAACAATCATTCAAAAACAGCCGCTCTCCGTCTCCCATCCCGTCATTTCGACCGAAGCCCCGGATTTAATCCGGGGCGGAGCGGAGAAATCTGGCGGGTGCTGCGTCGACGCCACAGGCTCCGGCGTTCGGCCGGCGCCCGTCGCCAGCCGGATTTCTCCACTCGCTTCGCTCGGTCGAAATGACGGGAAAGGGTGCGCCCGGTCGAAATGACGCGAAGGGACTGCGCCCGGCCGGAATGACGGGAAAGGGTGCGCCCGGTCGGAATGACGGGGAGGGAATGCGCTCGGTCGAAATGACGCGAAGGGAGAGCGCCCGGTCGGAATGACGGCTTGGGGTTTTGCAGGGCAATCCCGAGGCTGAGGGGCGGGCGGCGCAAGCCGCGGCGGCCATGAAAAGAGGCCCGGACGTCGCCATCCGGGCCTCGAAGGTTCGCGAGCGGTGCGGGGCCGGCTCCGCCCCGGCCTTGAGCCGGGGTCAGCGCCGCCGGACCTTGGCGGGCCTGGCGGGGTCGGACGAGCCGGCTTCGCCCTTGCGGAGAAGGACGAAGCCGTCTTCGTCGTCGCTCATCAGGCCCTTGCCGGGCCGGACGTCGCCGTAGACCCAGGGCTTCTCTCCGGAGGCCCGGGACCGCGTGATCCGCTGCCACCAGGAGAGCTTCTTGCCCCCGGATTTCTCGCCGTCCTTCGCCCCTGTTTCGGCCCCAACGGCGGTTCGGGAGGCGGTCCGGTCGGCCACCCCGCCGGCGGAGGACTTCTCCGCCGGCGCGGTCGCGCAACCGGAAGCCGTCAGGGCCAGGGCGGCGGTGGCCGCAAGAACCAGGCGATGCACCGGGCCGCTCCCGTTACGCCGATCCGCCTAGAACTTCAGGCGGACGCCGACGACGAAGTTGAACACGCCGTCGCGCGCAACCTGGCAGGTGTCGCCTGCGGCGGCCCTGACATATGCGTCAGCACTCGTGCCTTCAGAGTAGCACGGGGTCGCCTTTGTCGCGACGGGCAGCACAAGATTGCCATCGGCCGGCGTGCCGGATCCGGCAATGTTGGTCGGCGTCGCTTCGCCGGCGTCCACCGTGTGGGTCACCGTGCCGCTGTCGTAGGAGATGCCGGCATAGACGTCGGCCGCCGCCGCGTCGACGTTCTGGACGATCGCGGCCCAGTACTGCTGGGCGATGCCGTGGATGCCGTCGGTCGAGCGGTTGTAGCCGATGCCGATGGCGGTCGCGCCGGCGTCGTTGATCTTGCCGGTCCAGCCGCCCGAAACGCCCCACTGGCTGTTCTTGGGATCGCCGTCCAGCACCTTGGCGTCCGAATCGTACGAGCCGTTCAGGTTGAAGCCCGACGAATGCTTGATGCCGCCGGAGACGGCGAAGGCGGTCGTGTTGTTGGCGTTCTTGCGGAAGCCCGCGGCGAACAGGGCGCTGAAGTCCTTCACGCCCGGAGGCGCGCCGGCATAGGTCAGGCCGACCGACCAGGTCTGGGCCTCGCCGTAGGAGATGCTGGCCCGGGCGCCCATCAGGCTGGGCGTATCGTAGCGGATACGGTTCTGCCGGAAGCCGAAGAAGTTGAACGGCCGGAAGCCACGCGCCTTGCCCGCCGCCTGCATCGTTTCGAAGGTTCCGCCCGCGCCCGCCTCGGTGTCGGCTGTGGAGCCGCCCGTGGCGAGCACCCGCACCGCGGCGTCCGCCCGGGTGCCGTCGGTGCCGTTGGCGCCGGCGAAGCCGTAGACGAAGGAAACGCCGGTCAGCTCGAACAGGCCGGCCGCGTCGCCCGCCATCGAGTTGTGGCCCATCGAGATCTTGCCCATATCCTTGTGGTCGAGCCACAGGTCGACACGCGCGAAGTCGATGCGGGAGTTGCCCGTGTTCTCTTCCCTGGTGAACGAGCGGCGGTTGTGCTGGAACCGGATCTCGTGCAGGGCGCCGATGGTCAGGTTCGGATTGGCCTTGCCGACCGCCCGGACGCTGACGTTCGAGGACGAACCGTCGTTGTCGACGCTGGTGATCTCGGTCGCGTCGCCCGTGTTGGCGAAGCGGATCGCCCGGTTGAGCTGACCGTAGATCGTGACCTTGACGCGGCTGTTGCCGGACTGGATATTCTTGTCCGCCGGCTTGGCCATCATGGCCGACTTCATCTGGTTCTTGAGAAACGTGATTTCCGGGATTGATGCGCCGCCTGACGCTGCCGGGGGCTTGCCGATCGGGGGCGCGGAAGCCGTGTACCGGGGCGCGTGCCGGCCTTCTGGCAAACGATTGGCAAACAACAGGCGGTAATCCGGCGGCAATCCGGCGGCGGCCCCATTTACGGATTTTATCGGAATCCGCCCCATCCATAAGGCAAATTGCCGGCAAGCGGACGGCAAACAAACCGGCCGCATACCGCGCCCGACACGCCCGATGCCACCTTGCCCGGCGCCGGGGTGCGCCCGTACCCTGTGCCCTTCCCGGCGGCGCGGGGGATGCGCCGGTCCGGGGCGGAGGACGACGATGGCCTATCTGGACGACAGCGCCTGGCGCTACTTCTGGCATCCGGTCTGCACCCTGCCGGAGCTTGCCGCCGCCACGGCGGCGCGCCGGGCGCTCGCGGTCACGCTGCTCGGCGAGCCGGTCGCCGTCGCCGAGATCGCCGGCACGGTCACCGCCTTCCCGGACCGCTGCATCCATCGCTCGACGCGGCTGTCGATCGGCTGCATCGAGGCGGGCGGGCTGCGCTGCGCCTATCACGGCTGGCTCTACGACGCCGGGGGCATGTGCGTCGAAATCCCGGCGATGCCGGACTATCCGATCCCGCCGGGCTTCCGGCTGCGGAAGATCGAGGCCCGCGTCGCCTACGACCTGGTCTGGCTGCGCCTCGACCCGGCGGCGGACACCGACATTCCCGGCTGCCCGGCCTGGGGCGACGACGCGTTCCGCTGCGTCCAGGGCGACCCCTATACCTGGCCGACCTCGGCCGGGCGGCGGCTGGAGAATTTCGTCGACCTGGCGCACTTCCCCTTCGTCCATGACGGCTCGCTCGGCGACCGGCGGCAGACGACGGTGCCGATCGCGGAGATCGAGCGGATCGGCGGCGAACTGCGCTTCCGGTTCGAGCCGGCGCCGGACATGGCCCTGCCGGACGTCGCCCTGATGGCGCCGACCGACTACCGCATCTGGATGCCGTTCACGGTCAACCTGGAATTCTTCTTCCCGGACGGGGAGCGCGGCCAACTCTGGATGACCGCCTCGCCGGTCGGGTCCGGAACCTGCCGCAGCTTCTGGTTCACCTGCCGCACCGCCGACCGGGACGGCGACGACCGCCCGCATCTGGAGTTCCAGGACCTCGTGCTCGGCGAGGACCTGCCGGTGATCGAGGCCCAGGACCCGCCGGAAATCCCCGGCCCGGCCGTCGAGCAGTCCGTGCCGACCGACGCGGTTTCGCTCGCCTACCGCCGCCGGCTGCGCGAACTCTCCGCCGCCGCGCGGCAGGGCGGCGGCGCGGCGGTCGCCGGCAGCCGCGCCCCGGCAAAGCGGCCCCGGGAAC
>VXNK01000154.1:3642-39146 GCA_009840595.1 Rhodospirillaceae bacterium | reverse complement strand
GTGATGGGCGACGTCGGCGAGCGTCGCGAGGCTGCCGGCATGCATGTAGGGTGCGGTGAGTGCCACGTTGCGCAGGCCCGGCACCCGGAACTCGCCGAAGTTGCTTTGGCGCGGCCGGACGTAACGGGTCTTGGCGGCGGTGGAGCGCTCTGCATCGTCGTTGAAGCGGCCCAGAAGGGTGTACGGGCTCTGGCGCAACTTGCGGATGCCGCCGTGCCGGCCGGGATCGACCCGGCCGGGCTCGATGAAGTGCGCCACGCCGGCATCGGCGAACTCGCCGTTGGTGAAGGCCGGGCCGAAATGGCAGAAGGCGCAGTTGCCCCGGCCGACGAACAGGCGCAGGCCGCGTTTGGCGGCGGCCGGGTAGCGGGCCCGGCCGGCGGCATCGTCGCGGGCGAGCGCATCGCGGAAATCGTCGAAGGGCGTGCGGCCGGTGACGATGGTCTCCAGAAACGCCGCCATCGCCTTGCCGAGATCGACGAAAATCCGTTCGTCATCCGCGCCGGGCGCCGGGCCGAAAGCCAGCCGGTAATGGCAGGAGAGAGTGCGGTCGGCGCGGACGAGCCGGGCCGCCCCGGCCGCGCCGATGCCCATCTCGCGCCGGTCGAGCAGCGGCCGGAGATTCTGCGCCCACAGGGTGTCCTGTGCGCCGTCCCAGCCGAACCAGCGGTTGAAACGCAGGTTGAACAGGCTGAGCGCGTTGCGGTCGACCGCCCGCTGACCGCGGCTGCGCGCGAGGCCGTCGGTCCAGCCCGCGTCCGGCCGGTGGCAGGACGCGCAGGACACCGAGCCGGAAACCGAGAGGCGCGCGTCGAAGAACAGCGCCCGGCCGAAGGCGATCGCGGCTTCGTTGCCGGAGGCCCGGTTGCTCGGATCGGGCGTCGACGCCGGCGGCCACGGGCCGTGGCGCAGGATTTTGCGCTTTTCGGCGGCCGTGAAATCGACGGCGCCGGCCGGAAGCGCGGCCGGGATCGATAGCATACAGTATGCAATCAGGAAGAGCTTAACAATTCCGTTCATTTGGCGGCGGTCGATTTGGGGCTCCTCGTTCTGTCATTGCCTCCCCGTCATTTCGACCGAAGCGGTTCGCAGAGCCGCGAAGTGGAGAAATGACGGGGAGGGATTGACGAAGCAACTATCCTGGAACCGGGTCATCGTTCAGGTCACTCCAGCACCATTTCGGCGGTCAGCTTCTCCCGGCCGGCCGCGCCGGCGATCTCCAGGATGAGCTGCCACCGGCCCGGCATGTGGAACAGCAGGCCCTCGGCGACGCCCTTCCGGCCGGTGAGGGTGACGCCGGGCCGGTAGTTCATGCCGTGCCGGTGATCCGGCATCCAGCCGCGCAGCCTGACCTGCCGGGCCGGCGGCCCGCAGAGCCGGAAGCGAACGGAAAAGTGGGCGCCGACCGGGATGGCGGCCGGGGCGGATTGCCACCATACGGACCAGGTCTTTCCGGCGATCCTCTGCGCGACAGTCCAGCCCTGCGGCCGCTCGCAGGCCGCCGCGCTGCCGGCCGCCAGGACGAACGTAAAAGCCGCCACGAGCGCAAAAGCTGCCGCGACTGCCGATCCGCGCAGGCGCCGCCGGATCATCGCGCGCTAGCGCATCTGCGCCAGGTGCGGCCGGATCATCGCCTCGCCATTGCGCCAGGCGATCTTCTCGGCAAGGGCGGGCGGCAGGTCGCGCAGCCACTCCCGGGTCCAGTTGGCGTGCTCGACGACATAGTGCCAGCGTTCCGGGGTGAAGGTGTCGGTGCCGACCATGACCCGGTCGGGGAAGGCGGCGAACAGGCTGCGCCAGTCGTCGTCGACCCGTCCGCCATGGGCGTGCTCGCTGCGGAAGGCCAGGTCGGTCCACAGGTTCGGATGTTTCTCCAGCATCGGTCCAACGATCTCCGGACCGGCGAACCCGGCATGGGCCCACAACACCCGGGCGTCCGGCCACTGGGCGAAAATCCCGTCGACGGCGCCGGCGTCAGAATGGGCGTGCAGCAGGAGATTGTGCTGCCGCGCCAGTTCGATCATGCGCCGCGGCACGGCCTTTTCCGTCTGGCCGGCGAACAGATGGAATTCGCCGACCGCGACCCAGCGGAACCGCTTGAGCCGGTCCTCGAGGAAATCGATCACCGTCGGATCGTCGACCCAGCGGCTGATTTCGCCGCGCCGGCGATAGGGGCGCAGGCTGGGCAGGACGAGATCCGGCGCGGCGGCGTAGAGCGCGCGGGTGCCGGCATCGCCCGAACTCGAAATCAGCGCCCGTTTCAGCCCGGCCTTCTCCATAAAGGCGACCGCGTCCGCGACGGAATGGCGCTCCGCCGCATCGTGGCTGAAATGGATATGGGCGTCGAAGATCGGCATCGGCGCGCCGACGGCGTGGGCCGCCGGGGGCAGCAGCGTCGCCGCGGCCGAGGTTGCCAGAAAGCGGCGGCGCGAAATCATGGCGAGGCTCCTTCCCGCTTGGATCCCCGAATCCTGTCACTCCTGCCGGCCGCATGGCAAGCCCGCAGGCCGCCCTCCCCGCCCGCGCGGGCGGCGCCGCCCTTCGAGGCAGGGCCTCGTGAAGCGCCGTCTCGAAACGGCCGTCCCGAAGGAGGACGGCGCCCGGTCAGACCCGGCCGTGGCAGTGCTTGTATTTCTTGCCCGAGCCGCAGGGGCACGGCGCGTTGCGCGAGACCTTGCCCCAGGTCGCCGGATTGCCCGGATCGACCTTCGCCGCGGCCTTTCGGGTGCGCACCGGCGCGATCACGCCGCCGTTGCCGTTGGTGTATTCCGGATCGAGCTCCGGCGCGTCGAGGTCCATGCCCGCCATGCGCGCCATGTCCTCCAGCGATCCGAGCGGCGGCAGGCCGAAGGGCGCAAGATCGTCGCCCATGCCGGGGCCCGACTGTTCCCAGTCCGCGCTGCTGTCCTGGGGCAGCAGGCTCTCCGGATCGGCGTTCAGTTCGATCTCAAGATGGGAGAGCGCGCCGACCGTGGTCTCCTTGAGGCCGGAGAGCATGACCTGGAACATGTCGAAGGCTTCGCGCTTGTACTCGATCAGCGGGTCCTTCTGGCCGTAGGCGCGCAGGTTCACGGCCTGGCGCAGATGGTCGAGCTGGAGCAGATGCTCCTTCCACTGCTGGTCGAGAATCTGGAGCAGCACGCTCTTTTCGGCGAGGCGCATCAATTCCGGCGTGTAGGACGCCGTCTTTTCCGCCATGCGCCGGTTCACCGCCTCGAGGATGCGCTCGTAGATTTCCCGGTCGGCGATCCCCTCCTCGGCCGCCCATTCCCGGATCGGCAGGTCGAGGCCGAACACGCCCAGGATGCGGGTGTGCAGCCCTTCGATATCCCACTGTTCGGCATAGGCGCCCTCGGGGATCGCGTCCTCGACGATCGCCTCGATCGCCTCTTCGCGGTATTCGCGGATCGTCTCGGAGACGTCGTCGGTCTTCATGATGCCGATGCGCTGGCCGTAGATCACCTTGCGCTGGTCGTTCATCACGTCGTCGAATTTCAGCAGGTTCTTGCGGATTTCGTAGTTGCGTTCCTCGACCTTCCGCTGGGCGCGCTCGATGGCCTTGTTGATCCAGCCGTGGACGACCGCCTCCCCCTCCTTCAGGCCGAGGCGCTGGAGCCAGCCGTCCATGCGGTCCGAACCGAAGATGCGCATCAGGTCGTCCTGCAGGGACAGGAAGAAGCGCGAGTTGCCGGGATCGCCCTGACGGCCGGAGCGGCCGCGCAACTGGTTGTCGATGCGCCGGCTCTCGTGGCGCTCCGTGGCGACGACGAACAGGCCGCCGGCGTCGATCACCTTTTTCTTGCGCTCCTCGACCTCCGCGCGGATTTCGGTCTCCTTCGCGTCGCGCTCCGGGCCTTCCGGAATGTCGCCCAGCTCCTGCACGATGCGCATGTCGGCGTTGCCGCCGAGCCGGATATCGGTGCCGCGGCCCGCCATGTTGGTGGCGATGGTGACCGCCGACGGCTCGCCGCCCTGGGCGATGATGAAGGCCTCGCGCTCATGGTGCCGGGCGTTCAGAACCTGGTGCGGAATCTTCCGTTCCCGGAGTTTCCCTGACAGCAGTTCGGACTTCTCGATGCTCACCGTGCCGACCAGCATGGGCTGGCCGCGCTTCGAGCAATCCTCGATCAGGTCGAGCACGGCGGCGTCGCGCTCCTCGCCGGTGCGGTAGACCTCATCGTCCTCGTCGACCCGTTCGACCGGCAGGTTGGTCGGCACGTCGACGACTTCCAGCTTGTAAATGTCGATGAATTCCGCCGCTTCCGTCATCGCCGTACCGGTCATGCCGGCCAGCTTCGGATACATGCGGAAATAGTTCTGGAAGGTGATCGACGCGACGGTCTGGTTCTCCGTCTGGATCTGCACGCCCTCCTTGGCCTCGAGCGCCTGGTGCAGACCGTCGGAATAGCGCCGGCCCTCCATCATGCGGCCGGTGAACTCGTCGATGATGATGACCTGATCGTTCTTGACGATATAGTCGGTATCGCGCCGGAACAGGGTATGGGCGCGCAGCGCCTGGTTGGCGTGGTGGACGACGCTGACATTCTGCATTTCGTACAGGCTGTGGCCGCCGAGCAGCCCGGCCTCGGCCAGCAACGCCTCCAGATGTTCGTTGCCGGCGTCGGTCAGCGCAACGGTCTTCTGCTTCTCGTCGATCTCGTAGTCGTCCGGCGAGAGCTTCGGGATGACCTTGTCGACCGCGATATACAGCTCGGACGTATCGTCGGTCGGGCCGGAGATGATGAGCGGCGTGCGCGCCTCGTCGATCAGGATCGAATCCACCTCGTCGACGATCGCGAAGCTGAACGGGCGCTGGACCATTTCCTCCAGGTCGAACTTCATATTGTCCCGGAGATAGTCGAAGCCGTATTCGTTGTTCGTCCCGTACGTCACGTCGCAGGCATAGGCCGCGCGGCGCTCGTCGTCGTTCAGCTCGTGGGTGATGCAGCCGACGGTGAGGCCGAGAAACTTGTAGACCTGCCCCATCCATTCGGCGTCGCGCCGGGCCAGATAGTCGTTGACCGTAACGACATGAACGCCCTTTCCGGCAAGCGCGTTGAGATAGACCGGCAGGGTTGCGACCAGCGTCTTGCCCTCGCCGGTCTTCATTTCGGCGATCATGCCGCGGTGCAGGATGGTGCCGCCGATCAGCTGCACGTCGAAATGCCGCTCGCCCAGGGTGCGCCAGGCCGCCTCGCGGACGGTGGCGAAAGCGTCGGCCAGCAGGTCGTCGAGCGATTCGCCGTCGGCATGGCGCTGCCTGAGCCAGCCGGTGCGGGCCGCAAGGTCCGCATCCGACAGCGCCTGCATCTCCGGCTCCAGCCCGTTGATCCGGTCGATCAGCGGCTGAACGCGGCCGATGTAGCGCTCATTCGCTGTGCCGAGGAATTTTCTGGCGAGGTTGCCGAACATTGCGGACGATCCTGAAACGACGGGCGCGCGCCGGCCGCTCCGGGAAGGGAGCAAGCGCGGCCATCGAGGCGCGGGAACTGCATGAATTCCGGGTTAAGGACAGATAGGGGGGGCGCCCATAGCTGTCAACGAACCGCGCCGCCCCTGCCGCTGTTACGCCTCGCCGCGCAGGATCGCGCCGGTCGTGGCCCGGGTTGCCGCCCGGTAGCCGTCCGCCGTTACGCTCAGATGTCCGCGCAGAACCATGTGGAACGCCGGCAGCCGGTGAAACGGCACGGCCGGATAGGCATGGTGCTCGACATGGTAGGGCATGTTCCAGGCGATGAAACGCACCAGCCGGTTCGTGAAGGTCGTGCGGGTGTTCTCGAGCATGTTCGCGACATGCGGGCAGCCGGTGTGCTCGGCGAGCAGGTAGACGCGCAGGAAGGGCTGGCCGAGCAGCGCGGGCAGGACCCAGAGCCACAGCAGGGCGGCGCTGCCGGCCAGGACCGATAATCCGGCGGCGGCGAGGTATGCGGCGAGGAACGACCGGGCCTCCCAGGCCACCGCAGCGCGCGCGGACGGCGGCACGAAGCCGTCGCGGTTGCGGCCGGCGGCGTTGACCAGCAGCGTGCGAATCTGGCTGGTCCAGTACGGGCCGCCGGCAATCAGCCAGGCCAGGCCGGCCTTCGACGCCGGCAGCGGCCGGGCCAGTTCCGGGTCGCGTTCGGGATCGTGGGTGTAGCGGTGATGGTCCATGTGGAAATGATGGAACCAGACCGGCGGCAGCAGGTTGACGAGACCGGTTCCCCAGCCCGCCGCCGCGTTCAGCCAGGCGCTGCGGAACGGCGTCTTGTGCACCGCCTCGTGCTGCAGGCAGAACAGGAAGACCAGCAGGATCCCGTGGGGCAGCAGCAGGACCGGCCAGCCCGGCGCCTCAAGCGCAATCAGGGTGCCGGTGACGGCGAGCATCGCCAGGTGGCCGGCAAGATGGGCGAGGCCCTTGCGGTCGGAGCGTTGCAGGAGCTCCCGCCGCTGTTCCCGGTCCAGCCGGCCGACGACATCGCGATGGTCGGATTTCCGCCGCACCGGTCCGTCTGCGTCCATCGATCACTGCCCATTGCCGCGGCGGCCATTGAGCGCCGGGCCGGTCAGGCCCTACAGTGCGCCGCCTCGAACGCACCAGACTAGCACATCCGGGACGAGATGGAGCAGCCCGAATCCTGGTTTGCCGCCGACTACGCCGAAGCGCGCGCGAAATTTCGCGCAGCGGCGGAACGGGCCGGCGCGGCGCTTGCCGCGTACCGCAACCCCGACGCCCGGCAGCCGGACGGCGACGATCTCACGACCGATATCGCGCGGCTCGGCCCGGCGCCGGACAGGGCTGCAAAGGTGCTGATCGTTTCGTCCGGCACCCATGGCGTCGAGGGCTTCTGCGGGTCCGGCTGCCAGATCGGGATGCTGGAGACCGGCGCGTTCGGCCTGCTGCCCGACGGCTGCGCCCTGCTCCTCGTCCACGCCCTCAATCCCTACGGCTTCGCCTGGCTGCGCCGGGTGACGGAAGACAATATCGACCTCAACCGGAACAACCTCGATCACGGCGCCGGCCATCCGGCCAATCCGGCCTATGCCGACATCCACGCCTGGCTGACGCCGCGCGACTGGCACGGGCCCGGCCGGGCGGAAGCCGACGCCGCCATCGCAGCCTATATCAAGGAGCACGGCATGTTCGCCTTCCAGGAGGCGGTGAGCGGCGGCCAGTACGATTTTCCCGACGGCCTGTTCTTCGGCGGCCGGACGCTTTGCTGGTCGGCGCGGACCTGGCGGGCGATCGTCGTGGATCATTGCCGCGGCGCGGAACGGGTTGCCCATCTGGATTTCCACACCGGGCTCGGCGACTATGGCGCCTGCGAAATCATCAGCGTCGAGGGGGCCGGCGCCGAGCGCGCGCGCCTCTGGTATGGCGACGAGGTCAAGTCCCCGGAAAGGAACGACAGCCTGTCCGCCGTCGTGACCGGCTCGGTGGAGAACGCATTCGACGGCATCGCCCGGGAAACCGAGGTGACGAGCGTCGCGCTGGAATACGGCACCCAGACCCTGCCCGAGGTTCTCGAGGCCCTGCGCGCCGACAACTGGCTCCATCTCTATGGCGATCCGGAGTCGGACGAGGGCAGGGCGATCAAGCGGCAGATTCGCGACGCCTTCTACGGCGACACGCCGGAATGGAAGGCCATGATCTGGGAAACGGCGGACCGGGTCGCGCGACAGGCCGCCGCCGGACTCGCCGGATAGGCCGGCCCGTCGGCGCTTACCAGTTCGCAGGTTTCCGAATATTCGTTCCGGGGATTGGATTCGGCAGTTGCGAATGTCGTAGACCGTTAGCCCGGATGCGCCGCGCGAAGTCGGCATAGGCCAGGAGTTGGCGCGACGGCCCCCTGTTCCCTGGCGTCACCAGACCGATTTGCTTCCCGCGGTGCCGCTTCACGAGGCGCATGGCCTCCGCCAAATCGCTGTCATTGCTTACCACGACCGCAGAATCGTAAAGGTCCAGCCACCCGTCGTTCAGGAGATGGACGGCAAGGTTTACGTCCGAGCCCTTTTCCTCCGTCCTTACGACTTCGGCGGAGCGCCGTTTCCCCGTCGGATTTGCCAGCGGCATGCGCACCGTATGGCTCAGGAAGTGCCCGAAAAACACCTCTACTTCGGGCCGGAAGCGCTGCATAGCGCGGAGATATGCGTCCTGACGCTGTGGTTTCGACGGGTCGCCGGTCGTTCCCGAGACCCTTGCGGTAAAGTACTTGACGGCGACGATTTCGTGCTGCGGCTGCAGAACCTTTTCGAATAGCGCAACCGGGTCCAGCCACCTCCACGGCGTACCCTTGAGGGCGCCGTAGTAGAGGTTGAAGCCGTCCACATAAACGAACGTGCGCATCCGGGTTCGCCCAAAAAAGCAGGGGCCTCCGAAGAGGCCCCGCGCCCTGCGGTCGAAACCGCAAGGGGTGTTGCCTGCAATCTAGGCTTGCCTGCCGGAAATATCAATCGCGTTCGACCGGAAGAGAGGTTGCGGTCTTTCGTACACTCTACCGGAAAGGGGATTTCGCCAGGTATCCGGGGGAGCGAGACAGGTGCGATCATACAGGACAGCAAATTCGCTTCGATACGCTTGCCCGACGAAGGCGAATAGATAATGCGGGCGATATAGCCCATTATTGGACAACAAATATGCTTTGGGGAAAAAGGCACATCATGACGACACCGACCGCGGAAGTCATATTGCCCAGCCGGGATTTCGACGCCACGCTCGCCTTCTTCCGGGAGACCCTGGGCTTCCGGCTCGACGCCATCCATCCGGCCGACGATCCGGCGATCGCCAGCCTGTCCGGCTACGGGCTGCGGCTGCGGCTCGACCGCGACGCCGAGGGTCCGCCGCCCGCCCTGCGCATCGTCAGCGCCGATCCGGCGGCGCTGCTGGATGGCGCCCGCGAGGTCACGGCGCCCAACGGCGCGGCGGTGACGGTGGTCGAGGCCGACCCGCCGCTCGACCTGCCGCCGCTCGACCAGAGGCTGACCGTCTGCCGGATGAACGGCGGAGACGACGGGGGCGGCTGGGGCGTCGGCCGGGCCGGGATGCTCTACCGCGACCTGATCCCGGAGCGCGAGGGCGGCCGGTTCATCGCCTCCCATATCCGTATCCCGGACGGCGGACCGGTGCCGGACAACGTCCATTTCCACAAGATCCGCTTCCAGATGATCTACAATTACAAGGGCTGGGTGCGGCTGGTCTACGAGGACCAGGGCGAGCCCTTCGTCATGGGGCCGGGCGATTGCGTGCTCCAGCCGCCGGAGATCCGCCACCGGGTGCTGGAATGCTCGGACGGGCTGGAAGTCATCGAGATCGGCTGCCCGGCCGAACACATGACCCTGCTCGACCACGACCTGCCCCTGCCGACCGGCCGGCACCTGCCGGAGCGGGATTTCGGCGGCCAGCGCTTCGTCCTGCACCGGGCCGGGGAGGCCGGCTGGGCCCCGGCGGACCTCGCCGGGTTCGAGGCGCGCGACCTCGGCATCGCGGCGGCGACCGGCGGCCTGGCGGAGGTCGCGGTGCTTCGGCAGGCGTCGGAAGACATCGACGTTACGACCCGCCATGCCGGCGAATTCCTGTTCCATTTCGTGCTCGACGGCGGCATGAGCCTCGCCGTCGACGGCGGGGAGGCCGGGGACCTGGCGGCAGGAGACTGCTTCACCCTGCCGAAGGATATGCCCTTCCGCATAGGCGCGGCTTCGGGGCCTCTGGAGTTGCTGCGGGTCCGGCTGTCGTAAGCCGAATCGGCCTTGCGGCTCCGGCGTCCTTCGAGACGGGGGCACAAAATGCCTTTGCGATCCCGTACATCTCGACATCGACAATGCGCACACCCAATTGCCTCCCATGCGAACCGCACTGACCATCGACCCGGACGTCGAGGAACTTCTTAGGCGCGAAATCCGGCGGACCGGCCGAAGCATGAAAGCCGTCGTGAACGACGCGTTGCGCGCCGGTCTGGGTGTAGAGGGCGAACCGCGCAGAGCCCCGCGCTACGCGGTCGAAGCCCACGCCTTCGGCTTCAGGCCGGGCGTCGATGTCGACCGGCTCAATCGACTCGTCGACGAGATCGAAGCAGAGCACATCGCCCGACAGCTCGACCGGTGATCGCTGCCGGAGCGGGCATGCCGCCCCGTTCAAATCCACGCCCGGCCTGCGCTGGGTCAATCCGCTTGCCTGAAATTCCGCGGCGGCGCCGGCCTCAACCGCCCGCCAGCAATTTCTCCGCCGTTTCCAGGTCTTCCGGGCGGTTGGCGTTGAAGAAGGGGTCCGGCGGGCCGGGATCGAAATCGGCGACGGCCAGCCTGTAGCGCGCCGTCCATCGGTCGACCTTCGTTATTCCCTCGTCGCACAGCGCGGTTTCGAGCGCATCGCGCAGGCCGACCGGCCACAGGCCGATGACCGGGTGATGCCGCCCGCCGGAGGCCGCGCAGGCCATGTCGGCGCCGTCCCGCCGCACCGCGGCATGGAGCCGCCCGGCCAGATCCGCCGGCAGGAACGGCGCGTCGGTCGCCACCGTCAGCACCCAGCCCGCCTCCGGCGCGTTGGCCGCGGCCCAGGCCATGCCGGTCAGCACGCCGGCGAGCGGGCCGGGCCGGCCGGGCACCAGATCGGCGGCGACCGGCAGGCCGAAGGCGGCGAAACGGCCGGGGTCGTCGTTGGCGTTCAGGACCAGCCGGCCGACCTGCGGCGCGACCCGTTCGATGGCGTGGGCGAGCAGCGGCCGTCCGGCGAGCGGGCGCAGGCATTTGTCGCCGCCGCCCATCCGGCGCGCCCGGCCGCCGGCGAGCAGCACGCCGACGGTTGCAGGGTCGGGGCTTGCGGGTTGCATGGATTTCGTCGCCGTTGCTCCAGAGCGCTTCCAGGGGCTCTTCCTACGGTATGTCCGGCAACGGCGGAAGCAAGGCGGGCGCCCGTCGAACCGGGCGGCCTTATACGGTTCCGACGACTGCCCTGCCGCGTTATGCTGCCGGCCCGGCCGAAACCGGGTAACCGGACCGAAGGGCAGACGGTGCGATGACGACCCTGACGCGAGAAGACCTGCTGGAGCGCGACGCCGACGACCCGCTGGCGCGGGTGCGCGAGCGTTTCGACCTGCCCGACGGCCTGATCTATCTCGACGGCAACTCGCTGGGCGCCCTGCCCCGGATCACCGGGGACCGCATCCGAAAGCTGATCGAGGACCAGTGGGGCCTCGACCTGATCAAGAGCTGGAACGCCCACGACTGGTACCACATGCCGCGGCGCTGCGGCGCCAAGCTCGCACCGTTCATCGGTGCAAAACCGGAGGAGGTCGTCTGCGCGGATTCGACCTCCGTCAACCTGTTCAAGCTGCTCGCCGCCGCGCTGGCCGAACGGCCGGAGCGCAGGGTCATCGTTTCGGAGAAGGGCAACTTCCCGACCGACCTCTACATCGCCCAGGGCCTGACCGGGATGCTCGGCCGCGGCCACGAACTGCGCCTGATCGAGCGCGACTCGGAACTAGACGGCGCGATCCGGGACGATGTCGCCGCCGTCATGCTGACCCATATCGATTACCGCAGCGGGCGTATGCACGATATGGCGGCGGTAACCCGAAAGGCACATGACGCCGGCGCCCTGGTGCTGTGGGACCTGGCGCACAGCGCCGGCGCGGTGCCGGTCGACCTCAACGGCGCCGATGCCGACCTCGCGGTGGGATGCGGCTACAAATACCTCAACGGCGGCCCCGGTGCGCCGGCTTTCCTGTTCATCGCCGAACGGCTTCAGGACCGTATCCGGCCGCCGCTCTCCGGCTGGATGGGCCACGCCGCGCCCTTCGATTTCGACTGGTCCTACGCGCCGGCCGAGGGCATCGCGCGCAACCTGTGCGGTACGCCGCCGGTCCTCAGCCTCGCCGCCCTCGAAGCCAGCCTCGATACCATGGCCGATCTCGACATGGCCGCCGTCCGCGCCAAGTCGCTCGCGCTCGGCGACCTGTTCATCGAACTTGTGGAAAGCCGCTGCGCCGGCCACGGTTTCCGGCTGGCCTCGCCGCGCGACGCCACCCGGGGCAGCCAGGTCAGCTTCGCCCATCCCGACGGCTTCCCGATCATGCAGGCGCTGATCGACGGCCACGTCATCGGCGACTTCCGCGCGCCGGACATCCTGCGTTTCGGCTTCACGCCGCTCTACACCCGATATGTCGATATCTGGGATGCGGTGGACGTTCTGGCGGATATCATGGACAGCGGCCGCTGGAACCAGCCGCGCTTCCACGCCCGCGGCGCCGTGACCTGACGCGCCCGCCGGGCGGCCCGGCTTGACACTGCCGGGCTGCGCCGTTTCTATGCGCGCCAGTTGAATGCACGGGACCGCCCGGCGGCAGGGACGCCGGGCGGAGTCTTTGTCCGGCCGGCCCAAGCCTGCCGGAAACCGCCGCGCCAGCCGGGAAGGAATTGCCGGGCTCATGGGCCAGCTGATCTTCGAGACTGTCCTGAACGGGCTGCAGTTCGGCATCTTCCTGTTCCTGGTCGCCGGCGGCCTGACGCTCGTTCTGGGCATCATGAGCTTCGTGAACCTGGCCCACGGGTCCATGTTCATGATGGGCGCTTATGTGGCGGCCTGGGTGTTCCAGCAGTCCGGCAGCTTCCTGCTCGCCGCCATCGTCGGGTTGCCGGTGATCCTGCTGCTCGGCATCGCGCTCGAATATCTCGCCTTCCGGACGCTTTACACCCGGGACCATCTGGACCAGGTGCTGGCCACCTTCGGCTGCATCCTGTTCTTCAACCAGATGGTGCTGGTCGTCTTCGGTGCGGAAAGCCAGGAATTCAAGCTGCCGGAATCGATCAACTTCCCGTTCCCGCTATTCGGGTTCACCTATCCCTTCTACCGCCTGATCGTGATTCTGGCCGGTATCCTGGTGGCGATCGGCCTGTTCCTCGCCATTACCCGGACCCGGATCGGCATGCGCATCCGGGCCGGCGCATCCAACCGCGCCATGGTCGGGGCGCTCGGCGTCAACGTGATCGCGCTCTACACGATCGTGTTCGGCATCGGCGCGGCGCTGGCCGGTTTCGCCGGCATCATGATCGGCCCGATCGAATCGGTCGAAAGCGGCATGGGCGAGGAAAAGCTGATCCTCGCCATCGTGGTGATCGTGATCGGCGGCATCGGCTCGATCCGCGGCGCCTTCATCGCCTCGATCCTCGTCGGGCTGGTCGAGATCGGCGGCCGGGTCTTCATGACGGACATTCTGCGCGCCTTCCTGAACGAGGAATTCGCCCAGACGGCCGGTCCGGCGCTGGCCTCGATGACGATCTACATCCTCATGGCGGCGATCCTGTTCTTCAAGCCGGAGGGGCTGTTCCCGGCCCGCACCGGCTAGCGGGGACGGAGGGGCGAGACCATGGCCGGACACGGCAATTCCAACCTGAACCCGCGCATCCGCCTGTCGTTCGCCGACCCCCGCTTCGTCATCATGGTCATCGGCCTGATCGGCCTTGCCGTCCTGCCGATTATCGCGGCCGAGGCGGACGACGTGTTCATGATCTCCTTCATGGCCAAGATGATGATCTTCGCCATCGCGGCGGCCAGCCTGGACCTGATCCTGGGCTATGGCGGCATGATCAGCTTCGGCCACGCCGCCTATATCGGCCTCGGCTCCTATGCCGTCGCCGTATCGGCGCGCTATTTCAGCGACCTGTGCGTCGATGTCGAGGAAGGCCAGGCCTGCGCCTACGGCTTTCTCGCCAGCGGCTATTTCCAGTTCGCCGTCGCCGTCGTCGGTTCGGCCTTGGTCGCCCTGGTGATCGGCGCGATCTCGCTGCGCACGACCGGCCTCTATTTTATCATGATCACGCTGGCCTTCACGCAGATGCTGTTCTTCCTCGGCATCAGCCTGGAGCCGTTCGGCGGCGACGACGGCATGACGCTCGACGAATTCAGCGATTTCGCCGTTTTCGCCATCGGGGACGACGTGTTCTACGACGGCGACGGCGCGACCCTCTACTATCTCTGTTTCGGCGCCCTGCTGCTGTCGCTGCTGCTGCTGCGCCGCCTCGTGAATTCGCGCTTCGGCATGGTGATCCGAGGCGGTTATTCCAATCCGGTGCGCATGGCGGCGCTCGGCTACCCGGTCTACCGCTACAGGCTGACCGCCTTCGTCATCGCCGGGACGATCTGCGGCGTCGCCGGGGCCCTGTTCGCCAACCACCAGGAATTTCTCACGCCGGAATACATGATGTGGATCCGTTCCGGCGAGATCATGATCATGGTCATCATGGGCGGCATGGGGACGATCTTCGGCCCGGTCTTCGGCGCGCTCGCCTTCCTGAGCATCGAGGAGTTCCTGCAGGAGCTGGTGGGCCAGGAATATTGGATGATCGTGTTCGGCCCGATGCTGGTCCTGCTCGTGCTGTTCGCCAAGCGCGGCCTGTTCGGCCTGATCCCGGATAACTGGGCGGCAATGCCGCGTTTCGCCGTCGGTTTCGTTCTGGTGGCCGCGGCCGCCGCGGTTTTCCTGTTCCTGATTACCCTGGCGACGCCGTTCACCATCGTGGCGGCGTTCATCCTGCTGGCGCTCGCGTTCAAGCTGGGGGTCGACTATGCCGGCTGGCCCAATCCGCTGAAGCGGCTGGCGGCGCTCGCCGGAGGACGGCGGGATGGCTGATCTCCATCTTGAAGTCCGCAACCTGTCCAAGAGCTTCGGGCAGGTCCACGCGACCCGGAACGTCAATCTGGGCGTCGAGCGCGGCGAGGTCCACGCCATCATCGGCCCGAACGGTGCCGGCAAGACGACCCTGATTGCGCAGTTGAGCGGCACGCTCAGGCCGGACAGCGGCGAGATCGTCTTCAACGGCCACGACATCGCCGGCCTGCCGGCGCACAAGATCTCGATGCTCGGCCTCGCCCGGTCGTTCCAGGTGACCAGCATCTTTCTGGACTTCACCGCCGAGGACAATGTCGCGCTCGCCGTCCAGGCCCATGCCGACCATTCCTTCAAATTCTGGAAACCGGCGCAGACCGACCCGACGCTGCGCGATCCGGCGCGCCGGGCGCTCGAGACCGTCGGCCTCGCCGGCCGGGCCGACACGCTGGCGGCCGACCTGTCCCACGGCGAGCAACGCCAACTCGAAATCGCCATGGCGATCGCCACCGGGCCGTCCATGCTGCTGCTCGACGAGCCGATGGCCGGCATGGGCGCCGAGGAATCGGCGCGCATGGTCGAGCTGCTCCGCAGCTTTGCCGGAGACCACACGATCCTGTTGATCGAGCACGATATGGACGCCGTCTTCGCGCTGGCCGACCGGATCACCGTGCTGGTCTACGGCGAGGCCATCGCGACCGGCGCGCCCGACGAGATCCGCGGCAACGACGAAGTCCGTGCCGCCTATCTCGGCGAAGACTGACGGGCAGACTGGCAGGGCCGCACGATGTTGACCCTCGAAAGCGTCGAAACCTTCTACGGCCAGAGCCAGGTCCTGTTCGGCATGGACCTCTCGGTCAACGACGGCGAGGTCGTCACCCTGCTCGGCCGCAACGGCATGGGCAAGACGACCACGATCCGCTCGATCATGGGCCTGACCCCGGCGCGGCGCGGCAACATCGCGTTCGACGGCGAGGACATCCGCAACCGCCTGCCCTACCAGGTGGCGCGCGCCGGCCTCGGCCTGGTGCCGGAGGGCCGCCAGGTCTTCCCCAATCTCACGGTCGAGGAGAATCTGATCTCGACCCACGAGAACCGCCACGGCAGCGACGATCCCTGGACGCTGGAAAAGGTCTACAACCTGTTTCCGGCCGTCGCCGAGCGCCGCCGCAACATGGGCAACCAGCTTTCCGGCGGCGAGCAGCAGATGGTGGCGATCAGCCGGGCGCTGATGACCAACCCCAGGCTGCTGATCCTGGACGAGGCGACCGAAGGGCTGGCGCCGCTGATCCGCCAGGATATCTGGCGCACCCTCGACATGCTGAAAGAGCACGGCGAATCGATCCTGCTGGTCGACAAGAATGTCGAGGCGCTGACCCGCCTGGCCGACCGCCACTACATCATCGAGAAAGGCAAGGTCGTCTGGACCGGCGACAGCGCCGAACTCCGCGCCGCCGAGGATCTGCAGCACCGCTATCTGGGCGTGTGAGGCCGAAGGCGCCGTCCCCGTTGACCGGGATGACCAGCCTGTCCGGTTGAACACGCGCCTGCGCACTCAGGACCTGGCCGAAGGTCATCGGCGCGAGGCTCATGGGCGTTGCGCCGGCGCGCCGCCGGCGATCCGATCGTAGGCCAGTCTGGCCGCCGCCACGTCCTGGATCGCGATGCCGACCGAATCGTAAACGACCGTCGCCCCTGCGGGCACCGCCGCGTTCCCGGCGTACACCTCGCCGACCTCGGCGAAGATTTTGCAGCCCGAGCCGCGGACGTCACCGGCCTGGTCCCGCGCTGCATCGCGCGATTCGACCAGCACCGTATGGGCCATCGCCGCGTCGTCCAGCTCCCGGCCGTCTGCGCCGTTCCAGCCGACCGAGGCGACCAGGGCGCCGTCCCGGACCCAGGCGCCGTTCAGGACCGGAGTCGTCGCCGAGGTGGCGCAGACCACGATGTCGGCCTCGCGCGCGGCTTCCGCTGCGTCGGCATGGAAGACGGCGCCCAGGTCGCCCGCCACCGGCCGCCCGTGGGCCGGGTTGCGCGCCCAGAGGCGCAATTCGGCGATTTCCCGGACGGCGCGGAGCGCCGCGGCATGGGCGCGCGCCTGGACGCCGTTGCCCAGGATGGCAACGGTCTTCGGTTCTTCGGACGTCAGCTTGCGCACGATGGCCGCCGTGCCGGCCGCCGTGCGCATTTCGGTGATCAGGCGGCCGTCGAGCACCGCCAGCGGCGACCCGTCCGCCCTGTCGAACAGCAGGATGACGGCCTGGTGGGTCGGCACGCCGGTGCCGGCGTTGCCGTGGAACAGAGTGACGACCTTCACCCCCATGGCCCCGTCGCTTCCGGCGCCGATCGCCGGCATCGCCGCCATGATCGCGTCCTTTCCCGGCACCGGGTTCATCTGGCGTACCGGTTGCACGACCTGCCCCGCCGAGAAGGCGATCATTGCCGCCTCGATGGCGTCGATCAGGTCGGGCCAGCGCAGGACTGCGGCGATCTCCGCTTCGCCGATGAAGGGCAGGCGGTCGAGGCTCATCGCAGCATCCCGGGCTCGAGGCGTCCGGCCTCAGGCGAAGCCGCGGGTCACAAGGAAGCTCTCGTCCTCGAACCACAGGCCGCCGTGCCGTTTCAGCACGTCGCGGGCCGCCTCCAGATAGTCGCCGTCGCGCAGCACGTCGACCATGCGGTCGTCCTCGATCTGCGCGACGTAGGTTGCTGCATTCCACGCCGCCAGAAGGGTCGAGGTGCCGATGCTCTCGCCAATTTCGTCGGGCAGGGCGTGCAGTTCGTAGCGGAACAACGATTCGTCGTCGCGCAGCGCGTCGTAGTTCAGATCGTTGTGGCTCCGGTCCAGCGCCTCTTTCATCGCCGCGATCAGATCGCGGCGCGGAGTGACGAAGGGGAATTCCTCCTCCCACACGGCGTTGATCAATTCCATGCCCGGATCCTTGCCGGTCGACTGGATGACGATCATCCGCCCGCCCGGCGACAGGGCGCGGGCCAGCGGCCCCAGCACGTTGCGCACCTTGATTTCGGCGCTGAGCCGGGCCCGGTAGGGCTGCGAGGCGATCACGAGATCGTAGCCGGCCGGCGCGCCGCCCGGCGGCGGGATCACACCATCGAGAGCGAAGGCCCGGTCCTTGCGGTAGAGCACCAGGATCGACGGCTGGACATAGAGCGGGTTGCCGGTTTTCTCGCTCGTTTTCGTCTGCCAGCCTTCGGCCAGGACCGGCCCCAGGTTGCGGACCTGCTCGTCGAATTCGTGCGCCGTGCTGCCCTCCAGCGCGATGTTCCAGCGCTTGACCGCCGGTTTGGTCTCCGGCCGGTTGACGCGCAGCCAGGGCGATTCGGCGTAGTAGAGATTGGTCATGACGACGACGAGCTGGGGATGCTCCTGGAAACGGTCCGGCAGCTTTTCCAGGGTCAGCCGCACATCCTCCATGCTGATTTCCTTGCCGACGACGCAGAAGGGTATGGCGGGAAACTGCCGGTGCAGGTTGCGCATCACCCGGGTCAGCACAGTGCCGTCGCCGACACCGGCGTCGAACAGGTTGAGCGCCGGCGGCGTCGGCTTCAGGAACGGGATTTCCCGGCCGACCCGCTGCGCCACTTCCCACTTCTCCGAGCAGGTCGTGACGAACATCAGGTATTTTTCGCGGTTGTCGAAGAAGCGGAAGGCGTGTTTCTCGCCCGCGCGCTCCGGTTCGGGATCGACCGTGACCGCCATTTTTGCCGCCTGCGCCATTTTCGCCTCGTCACCCGCTCCCGTCCCCGGCGGATTGCCGCCGCAGGGCATCCTGCTGTATGGCCGATAACCGCGGGCGGCGGCAAGGGCGGCCGGGCCGCAGGCGGCGGGACGCAGGCATGACGGAAACGGCGATGAACGAGGCGGCAACGGCGGGCGGGTTGAAATCCGGCGGCAAACTGGAGCGGGTGCTGGCGGCCGGCGGCTTCGCCGTGACCTGCGAGACCTCGCCGACCGCGACGACCGACCTGGCGCCCCTGCTCGAGCGGGTGGCGCCGTTGCACGGCGTCGCCGACGCCGTCAACGTCACCGACGGCGCGACGGCGAAGGCCCATGTCTCCAGCCTCGTGCTGGCCGGCGCGATGATGCAGCAGGGCATTCAGCCGGTGCTGCAATTCACCGTCCGCGACCGCAACCTGATCGCCCTGCAGGGCGACATTCTGGGCGCCGGAGCGCTCGGCATCCCGAACATCCTGTGCCTGACCGGCGACGACCCGAAGAAGGGCGAGGAGCCGGACGCCAGCCCGGTGTTCGATCTCGATTCGGCCGGCCTGATGCGGCTTGCCCGCCGGATGCGCGACGAGGGAGTGCTGAACGCCGGACGCGAGATCAAAGGGCCGCCCCGGCTGCTCATCGGCTGCGCCGACGCGCCGATGGTGCCGAAGCCCGGCTGGGAGCCGAAAAGCCTGCGCGCCAAGATCGACGCCGGCGCCGATTTCGCCCAGACCCAATACTGTTTCGACCTGGAAACGGCGAAAGCCTATTTCGGCCGGCTTGCCGACTTCGGCATCACGGAAAGGCTTGCCTTTCTGGTCGGCATCGGGCCGCTCGCCTCGCTGCGCCAGGCGAAATGGATGGACGAGAACCTGTTCGGCGTCTCGATCCCCGAGCCGATCCTGAAACGGCTCGAAAGCGCGGACGACGAGCGGGAGGAAGGCAAGAAGATCTGCGCCGAGTTGATCCAGCAACTGCGGGAGGTTCCGGGCGTGCGCGGCGTCCACCTGATGGCGCCGCGCCAGGAAGCCGCCATGGCCGAGGTCATCGAGAGGAGCGGCGTGCTGAACGGCCGGCCGGCATTCTCCGCCTGAGAGTGGAGCGCGGCGCCGGCGCCGTCCCGCTCTACAGCGTCGGACCACGCCGTGATATAGTCGGCGCCCCGCTATCGGGAGCTATCCGGCATGGCCCGATCCCAGGCCGCCCTCGAACGACCCGCACGCCGCGCGACCTACCAGGACGTGCTCGACGCACCGGCGCATATGGTTGCCGAGGTCGTCGAAGGGGCGCTGTACACCCATCCGCGGCCGGCCGCGCCGCATGCGCTGGCGTCCTCGGCATTGGGGGCCAAAATCGGCGATCCTTTCAATTTCGGGAAAGGCGGCCCCGGCGGCTGGTGGATCATCGACGAGCCGGAGTTGCATCTCGGCGAGGATATCCTGGTGCCCGACCTCGCCGGCTGGCGGCGCGAGCGGATGCCCGACTTTCCCGACACGGCCTTCTTCACCCTTGCGCCGGACTGGGTCTGCGAGGTGCTTTCGCCCTCGACCCGCGACCTCGACCGGCACGGGAAACGACCAGTTTATGCCCGCGAGGGTGTCAGCCATCTCTGGTTTATCGACCCGGCAGCGCGCGACCTCGAAGCCTTCGAGTTGCGCGACGGCGAATGGGTCCTCATCGCCACCGCGCGCAACGACGATCCGGTCTCGATCCCGCCGTTCGAAGCGATCAGCTTCCCGCTCGACGCCCTCTGGCCGTAGGCCCGAGGCGCTGCCCGCAGCCGGACGGATCGAGGCTGCTTCGCGATTCCGAAGCCCCGCGCTCTACAGCGCCGGTTTTCGCCGTGGTATAGTCGGCGCCCCGCCATCGGGAGACCTCCGACATGGCCCCATCCCAGGCCGCTCTCAAACGACCCGAACGCCGCGCGACCTACCAGGACGTGCTCGAAGCGCCGGCGCATATGGTGGCCGAGGTCGTCGAAGGGGCGCTCCATACCCACCCGCGGCCCGCGATGCCCCATGCGCGCGCCAGTTCCGTTCTCGGCGGCAAGATCGGCGATCCGTTCGACTTCGGCGAAGGCGGCCCCGGCGGCTGGTGGATCATCGACGAGCCGGAGCTGCACCTCGGCGAGGACATCTTGGTGCCCGACGTCGCCGGCTGGCGGCGCGAGCGGATGCCGGACTTTCCCGATACGGCGTTCGTCACCCTTGCGCCCGACTGGGTCTGCGAGGTGCTGTCGCCCTCGACCCGCGATCTCGACCGGCACGGCAAGCGGCCGGTGTATGCGCGCGAGGGCGTCGCCCACCTATGGTTTATCGACCCGGTGGCGCGCGACCTGGAAGCCTTCGAGTTGCGCGACGGCGAATGGGTCCTGATCGCCACGGCGCGCAACGACGACCCGGTTTCGATCCCGCCCTTCGAGGCGATCAGCTTCCCGCTCGACGCGCTCTGGCCGTAGGCCCGACCCACCGAAGGGGCATTTGACAGCGGGCGGCAAAGACTGGTGAAAATAGAGCCATGCCCGAGCCCGCCCGCCGCAACATGCCCGAGCCGCTGTCGGCCGACAATCCGCCGACGCTGGAGGAACGGTTCGACGGCGATCTGCACCGGGCCGACGACGCCGAATGCGGCTTCGACATCGAGCCGGAGTTCCAGCGCTTCAACGCGTGCAACGACACCTTCGCCCGCGCGCAGTGGGACGAGACCGTCCGCTCGGAAAAGGCGCTCGACTGGTTCAAGTCCATGTTCACCCACGGGCTGGGGGTGCGGAAGACGGAGGGCTACCGCACCAAGGACTTCGCCATGCGCAACGCCGCCTGGGTCGGCGCCAACCTGCTGATCGAGCGCAAGCTGAAGGACGAGCGCCACGACGGGTTCCTCGACGAACTCACGCCCTACGCCCCGCCGGCGCCGACCCGCGAGCCGGTCGACGACCCGGCGGAGATGACGCTGGAGCTGAAGCAGGCCGCGCGCATCTTCGGCGCCGACCTGATCGGCATCGCGCCGACCGACCTGCGCTGGCACTACACCAAACGCTTCAACGCAAAGACGCGCGCCGAAAAGGAGAATGCCGACTGCGCCGGCCTGCCCCACTGTATCGTCGTCGGCACGGAAATGCCCGGCAAGGTGATCCAGACCATGCCGTCTGCGCTCGGCGGCACGGCGGCGGGCTACGGCTATTCCAAGGACGGGCTGACGCTGATGTCGCTCGCCCAGTTCATCCGCAACCTGGGCTACAACGCGGTCGCCTCGCTCAACGACACGGCCCAGTGCATTCCCTATGCGATCCAGGCCGGGCTCGGCGAATACGGCCGGCACGGGCTGGTCATCACGCCGGAGTTCGGCCCCCGCCTGCGTTTCGGCAAGATTTTCACCGACCTGCCGCTGGTCCACGACAAACCGAAGACATTCGGCGTCAAGGAATTCTGCGACCTGTGCCGCAAATGCTCGGACGCCTGCCCGCCCAAGGCGATCCCGGCCGGCGAACCCGACGGCGCTTACCACAACGCTTCCAACTTCGTCGGCATCAGGAAGTGGAATGTCGACGGCGAGAAATGCTTCCGCTTCTGGGCCAACCAGGGCACCGAATGCGGCATCTGCATCCGCGTCTGCCCCTACAACAAGCTGCCGGAGACGGCGCTGGGCAGGGTCTATTTCCAGCTGTGGAAGAAGCTCGCCGCCGGCCCGGGCCGGCGGATCGCCCTGTGGCTCGACAACGCGCTCGGCTACGGCAAGCGCTACAAGCCGGACTGGTGGTGGAAGAACCGGCCGGGCTGGTAAGCGGATGACCGCGCCGACCGCCCCCCTGACGGCCTACGACCTCGTCTGGAACCAGGCCGACCGGTCGCCCGATGCCCTGGCGATTCGGGACGACCGGACCGACCGGCAATTCAGCTACCGGGACCTGATCGCCGAACTCGACGCCATTGCCGCCGGTTTCGCCGCGCGCGGCATCGGGCCGGGCGACCGGGTGGCGACCTGCCTGCCCAACATCCTGGAGCACGGACTGGCGCTGCTCGCCCTTACCCGGCTGGGCGCGGTCCCGGCCCTGGTCAATCCGCGCCTCAAGCCGGTCGATATCGGCCGGCTGGTGGCCGCCGGCGACATGAAGGGCGCCTTCGTGCTGCCGGACCCGGATGCGGTGCGGGCCGTCGCCGCCGCGCTGCCGGCCGGCGCACCGCTGTTCGCGCCCGGCGCTGCTGTCGGCGCTGCGGAGGATTTCGCGGCCTGCCGCGCCGATGCCGCAAACCTGCCGCCTCGCCCGGCGCTCGGCCGCGAAGACCCGGCGATCATCTTCTACACCTCCGGCACGACCGGCCTGCCCAAGGGCGTCGTGCTGGCCCAGCGGACGACCGAGCCGCGCATCCTGTGGCTGGCGACCCAGGGTGGCGTATTGCACGGGCCGCACACGCGCGCGCTCGGCTTCATGCCGCTCGCCCACGCCATCGGCTTCTACGGCGTGTTCCTGGTGACACTGGCCTTCGGCGGCAGCTACCAAGTGATGAGTGCCTTCGATCCGGCGGCCGCCGTCGACCTGATCGAGCGGCAACGGCTCACCTACACCTTCGCCGCGCCGACCCTGTACTACGCGCTGACGAAAGCGCCGAACTACGCGCCGGAAAAGCTGCGCTCGCTGCGCCGCGTGCTCTACGGCGGCTCGAACATTCCCGAAGAGCTGATCGACCACATGGCCCGGTGCTGGGAGAATGCCGAGATCCGCCACATCTACGGCACCACGGAAACCATGTGTTCGGCCTACAACCCGGCGCCGGTCGGCGACCACCTGGCGCTGCGGCCGGGCTACTACACCCGGCTGCGCGTGGTCGCCCTTGGGGGCGGGCCGGACGACCTTATCGACCCCGGCGAGGAGGGCGAACTGCTGGTCGCCGCCGACGCCGACACGATCTTCAGCGAATATCTCAACCGGCCCGACGCCACGGCGGAGAAGGTGCAGGACGGCTGGGTGCGCATCGGCGACGTCGTCACCCTGGACGAACGCGGCTATTTCACCCTGCGCGGCCGGGTCGACGACATGATCCGCTCCGGCGGCGAGAGCATCCATCCCGGCGAGGTCGAGGCCGTGCTGCAGACCGCGCCGGGCGTCGACGACTGCTGCGCCATCGGCCTGCCCGACGAGCGCTGGGGCCAGATCGTCGTCGGCTGCATCGTGGGTGACGCCGAAGCCGCCGCGCTCGACGCCCATGTCCGGGCCTCGGACCTGCCCGGCTTCATGCGGCCCAAGGGCTATTTCATCTGCAACGAAATCCCGCGCAATCCGGGCAACGGCAATATGCTGCGGCGCCTGTTGCGCGATGCGGCGGCGCAGGCCCAGAATAGCGGCGCGCCGGACTGGCGGACGCCCTGACCCGGAAAGGCCGTTGCGATGCCGAAAAGAAAAGCCGAGATCGACAAGGCCGCCGCCAAGGAAGCGGTGCTCAACTACTGCCTGAAGAAGGGCGCGCTCGCTGCCGGGGTTGCGGACCTTGAAGCCGTCAACCGCATCTGCCCGCCCGGCTACCGGCCGGCGGATATCATGCCGCGCGTGAAGTCCGTGATCGCGCTCGGCGTCGGCGGCCAGACCCAGGGCGCCTGGACCGTGCCGGCCAAGGCGCTCGGCTATTTCGGCTCGACCGAGACGCGCGCCTACTCGATTTCCTACGGCCTCGCCTTCTATATCGAAAACAAGTTCGGCCTGCGCTCGATCTACTGCCCGCCGGACATGGACCCGGACGCCGGCCCGCGCGTGCCGCTGCAGAGCCTGAAGGTCCACGCCGAACTGGCCGGCATCGGCGCCCGTTCGCTGGCCGGCGACATCCTGCTCCATCCCGACTACGGCTACATGTATTTCGCCAGCGTGTTCACCGAACTGGAGCTGGAGCCCGACGCGCCGATGGCGGAGAACCCGTGCCCGGCGCCGTCCTGCGTGAACATGTACCGCGCGATCAAGCGCACACCCTGCATGAAATTCTGCCCGGTCCAGTGCCTCGACGGCGAGGTCGACGAGGAAACCGGCAAACAGAAGGTCATGCGCTACGACATGGCCGCCTGTGCCGAGATGACCCAGCAATACGAGACGGTGCCGGCGGCGATCATGGACGCCATCCGCGCGACCGACGAGGACGACCGGGAGGACGCCCTGTTCGATCCGGACAACAAGATGCTGTGGTACAAGATGAGCGTCGGTTCGGGCGGGCTGCTGGCCCAGTGCTTCGAGTGCATGCGCGTCTGCCCGGTCGCCACCCAGGCGCCCCGGGCCGACCCGATCCTGCGCCACGAATACCGGCTCGACGCGGAGGCCGCGGAATAATGGCCCGCGGGCTGAACCGCCGCCAGATCGGCGTCACCGAGGAGATGATGGCGACCTTCGGAGAGATCGTCCTCCGGATGTCGCACAACCACCAGATCCGCGAAGGCGATCCCTACCGGGAGAAGGATTGGGAGGAAATCGAGCGCCACCGCGAGCCGATGGGCCTGTCGGACGCCCAGATCGCCGAGCGGGTCGGCCTGAGCCGCAACCAGGTGCTCTATATCCGCACCCTGATGGAGCGTCGGCGCTTCCGCACGGGCCATTATGTCCGGCTGCTCGACCTGGGCGGCGGCAAGCGCTTCCGCACCGAGCGCTTCACCCCCCATCTCGACCATTTCCGCTACAGCGAGGACGCGCTGGAACTGCGCGCCGCCATGAACTACCCGCCGGACCAGGCGCGCGACTATGTCGAGAAGGGCTGGTGGCGCAACGAGACCCAGCGCCGGTATCTGGAGCGCAATGCCGCCGAACGGCCGGACGCGCCGGCCTACGTCCTGCCCGGCCGGACGCTCACCTGGAAGGAGGTGCGCGACACCGCCGAGCGGGTTGCCGGGGGCCTGTGGCAACTCGGCCTGCGCCCCGGCGACGTGGTGGCGGTGCAACTGCCGAACATTCCGGAATTCGCCATCGCCAACCTGGCCGTGACCTGGTTCGGCGGCGTCGTCCAGACGATCCACATGCCCTACCGCGACGCCGAACTCCAGACGCTGGTCAACCACGGCCGCTCGCGGGCGATCGTCTGCATGGGCGTGGGCAAGGACTGGTCGGCGGCACAGGCGGCGCTCGACCTCCAGCCCCAGCTGCCGACGCTCAGGCATGTCATCGCGGTCGGCGACGCGCCGGACGGCGCGCTCTCCCTGGACGATCTGATCGCCGCCGATCCGGATATCGAGATCGGCCACGAGCCTTCGGCGGCCGACCCGCATCTGTTGCTCTACACCTCGGGCACGACGTCGTCGCCCAAGGGCGTGCCGCTCAATTCCCACAACATGCTGTCGAACGCCCGGATGAGCGCGCCGGAGAAGGGCCTGACCGCCGACGACCGCATCCTGACCGCCGCGCCGTTCACCCATCTCTACGGGCTCTACGCCTTCCATCTCGGCCTCGTCACCGGCATGGCGAACCTGCTGCTGCCCGCTTTCACGCCGCCGGCGCTGGCAGAATCGATCGAGAAGATGCGGCCCACGGCGGTCTGGTTCGCGCCGGCCCACGGCGCGGCCATGACGGCGGCCGGCCTGATCGGGAAGCACGATTTCAGCAGCATGAAGATGTGCCTGTTCGCCGGCAGCGCCGCGCCGCCGGCGATGCTGCACGCCTTGCAGGAGGCCTGGCCCGGCTGCCGGGTCTGCCAGCTCTGGGGCATGACCGAGTTGCAGGCCGGCATGTTCACCCGGCCGGGAGACGGCATCGGGAAATCCGCCGTCTTCGCCGGCCGCGCCTCGCCCGGCAGCACCGTGCGCGTCGCCGACCCGGAAACCGGCGCGGAACGGCCGCGCGGCGAGGAAGGCGAAATCCAGATCCGGGGCCCGATGGTGTTCCCCGGCTATCTGCGCAACAAGAAGGCCAACGAGACGGCCTTCACCGCCGACCGCTTCTTCAGGTCCGGCGATCTCGGCTACATGGACGAGGACGGCTTCGTCGCCATCACCGGCCGGATCAAGGACATCATCAACCGCGGCGGGGTGAAGTTCAATCCGCAGGACATCGAGAACCTGCTGAGCGCCCATCCGGCGGTCCAGATGGCCGCCGTCGCCCCTGTGCCCCACGACGTGCTGGGCGAGCAGGCCTGCGCCTGGATCCAGCTCAATCCCGGTGCGGAGGCGCCGGACCTGGAGACGCTGTGCGCGTTCCTGATGGAACACCGGATCGCGCGCAACAAGCTGCCGGAAAAGCTTGTCGTCGTCGACGAATTCCCGATGACGCCGACCCGCAAGATCATCAAGGGCCGGCTCCCGGCGCCGGCGGAGTAGGCGGCATGGTGGGCGCGGCTGGGATTGAACCAGCGACCCCTACGATGTCAACGTAGTGCTCTCCCGCTGAGCTACGCGCCCGCTTGCCGGCCGTTGCCGCCCGTCCCGGTCCGGGTCCGGAAAACGGCGCCGCGTCGCGGCGGATGCGGCGGCGGTTCCGGGTGAAGGCGGGTATATCGCGCACTTGGCGAAGCCATGCAAGGCTTTGGCCGGTTACGCCGCAGCCGGGGATGTTGCACAGCCGCCCGGAAGCCGGCGGACCGCCGACGGCGCTGCGACGGGGCGCTCCCCAGTGTCCGCATATGGCGTGTCCACAGGTGGGGCGTCTACAGGTCGGGCGGTGACAGGCCGGGCGGCATCGGGTAAACCCGGAACCGCCATGGATATGTCCTTCCCGCCTCCGCCGGCCGATCCGGCCGTGTCCGGCACCGGCCACGGCGGCGCGTGGCCGCGTTCTCCTGCTTTCGACGTGCTGGAGCCGGCGCGTCAGACTGCGCCGGTCGTTTTCGCCTCGCCGCACAGCGGCGCCGACTATCCGCCGGAATTCGTCGAGGCCTCGCGGCTCGATGCCCTGGCCCTGCGCAAGTCCGAAGACAGTTTCGTCGACGAGTTGTTCGCCGCTGCGCCGACGATGGGCGCGCCGTTGCTGCGTGCCCGTTTCCCGCGCGCCTTCCTCGACGCCAACCGCGAGCCGTTCGAACTCGACCCGCGCATGTTCGCCGATCCGCTGCCGTCCTACGTCAACACGCGCTCGCCAAGGGTCGCCGCCGGGCTCGGCACCATTGCGAAGGTCGTTTCGTCGGGCGCCGACATCTACCGCCGCAAGCTGCAATTCGACGAGGCGCTGCACCGGGTCAACGCCTGCTACCGGCCCTATCACGCCGCGCTCGCGGCGTTGGTCGAGCGCACGCGGGCGCAATTCGGTCACTGCCTGCTGATCGACTGCCATTCCATGCCCTCGGTCGGAGGGCCGGCCGACGCGGATTCGGGGCGGCGCCGAGTCGACATCGTGCTCGGCGACTGTCACGGCACGTCGTGCGACCGGCGCCTGACCGAGCTCGTCCGGCGCACGCTCGGCCGGTGCGGCTATGTCGTCCGGCGCAACGTGCCCTATGCCGGCGCCTACACGACGCGTCACTACGGCGCCCCGCGGCGCGGCGTCCACGCCTTGCAGATCGAGATCAACCGCGCGCTCTACATGGACGAGGCGAGCCTCCGAAAGACACCGGGATTCGCCGGCCTGGCAGGCGATCTCGCTGCGCTGATCGGCGAACTGACCCGGTCGCCGATGGCCGCGGCCGCCTGATCGCGAAGGCGGGCGGAAGCGGCAGGCTCTTGAACGCGCCGACCGTACCCGGCCTGACCATCCGCGACGCGGCCGCGGCGGACATGGCGGCGATCGCCGGCATCTATCGCGGCCATGTGCTGCACGGGCTGGCTTCGTTCGAGGTCGAACCGCCCTCGCCGGGCGAAATGGACGCCCGGCGCCGCGCCATCCGGGAGGCCGGCCTGCCCTATTACGTCGCCGAACTCGACGGCGCAGTCGCAGGCTATGCCTATGCCGCGCTCTACCGGACGCGGGTCGGCTATCGCTATACCGTCGAGGATTCGATCTATGTGTCGCCCGGTTACGGACGGCGGGGCATCGGTCTCGCCCTGCTCGACGCCGTGGTCGCACGCTGCACGGCGCTCGGCTACCGGCAGATGTTGGCGGTGATCGGCGATTCGGCCAACCTGGCGTCGATCCGTCTGCACGAGAAGGCCGGCTTCCGCCGGGCCGGCACGCTGCCGTCGGTCGGCTTCAAGCTCGGCCGGTGGGTCGATGCGGTTCTGATGCAGCGCCCGCTCGGCCCCGGCGACACCCGCCTGCCCGGCGAGTCCTGACCCGCGGCAACAGCGCCGGGTCCCCGAACGACCGGGCCCCCGAACGACCGGGCCCCGAACGACTGGGCCCCGAACGACTGGGCCCCGAACGACTGGGCCAAGAAAATTGGGCCGTGCGGTGGCACGGCCCAAGTTTAGGGAGGAAACGCCCAAGACAAACATCGCGACAGGCGCCGGCGAATCGATCGCCGGCACGGGCGTGAGCCGCTGTCCCAATATGCCAATCGCACCGCGCAATTTCAAGCGAAATTTTGCAATGCAAAAAATTTTAGGCATTAAAATTCAATATATTAGCAATAATCTTTCCTGCGGACGAATGAGCATTGCTGCAATGCAAAAATTGCATGTGTGCGTCCGGACCGGCCCGAAATGACCCTTTCGGGCGTGGCGGCGTCCGCGATATTGTCGCCTGATGTACCGCGAGCCGGATGCGCAGCGTGACCGAAACTTCCGCTTCCTCCTCCCGCGACCGGCCGCCCGCCTGGTTCGATCTGGAGGACGATAATCGCCTGCGCGTCGGCGGCGTATGGCGGCTGGCCCAGGTCGACCGCCTGTCGCGGCGGCTCGAGCGGGCCGGTCTGGCCGGACGGACGGTCCGGGAGGTCGACGCCAGCGGCCTGACGGAACTGGACAGCGCCGGCGCCCAGCTGCTGATCCGCACCGCGGCGTCGCCGGACGCCATCGCCGGCGTCGACAGGCGCTTTCGCGGCCTGCTGCGCCGCGTCGCCGACGCCGAAGCCGCGACTGCCGACCTGTCCCGGACCCGCCGGCCCGGCGGAGCGGGCGCCCAGCTTGCGCTGATCGGCTGGCGGACCGTCGGCGTCGGCCTTCGGGTCTGGGAGTTGCTCGGCTTTCTCGGCCAGTGCACCGGCGCGGTCGCAAAGGTGTTCGTCCGGCCCTGGACGCTCGACGGCCGGGCGACGCTCCACCATCTCCAGGCCACGGGGCTCAACGCCCTGCCGATCGTCGGCCTGCTCGCTTTCCTGATCGGCGTCGTCGTCGCCTTCATGGGCGCCCTGCAGCTGCAGAAGTTCAGCGCCGGCATCTATACGGTCGACATGGTCGGCGTCGCGGTGTTGCGCGAACTGGGCGTGCTGTTCGCCGCCATCATGGTCGCCGGGCGCAGCGGCAGCGCCTTCACCGCCCAGATCGGCGCCATGTCGCTCAACGAGGAGATCGACGCCATGCGCGTGATCGGCCTCGATCCGGTCGGGATGCTGGTGGTGCCGCGGATCGTGGCCCTCGTCATTGCCCTGCCGCTGCTCACCGTCTACGCCGACCTGGTCGCACTGGCCGGCGGCGCCGTCGTCAGCCTCGCGCTGCTCGATATCGGCATCCCGCTGTTCCTGGAGCGGCTGTCCAATGCGGTCGACGAGACGGCCTTCCTGATCGGCCTCGCCAAGGCCCCCTTCTTTGCAGCCGCCATTGCGATCATCGGCTGTTTCGAGGGCTTCAAGGTGACCGGCAGCGCGGCCAGCGTCGGCCGGCGGACCACGACATCCGTCGTCGAGGCGATCTTTACGGTCATCCTCATCGACGCCGCCTTCGCCATGGCCCTGTCCTGGCTGAACATATGACCGGGCGGGCGACCGCGGCGGAAAAACCGCAACCGGCCGTCAGCGTACGCGGGCTGGAAAACCGGTTCGGCGACATTCTGCTGCACGACGGCCTGGATCTCGACGTCCGGCCCGGCGAGGTGCTGGGCCTCGTCGGCAGCTCGGGCAGCGGCAAGACGGTGCTGATGCGCAGCATTATTGGCCTCAACCGGCCGAGCGCCGGGGAAGTCCGCGTTCTCGGGCAGGCCCTGGCGGCGCTGCACGGCCGCGCGCGCAAGGCGCTGCTGGCCCGGATCGGCGTGCTGTTCCAGAACGGCGCCCTGTTTAGCGGCCTGACGGTGGCGGAGAATATCGCCCTGGTGCTGAAGCTGCACACCGGTCTGGCGCCGGCGCAGATCGACCGGCTGGCGCGCCAGAAGATCGACATGGCCGGCCTGCCCCAGGATGCGGCGGACAGGATGCCGGCGCAGCTGTCCGGCGGCATGCGCACGCGCGCCGGCCTCGCGCGGGCCCTCGCGCTCGATCCCGAGATCGTCTTCCTGGACGAACCGACCGCCGGACTGGACCCGATCGGCGCCGCCGATTTCGACCGTCTGATCCGGGAATTGCAGCGGAGCCTGGGCCTTACGGTGTTCATGGTGACACACGATATTAATTCATTGGTCGCGGTTACCGACCGAATCGCGGTATTGGTGGACCGGAAAATCCGCGTCGGGCCGCTGGAAGAGCTGCTGAAGGATCCGCATCCCTGGATCCAGGCCTACTTCCGGGGGCCGCGCGCACAGGCGGCGCACAGCGCCGCCGGCTCCGGGCACTGACCGCACAGGGAGGGCGGGAACGGTGGAAACCAGAGCGAGTTATGTGCTTCTGGGCGCTTTCGTGCTCGGCCTGATCGCTGCCGGAGTCGTCTTCCTGTTGTGGGTGAGCGGCAGCGGCGGCCGCGCCGGCGGGATTCCGCTGACGGTCGAGTTCCGCCAGGACGTCACCGGCCTGAACAACGGCGCGGTCGTACGCTACCGCGGCATTCCGGTCGGCACGGTACAGAATATCCGGCTCGATCCGGACAATCCGGAACGTGTGCTGGTCGGTATCGTCGTGATTCCGGAGGCGCAGATCTATCCGGATTTCGAAGCGGCGCTGGAGCAGCAGGGCCTGACAGGTATCCCCTTTATCCAGCTCAAGCGGCCGGCGCCGTCCGCGCGCCGGCCCGATTCCCGGCCCATCGCCGCCGGCGCGATGTCCCCGGCGCAGCGCGCGCGGCGCATCCCCGGTACGCCGACCAACCTGCAACGGCTGATCGAGGAGGTGCCGAGAGCCGTCGTGGCCTTCCGTACGCTCGCCGAGCGCGCAACTGTCGCGGTCGACCGGCTGGAGACCGCCTTCGGCGGGCCAGAGGGAAAGGGGATCGGCGCCATCGTCCGGTCGCTCGACAAGGCGGCCGGAGAGTTCGCTGCATTTTCGGCCGAAGCCCGCGCTTTCGCGAAAGAAGCCCGCGCCGTGGCCGGAGACCTGCGCCCGGCGGCAAAGGAACTGTCGGGCGCCATCGGTTCGGTGCGTACGCTGGCCGACAAGGCGGCCCGGCTGACCGACCGGGCGGAGACCGTGCTCAGCGATCGCAACCGGAAGCGGCTGGAGAATATCCTCGACAATGTCGAAAAGGCCTCGGAAGACGCCAGCCGCTTCGTCCGCGAAGCCGAGAAACGCGCGAAGGAACTGGAGCCGACGTTCAGGGAACTGCCGAACACCCTGGACAACCTGGCCGGCCTTTCCCGAAGCGCCACCGAGTTGACGGATCGCGCGTCGCAGGTGCTCGACGACACGAACCGGCAACGGGTCGACCGGATTCTCGGTTCGGCGGAAAAGGCCGCCGACGACGTCAAGAGAATTGCCCGCGAAACCAGGGAAGTGACCGAAAAGATCCGCCCGTCGATCGAAAAGCTGGGCACCTCGCTGTCGCAGATGGCCGACACCGTGGCGAAGATCGACGAAGGCGCGGAGGCCTTCTCCAAGATGAGCCGCGATATCTCCCGGCTCGTGGAGGAAAACCGCCGGCCGGTCGCCCGGTTCCTCAACGCCGGTCTGTACGACGTCTCGCAGTTCGTCGCCGAGGGCCGCCGCCTGATGGGCGATCTCAACCGCCTGGTCCGGCGGATCGAGAGCGATCCGTCCGGCTTCTTTTTCGGCCGCCAGGGCGGCCTGGACCCGAGAGCCCGATGACCGTCACCCGATCCACCCGGCGCTACCGCCCGTTTCGCTTGCTGCCGCTGCTGGGCGCCGCCGGCCTGGCCGGCCTGGTCCTGGGCGGCTGCACCTCGATAATCCCCGGCGCCGACCGCAATCCGCCGCAACTGTACGAGCTGCGGCCGGCCAGCGGTTTCGCCGCAAACCTGCCGCGGATTCGCGCGCAACTGCTGGTCGAGACACCGACCGCCTCGGCGAGCCTGCGCAGCAGCCGGATCGCGGTCAAGATGCAGCCGACCAAGCTGGACTATCTCGTCGAATCGGAATGGACGGACCTTGCCACCAACCTGCTGCAGACCCTGCTGGTCGAATCCTTCGACAATTCCAGCCGGATCGCCGGCGTCGCGCGCCAGGGCAGCGGCCTGAGAACGGATTATCTGCTCAAGTCCGACCTGCGCGAGTTCCACGCCGAAATGTACAAGGGCGCGCCGGCACGCATCCGCATCCGCATCCATGTCCGCCTCGTGCGCTGGACCGACCGGGATATCGTCGCATCCAGGACCTTCGAAGCGTCGGCGCCTCTGGCGGGCGAAAGCAACGACGCCATCGTCGCCGGATTCGATACGGCGATCGGCGGGGTCCTCAACAGGGTCGTGGAATGGTCTCTGCGCCGGATGCACCGCGAAAGCCGGCGCCGGGCCGGCGGATAGGATCGGCGCAGGATCCTATTTCCAGGCGCCGCCGCCGCGTCGGACAGGTGCGGGCCGGCCACGCCGGCGACCGGCGCCGTGCCGGAGGCCGCCTAGAGCCCGAAGTCTTCGAACTTCTTGTTGAACTTGGCGAGCTGGCCGCCGGTATCGACCAGCCGGTGCACGCCGGTCCAGGCCGGATGGGACGTCGGATCGATATCCAGCTTCAGGCGGTCGCCGGCCGCACCCCAGGTCGACCGGGTCTTGAACTCGGTCCCGTCCGTCATCGCGACGGTGATCTCGTGATAGTCGGGGTGGATGTCCTGCTTCATCGTTCGGTCTCGGCGAAGGTTCGGCGGCGGCGAATATGATTGCGGGCCCGGCCGGAAGCAAGCGGCAGACCGGCGCAGGGGCGTGGCGGCGGCGCGGGCCGCGCCGCATCCGAACCCGCTGCCCGGACCCCTACCGCTGGGTCAGTCTTATCTCGATCCGGCGGTTCCTTTGGTAGGCTTCCGCGGTCCGGCCGGGATCGATCGGGTGGTGCGGGCCGAAGCCGGCGGCGAGCAGGCGCCCGGCCGGGATGCCCTCCCCGATCAGGAAGGTCACCACCGCGATCGCACGCCTGGCGGAGAGTTCGAGGTTCGAACCGCCCCTGATGGGCCGGGCGTCGGTGTGGCCGTCGACCCGCAGGATCCAGTCGATATCGTCCGGAATCCCCTTCGCCAGTTCCTTCAGGGTCGCCGCCAGCTTGCGCAGCTCGACCCTGCCGCCCTCCTGCAGGTTCCACCGGTTGGTGGCGAACAGCACGGACGACGGGAAGACGAAGCGGTCGCCGACGATCTTGACGTCCTCGCGCGCGCCGATCGTCTTGCGCAGTTCGCCGAAGAACTCGGACCTGTACTGCTTGAGTTCGTTGACCTCCCGGACCAGCGCCGCCTTCAGCCGCCGGTCGAGATCCGAGATTTTGAGTTGCTGCTGCTTGCCCTGGGCCTCCGACGTTTCCAGCGCCTCCTGGATCGACAGCAGCTGCCGGCGCAGGGCGATCAACTGCTGGCTGAGCAGCAGCACCTGGCGCGCCTGCGCCGCAGACGCCGAGCGCATCTGCGCGATCTGCCGGTCGGCGGCGCCGAGTTGCGCGCCCAGTCCCCGGCCTTCCTTCTGTGCCGCGGCCAGCCGCTTGCGCAACTGTTCGCGCTCTTTCTCGACCGCATCCAGGCGCGCGATCAGGTCGGCCTGCTGTTCATGCAGCGTCGCGGCCGTCCTGCCCAGGGAACCGCGGTCGCGCAGCGCCGCTACGAGATTGGCGCGCAGTTGCGCATTCCGGTCCCTGAGCTTCGATAGCTCGCGGGAAAGCTCTGCCCGCGTCCGCTCCAGCGCCGCCTGCCGTTCCGTCAGGTCGGCGACCCGCGCCTCGGCTTCGGCGCCGCCCTGGCGTTCTTCCTCGAGCTGCCGGACCAGCCGCTTGTTCTCTTCGTCAAGCTGCGCAATCTGTTTGACCAGCGCCTTGATCCGCTCGTCCAGACCGGCGCGCACCCGGCCCAGTTCGTCAGCCTCGTTGCTCAGCGCCTCCCGGGCGGCAAGGGCATCGTCAAGCTGCGCCGCCAGCCGCTTGTTTTCCTCCACGATCGCAGCCAGCCGGCGGGTTATCGCCGCCAGCCGGAAACGCAGTTCCTGACTTTCGGCCGCCTGCGCCGCGGCCTTCGCGGCGGCGGCTTCCGCAGCCTGCTTTCCGGCGCTTTCGAGCGCCTGCGCCCGCTCCCTGGCTTCCTTGCCGATTCTCGCCAGTTCCTGTGCGCGTTTCTCGACATCCTCGCGCGACGCCACGACGCCGGCCAGTTGCCGGCGCAAGTCGGCATTGGCCGCTTCAAGCTGCGCGATCCGGCCGGTCAGCGCCTTCAACCGGTCGGCCGTCTGCGCATCGTCGGACGCGGCCTCGTCGCCCTGTTGCCGGGCCGCCAGCCGGGCGCGCAGTTTCTCGATGTCGGCGCTCAGCGCCGCCCCGCGCGCCGTCTCAGACTCGTGCGCCGCGAGGGTATCGGCGAGCCGCTGGCGCAACCCGGCGTTGTCGGCCTCGAGACGGGCGATCCGCGCGGTGAGGTCTTCCTGACGCAATGCCGCTTTCGCCGCGTCCGAGGACGCCGCGGTTTCGCTTTGCCGGCGCGCCACGATTTCGTCGGCCAGTTGCATGGCGAGGCGCCGGTTTTCGGCCTCCCGTTCCGCCAGCCGGGTTTCGAGGCTCGCCTTCGCTCCCGTGAGCGACTCGACCCGCTCGCCGAGGCCGGCGACCCGGGCGTCGGACGCCTTGCCTGCCTTGAGCGCCTCGGCAAGCTGCAGGGCCACCCGGTCGGCATCCTCCTCCAGGCTTGCAATGCGCAGCAGCAGGCTCCGCCTGTCCTTCTCCAGCGTGTCCAGCTTGACGAGCAGGCCCTGCCGGTCGGTCCGCAGTTCGCCGATCTGGCCACGCAGGGCCTCACGGTCCGACTCCAACGTGTTGAGTTGCCCGCGCAGGGCCTCGCGGTCCGACTCCAGCGTGTTGAGCTGCCCGCGCAGGGTCTCGCGGTCCGACTCCAGCGTGTTGAGCTGCCCGCGCAGGGTCTCGCGGTCCGAC
>VXNK01000154.1:0-3632 GCA_009840595.1 Rhodospirillaceae bacterium | reverse complement strand
CTCGCGGTCCGACTCCAGCGTGTTGAGCTGCCCGCGCAGGGTCTCGCGGTCCGACTCCAGCGCATTGAGTTGCCCGCGCAGGGCTTCGCGGTCCGACTCCAGCGCGCTGAGCTGCCCGCGCAGGGCCTTGCGGTCCGATTCCAGCGCGTCGAGCCGGCCGCGCAGGCCGGTCAAATCGCTTTCCAGTCCGGCCTTTTCGCCGGCCAGCCGGTCGCGTTCGCTTGTCGCCGTCCGGAACTCCGCGGTCAGGTCGGCGAGCGTCTTCTCGGCCTCGGCTATCTGTCCTTCGGCCTTTTCGATCCTGGACTTGCCGTCCTCCAGCTCTTCGGAGAGGGTCGCGATCTGCGTCATCAGCCGGTCGATGGTCCGGTCGCGGCCGACCAGTTCCTCACCCAGGAAGAACTGTGCGGTCATGAAGATCATCGACACGATCACGAAAACGATCAGCAGACCCGACAGGGCATCGACAAAGCCGGGCCAGATATCGAAACGCCGTTGCGGCCGTTTGCGTCCCGCCATCTAACGCTCCGTTTCTTCCAGTTCGAACGACGTCTGGCGCGCCCTTTCGCCGCCGCGGGCCGAGACCGTAGCCAGCGTGCGCGCCAGGATTCTGAACTCGTTACGCAACTCCTGCATCATCTGCTCGCGGGCGGCGGCGGATTCCTGAACGGTTTGCTGGACGACCTGACGCTGCTCCCGGTTGAGTTCCATCAGGCGATTGCCGACGGTGCGGAATTCGGCATTCAGCGCCTGCACCATCTCCTGCCGGCCGAACGCCTGCTCGGCGGCCAGACGGTCGAGCACCGGCTTCAGGGCGACCTGCGCTTCCGCCAGGTTGCGCAGCAGGGTCTGCTCCCCGCGCATGTTTTCGGCGATAGCGGCGAGTTCCTGCGTCAAGGCGCCGAGGTTCCGGCCGGTATCCGCCCGCTCCCTTTCGGATTCCGTGAGCGACTGCTGGATATTCTCCATAATCTCGGCGGTATGCTCAAGCAATGCCTGAAGATAGGCCTCCGCCGACTCGGGCTCGTCCTCGCCGAATTCGGTCGGCAGCGACGACAGGCGGGTGACGCCGGACAGCCAGTCCTCCAGCCCGGTGTAGAACCGGTTCTGCGCCTGGCCGGCCTGCAGGTCGAGAAAGCCGACGATCAGCGAGCCGCCGAGGCCGAACAGGGAGGTGCTGAAGGCCGTCCCGGCGCCGCCGATGGAGGTCAGCAGATCGTCCTTGAACTTCTGGAAGACCGTCTTGAAATTCTCGCCGCTCTCGACCGTCAGATTCTGGATTGCACTGGCGACCGCCTCGATGGTTTCGATCAGGCCCCAGAAGGTGCCGAGCAGGCCCAGGAACACCAGCAGCGCGATCAGGTAGCGCGAAATCTCCCGGCCCTCGTCGAGCCGGGCGCCGACGCTGTCGAGGATCGAGCGCATGGTGCTGGCCGTCAGGCGCAGCGGGCGGTTGCCGCGCTCGCCGATCATGGTCGCCATCGGCGCGAGCATGACCGGGGTGCCCGCCTCCGCCGTGCCGTGGCCGCGCTGGTAGCGCCGGATCCAGCCGACGTCGCGCCACAGCCGGGCGACCAGCCACAGGCAGAACACGATGCCGACCAGCAGAACGGCGAGGATCAGGCCGTTGAGGAAGGGGTTGGCCGCGAAGGCGGACAGCAGCCGATCCCTGAGGATGAACAGCCCGACACCGACGACCACCAGAAAGGCGGTCATGCGCAACAGGTAGCGCGCGGGGATGGTCAAGGGCTTTGGCTCCGCCGCTGGAGAGTTTGCGGCCGGGACGCCGGTTCCGGTCGTTCCATACGGCAAGGTATGTTGCAACGCATCCGGTCGGGGCCCGGATGTCTCACTGTACCGGCGGCCGGGTCGCCGGACAATGGTATTTTATAGCCGCTTTATGGGAAAATTTTGCTTATTCGCCGGACTCCCCGGCCCCGCGCAGCGCGTCGCCGACCAGGCGGCGGAGCTCGCCGTGCAGCGCCGCATTGCCGGCCAGCACCTCGGCGCCGTTCCAGGCGCGGTCGCGCCCGGCGGCATCGGAGACCGCGCCGCCCGCCTCGCGCACCAGCAGCAGGCCGGCGGCAACGTCCCAGGGTTCCAGGTCGAATTCCCAGAACCCGTCGAAGCGGCCCGCGGCGACCCAGGCGAGATCGAGCGAAGCCGCGCCGAACCGGCGCACGCCGGCAACCGCAGGCAGGATGGCCTCCAGCGTCGCCCCGTAAGCCGGATGCTTCGGCTTGCCGCGATAGGGCAATCCGGTCGCCAGCAGGGCGTCGGCCATGGCGCTGCGCGACGAGACCCGGAGCCGGCGGCGGTTCAGAAAGGCGCCGCCGCCGCGCACGGCCCAGAACAGTTCGTCGGTGAGCGGCTGATAGACCACCCCGGCGACGACCCGGCCCTGCGCCTCGTGAGCGATCGACACGGCGAAGTGCGGGACGCCGTGGAGAAAATTCGTCGTGCCGTCCAGAGGGTCGACGATCCAGCGGTCGGACGCCGGGTCCCCAGGGGTGCTAGGGGTATCCGCGCCGGGAATGCTGCCGCCCTCCTCCATCGTCAAACCGAATTCGGGCCGGCCCTTGCGCAGTTCGCGCAACAGGGTCCGTTCGGCCCGCAGGTCGGCGGCGCTGACGAAATCCGACGGCCCCTTGCGCGAAACCTGAAGCTGCTCGACCTCGCCGAAATCGCGCACCAGGCCGCGCGCGGCCTTGCGCGCCGCGCCTTCCATGACGTTGACGATGGCGGGTTTCAGGGCCATGGCCGCCGGCCTTGTGTTCCGGAGCGCCGCGGGACGGCAGGTCCGGGCTACTTGGCGCGCTCCATGTAGCTGCCGTCGGCCGTCGCGACGACGATTTTCGTGCCGGCCTCGATATGCGGCGGCACCATGATGCGCTCGCCATTCTCCAGCACCGCCGGCTTGTAGGACGAAGAGGCGGTCTGCCCCTTCACGACCGCGTCGGCCTCGACGACCTCCATCACGACGCTGTCGGGCAGTTCGACGCCGATCGGCGATCCTTCGTAGGACTGGACGGTGACCGTCATGCCGTCCTGCAGGAAGACCGCCGGTTCGCCCAGCAGCTCCCGGTTCAGGGTGATCTGCTCGTAGGTCTCGGTCTCCATGAAGGTGACCTCGTCGCCGTCGGCGAAGAGAAACTGGAATTGCGCCTCGTCCAGCCGGACCTTTTCGACGCTCTCCGAGGCGCGGAACCGCTCGTTCAGCTTGGTGCCGTCGCGGATGTCCTTCATCTCGGCCTGAAGGTAGGCGCCGCCCTTGCCGGGCTGGGTGTGCTGGGTCTTGGCGACCCGCCACAGGCGGCCGTTATGCTCGATGATATTGCCGGGGCGGATGGCGTTGCCGTTGATGCGCATGGAAGGCGCCCGTTTCGGTTTCGGTTTCGGATTCGGTGCCGCGGAGATGGGCCCGGAAGCTAGCACCGGCCATAGGGCGGTTCAATTCGCCCCTCGGGACGGGCGCGCCGCTTGCCCCAACCGTCATTTCGACCGGCGCACCCCCCAACCGTCATTTCGACCGAAGCCCGGCCCCCGGCCGGGGCGGAGTGGAGAAATCCGGTCCGCGTACCGTCGACGCCCGAGGTTTCAGCGCCTGGCCGGCCTCCGTCGCCAGCCGGATT
>VXNK01000074.1 GCA_009840595.1 Rhodospirillaceae bacterium | reverse complement strand
GGAAACTGCGGCTTCGCACAGACCCGCCACAAGGTCAGTCAGGCCGGACGCTTACGAACGAACGGCCGCTGCGGTGTGGAAAGTGATCACTATGATAGAGCGACCGGTAGTCCTATGGAATGTATTTCCATTCCACCCACACCACCCAGGCAACCCGCTCTCTAATCGCCGTCACACATTAGCCGAACGCAGGGCTGTATCGGCTTTTCTTCCCACGCTCATCACAATGGTTAAGCCCAAGCTCTTGGTTGCAATCGGTCGAGATGCACAACAGGCGCTTAGCGGATTGAATTTTCATGTCGTCGGTGTACGCCATCCGAGCTACGGAGGCCAAAGCGACTTCAAGACCGGCTTACTCTCGCTCTATGGCTTGTCCTAGTATCGCTGTCGACGTTGCCAATCCAAGGTAACACCGTACATGGTCGTTTCACTCAAGTCCAAGCACCTGAACACCGCTGGAGCAACTCACCAATCTGATTGCGTTTAGTCTTGGCGGGCTGATCGACTTTAGCGTGGGTTGAAAGGACTGTCAGAGGACCAACGCAAACACCACTTTCTTTCGCTACGAACGACATTAACCAACCGAGCCCTATCAGGTTGCCGAGCAACTTTTCTATGTAGAAATGATTTCGGTACAATGCTGTCAGAGCTAGCTTCTTTTTTTTGCCTGGCAGCAACTTGAAACTTAGGAAACTGAGGCACTGCCCACCGTAAGGGGAGTTATCAATATCTTTCCACGGATCAAAAAGGGAGACTTCGAACTTGTTGAGAGTTTTGTTGTGCGGATCACGAATCCGCTCAATGATACTCGAAAGCTGATCGAGGGTTTTGCCTTCAGCATGAGAATATGCCGTCATTCTCTCAAAATAATATCCTGACCACCGATCAGTTCTACGTACTTTCGGCAATATTCTTTGATGAAATTCTTCTATGAAATATGGCGCTCCATAGCGGCGGTATAACCCATTCGGAAAAATCGTGTTGGCTATACTGAACACAGATTTATTGAAGGTGTTCAGGTATTCCTCAACCAACAAAACGATTGGGTGGTCAAAATCCGCGCCTTGCGTCGGATTGGCAACGTCAAACATTACATTGTAAGCTTCGTGGTGCGCTTGGTCATCCACGAACTTTACTGCCTGAAACCAAGCGTCTGCGCAATTAGGCTGTAGCGGTAGGTAGTGCGACATCGGTACTCTCTTCCAAGGCAGCAAGTCCAAACAAACGTAGTTTCAAAAAATCCTCAGTTAGCCATGCATGACCATCACGCCCCCATTCAGCACCCCAACTATTCCGAATCAAAACCACACGGCGGCCTTTATACTTCCCGTGGCCGATCGCGACGACCGCGTGTCGGCGAGTATAATCAGGTTGTTCATCTGTAGGTGGATCTACTAGGCCCTTCTGATCGGCAAGGTAAAACGATTTCGATAGGTAGAAGAGCACCAATAGTGGCCTTTTGGAGTCCAATAGGGCTATAATCTCGTCCACCTTTCCATGCTGGCGTTCTCCTAGCCGGCGATAAACTTCATCGATGTCATGTGGTGGTTTCCAGAGCGTATCTTCTACGGGCACTGTAGCGAGATATGGCCATCCGATCTCATGAGGTTGCCCGTCATATCGGAGCGCCTCAAGTATAGACGGCAACGTAGCACCAACTGTTGGAGGCCGAGTAGCCCGACGCTGTGCATGGTAAAACAGGAACTCACAAGACAGAGGTTCCCAACCCTCCCTCAATCCAGCATGAAGATCACTGGCAGCAAACGCGAGACATGTCGGCCGCTCTCCTTGATCTCGTATCGGCCCGAAGAGGTCGCCGAGATTGTGCTCCTCTTCAATCTCCGTCATGAGGCTTCCAGAATCCGGCGGCGTTCGACCCGGGAATACCCCTCATCTTCAGGCCCTGTTAGATCGTAAGCTAATTCAAACCGGTTCAGTGTCTGGTCGGGATGCCAAGGGCGGCGCTCACCAAAGGAAATCCGCCCCCGTTTAGGTTCTTGAAGAAACATTGTCAGCCTGCGAAACGTGGAATTCCCAATGCCGACTTGATCGATTGCTTCATGCACATCGCGTACCAAGGAAAAACCGCTACGCACCAACTCTTCGGCGTCCCACAAATATCCGCCCCCGCTACGTTCTTCGAGACGAATCACAAAGAGATCGTGTTGACTGCCGTTGATCGAGGTATCGGCATCGCATTCTGTTATCAGCCATACATCGCGGCGGTAGTCGGAGGGCTGGTAATCTTCGAGGAGTGCCTCCTTGAGCTTGCGAACCTTTACCTTCACAAATTTGGCCGCTGTGGCCGATTTGATTAGCCTGTAACTCTGCAACGTTCGCCAAGTGGCTTCAAAGCTAGCGCCGAGCCGCAAGGACAATTGGTAAACAATTTGGGGTTTGGAAAAATGATCCAGCTGCCAGCCTTGACGTTTAGCGTGCCATGAGATTAACCAGCGAGGCATCAAGAATCCCATAGCGAAAGCGTCTGCCTCCACCTCCTGCAGATTGTATCCCGGATTGGCGGCGAAGGGTGACCGCCGCAATATACCTTCGTCGTCCAAGCTCGGTTCATGGTTCAACCGGAAATGGCCGAGTTCGTGTGCTGCCGTGTAACGCTGAATGCTGAGCGGTCGCTGTGTAGTGACAAGAACGCCCGAGGTCGGTTCGCGCAGGTAGGCTCCAAGTAATCCTTTCAGCGGCCTTAATACGAGCGGCACACCCAGATGCACAATCGCGCCGAATACATCAACGTTGCCGCCATCGCGCTCAATGCGCTGGCGACTGCCAATCTGTCGATGGAGCCGCTCAGCCGCCATGGCGCCGTTCCTCACGGCGCCGCGATAGTCTGCGTTCATAATCACTCTCGCGAGGACTGCGACCGCGCCTGCAGATACTCAGCGAAACGTCCCAACTCCTCTCGATCCTGAGCCGATAAGGTCGTCGCTTGCCGTGCGATATGGGCAACATCGGCGGGTAACGAAGCAGCCGACGCGTCTTCCCCGGTAAAGTAGCTCACCTGCTGTCCATACAGCTTGGCCAAGCGCGTCAACTCTAAGGCTCCAACCCGGCGCTGACCGTGCTCGATGTCCGAAAGCGCCGTTCTCGGAATGTTGAGGTGCACCGCGACATCTTCTTGTTTCAAGCCAAGATATTTACGCGCCTCGCGTAACCTACCGCCAAGGCTTCGCCGTTCGACATCCTCTTGATCACTTTTCTTGACTGCCTCTCTCATCATTTGCCTCCTTTCCGCCGGCGCCATTCCCGTTCTATCCGTGGCATCAAGTGCCCAACAGCTTGGTTGACCGAGCGATAGCCACCATTGCGCACCACAGCCTCAGGCAGTTCAAACTCCAGCAACGGCTCGATTGCACACAAAATTCCAACTACCACGAGGGAATCCACATGGATTGATACAGCACATTGCGCCTCGGATTCTCGCGGCCACGGCGCGCCGCGCAGATCGGCCTCGACCTCCGCCGCCGAGATCAATTCATCGCGCAGGCGCGCTTCGACGTCTGCCGACGGAAAGGCGGCGGTGGCCTGAGGCTTGACAAGAGTGACCACCATGAAAATGCTCACCAAGCATCAATTTCCGACTTTCAAGGACTATAATGTCTGATTTATCGACATTCAAGGTCTTTTTGCAAGCAAAATTGATCGGACCGAACTGCTTGAGCAGGCGCGTAATCAGGCTGTTCTGAGCTTGTCGAAGGGCAATAATCGAGAGCCTGTCTAAGAGGATCGCCTCCGCCCGCCCTACCCCGCCGCCTGCGCCTCGGCGACGCCGACCATGGTGTCGCGGGTGACGATCACGGCCAACTTCTCCTCCGGCCAGCCTTCGGTGCCTTCGGGCTGCATGGGCAGCACGAGGTAGCGCATGTCGGCGGTCGAATCGTGGACGCGGACCTCGCGGCCGGGGTCGATCTCCGTGCCGAACTCCCGCAGCACGCCGCGCGGATCGCGCACCGTCCGGCTGCGGTAGGCGTAGCTCTTGTACCAGTCCGGCGGCCGGCCGAGGATGAAGACCGGGTAGCAGGAGCACAGGGTGCAGACGACCACATTGTGGACGTCGGCGGTGTTCTCCACGACGACGATGTCGGCGACCACCGGGTCGATGTCCATCTCCTCCTTCATCGTCTTCTTGCCCTGCGCCAGCAGCCGTTCCCGGAAGTCCGGGTCCGTCCAGGCGCGGGCGACGATCCTGGCGCCGACGGCCGGCGAGCGTTCGTCGATCTTCTCGATCATCGCGCGCATGTCGCCGGCGCTGAACACGCCCTTCTCGATCAGCAGGCTGCGCGTCGCCGCGGCGAGATGCTGGTAGTAGCCCTGCGGCTCGTCGGCCTCGATGGCGGCGTGATCGTGGTCGTGGGCATGACCGGGGGCATGTTCGGGGGCATCATGCGGCATTGCTGTCGTCTCCTGCGGCGGCCGGCTCGAGCCAGGTTTCGTAGATTTCGATATCGATCGTGTCGGCGGGATTGCCGGCATAGTCGTCCCAGACATGGGCCTGGTCGAAGCGCACCCGGTAAAGCGGGAGGCGCGCGCCGTCGTATGTGCCGAAGGCGAGTTCCTCCGGGTTCCTGTAGGCGCCGCACACCCGCTCGACCGCGCCGGTCTTGCCGCGGATGTAGAAGGGGGTGCGGAGATGCCGTCGGCCGGTCGGGAAGCGGGCCGACACGGTGACGGCGTCGCCCGGACCGAACCGGGGCCGGAAGGGCGGCGCGCTCATGCCCCGGCCTCCAGGTCGCGCACCCGCGCGTCGAGTTCAGCGCGGCCGAGCACGCCCTTCTCGACCAGGATGTTGCTCAGCGACATGATCCAGCGCTCGTAATAGCCGATGGTGTCGTAGAGCTCCGGCGGCAGTTCCTCGATGCCGCGGCGCAACTCGTCGACGGTGACGATCTTGTCCTCGCGCATGGAGAGCAGCCGCATGGTCGCCTCGACCTGCTTTTCCCACAGCACGATCTCGTGCTCGGATGGCGCGACCGGCCCCTTGTCGAGGCCGCCCATGTCGTGCTGCTGGCGGATATTGTCGTAGTCGGGCATGGCCGCGTCTCCTAACGTCCCCTGAATTCGGCTTCGCGCCGCTCGACGAAGGAGCGGACGCCTTCCGCAAAATCCTCGCTCGCGGCGATCTCTGCAAGCTGGCCCCGGAAGGCCCGGACCGCTGCCTCCGGACCCCGTCGCACCGAGACGGCGGCACTTTCCCGGGTCGCGCGCACGGCGAGCGGCGCCTGTTTCGCGATCCTTCCGGCCAGTTCGACGGCGCGGTCCAGGCCTTCGCCCGGCGGCACGACCTCCTGCACGAAGCCGAGCCGCAGCGCGGTTTCGGCGTCGAACTCGTCGCCGGTCAGCAGCCAGCGCATGGCGTCGCCCCAGCCGGCGCGCTCGACGAAGCGGATCGTCGCGCCGCCGAAGGCCATCAGCCCGCGCTTGACCTCGAGCTGGCTGAAGCGTGTCCCTTCCTCGGCGACCGCGACGTCCGCCGCCAGCATCAGTTCGATGCCCAGCGTGAAGCAGATGCCCTTGACCGCCGCGACCACCGGCTTGGTGCGGAAGGGCGGGCGCAGGTCGAACGGGTCGACCAGGTCCGGCGGGAAGAACTCGGGCTCCGTAATGTCGAAGGCGCTCAGCTCCAGCCCGGCGGTGAAATGCGCGCCCGCGGCATGGACCACGGCGCAGCGCAGATCGCCGTCCGCCTCATACGCCGAGTAGGCTTCGGCCAGTCCGACGCACATTTCCGGCGTGAAGCCGTTGTATTTCGCCGGCCGGTCGATGCCGATCAGGAACAGGCCGCCCCGCCGTTCGGTCGCGATGCGGCCCGCGTCCGGCCTCGCCTCCTGTCGAATCCCGCTCGCGCGGGCGGCGTCGTTCATCGGGATTGTTCCTGCCCTTGGGTCGGGGTTGCCGGACGAATGTGACACCCGGACCCTTCGTCTTTCAACCCCCCATCCCTATAGTCCGGCCAGACTGCGCCAGCCCCGGAAGGACCCTCCCGCCATGTTCGAAACCAGCATCGACGCCGACGGCATCGCGGTCATCGCGTGGAACATCCCGGACCGCCCGGTCAACGTGATGAACGAGACCACGATGGCCGGCTTCCGCGACGAGGTGGAAAAGGCGATCGCCGACGACGCGGTGAAGGGCGTCGTCATCGCCTCGGCCAAGGACGATTTCATCGCCGGCGCCGATATCGACGGCTTTCTCGAGGATCTGAGCGTCGAGGCACTGCTGCCCCAGTTCCTCATGTTCGACAAGATCGGGCGCGCGATGGAGACCTGCGGCAAGCCCTTCGTCGCGGCGATCAACGGCCACGCGCTCGGCGGCGGCTTCGAGACCGCGCTGTGCTGCCACTACCGGATCGCGGCGGACAATCCGAAGGCGCGCATCGGCCTGCCGGAGATCGGCCTCGGCGTATTGCCGGGCGGCGGCGGCACCCAGCGCATCCCGCGCATGCTGGGCCTGCAGGCGGGCCTCAAGATGCTGCTCGACGGCCGGAAGCACACGGTCGCCCAGGCAGCGAAAATGGGGCTGGTCGACGAGGTGGTGCCGCCGGAAGACCTGCTCGATGCGGCGAAACGCTGGGCGCTCGACAACCCGGACGCGACCCAGCCGTGGGACCGCAAGGGATTCCGCATTCCCGGCGGCGATGTGCAGAGCCCGACGGGGATGCAACTCTTCCCGGCGGCCAACGCCATGGGGCGGGAGCGCAGCTACGGCAACTACCCGGCGGTCCAGGCGATCCTGTCTTGCGTCTACGAGGGCTGCCAGCGCCACATCGACGTCGGCCTCCGGGTCGAGAGCAAGTATCTCGTCAACATGATCCGCCATCCGGTGACCAAGGCGATGGTGCGCACCGGCTTTTTCGAGATGGCCAGGGCGCGCAAGCTCAAGGGCCGGCCCGAAGGCATCCCGAAGGCGAAGATCGGCAAACTCGGCATCCTCGGCGCCGGCATGATGGGCGCGGGGATCGCGTCGGTGAGCGCCGGCCACGGCATCGACTGCGTGCTGATGGACGTCGACCGGGCCGCCGCCGAAGCGGGCAAGGCGCGCGCCGCCGCGCCGCTGGCAAAGCGCGTGAAGCAGGGCCGGATGGGCGAGGCGCAGATGGCCGCCCTGCTCGACCGCATCGCGCCGACCGACGACTACGCCGCCCTGGAAGGCAGCGACCTTGTCATCGAGGCCGTGTTCGAGGACCGCGCGATCAAGGCCGAGGTGACGAAAGCCGCCGAAGCGCGCCTCGCCGACGACGCCGTCTTCGCCTCCAACACCTCGACCCTGCCGATCACCGGCCTCGCCAGGACCAGCGCCCGGCCGGCGCAATTCATCGGCATCCACTTTTTCTCGCCGGTCGAGAAGATGCCGCTGGTCGAGATCATCCGCGGCGCGGAGACCGGCGACGCCGCGGTCGCGCTCGCCCTCGATTACGTCCAGGCCATCGGCAAGACGCCCATCGTGGTCAACGACGGCCGCGGCTTCTTCACCAGCCGGGTCTTCGCCACCTACGTCATGGAAGGCGTCGCGCTGCTCAAGGAGGGCGTCGCGCCGGCCCTGATCGAGAATGCCGGCAAGATCGCCGGCTTCCCGGTCGGCCCGCTCGAGGTCGTCGACAACACCAGCCTCGGCCTGTCGCTCGCCATCCGGCGCCAGTGGAAGAAGGATCTGGGCGACGCCTATGTCGGCCATCCGGCGGACGACGTGTTCGAACTGTTCGTCGAGACGCTGGACCGGCCGGGCCGCAAGGCGGGCCGGGGCTTCTACGACTGGCCGGAGGGCGGGCCCAAACGCCTGTGGCCGGAGATCGGCCGCCATTTCCCGCGCGCCGTCGAACAGCCGGATGTCGAGGAGGTCAAGCGCCGGCTGCTCCACATTCAGTCGGTCGAGGCCCTGCGCTGCCGCGAAGAAGGCGTGGTAACGGAGCGCGCCGACGCCGATGTCGGCTCGATCCTCGGCTGGGGCTTCCCGATGTATACCGGCGGCGTGCTCTCCTGGGTCGGCCAGGTCGGCGCCGCGGCGTTCGAGGACCAGTGCAAGGCGCTGGCCGACCGGCACGGCCCCCGCTTCGCCCCGCCGGAGGACGTCGCCGCGCTGGCGGCGTGAGCCGGCCCCGCCGCCGGGCAGGAAACTCATGCAACTGACCGACGCACAGATCGCGCAGTTCCGGGACGACGGCTTCCTGATCCTGCCGTCGCTGTTCTCGCCCGAGGAGGTCGCGGTCCTGAAGGCGGAACTGCCGCGCCTGTTCGCCGAACGCCGGCCGGAGAACTTCCGCGAGAAGCAGAGCGACGCCGTGCGCACCGCGATGGCGCTGCACCTGCGCAGCGCGGTCTATGCCCGGCTGGTCCGCCATCCGCGGCTCGTGGAGCCGGCGAAGCAAATTCTCGGCGACGCGCTCTACGTCCAGCAGGTCAAGGTGAACGCCAAGGCGGCCTTCTCCGGCGACGTCTGGCAATGGCACTACGATTTCGCGACCCATCGCGGCGAGGACGGCGTGCCCGAGCCGCTGGCGCTCAACCTGCATGTGCTGCTCGACGAGGTGAACGAGTTCAACGGGCCGATCGTCTTCATCCGCGGCTCGCACCGGCGCGGCGCCGCCCCGGCGACGCTGGATACCGAGACGACGAGCTATCCGCTCTGGGTGGTCGACGACGAGACCGTGGCCGGCCTGGTCGCCGATGGCGGGCTGGTCGCCGCCAAGGGGCCGCCCGGCACGGTGCTGATCTTCGGCGACACGCTGGTTCACGGCTCGTCGATCAACATGACGCCCTGGCCGCGCACCATCTTCTCGCTGATCCTCAACCCGGTCGCCAACGCCCTGACCCGCCACAAGCGGCCGGACCACCAGCACCACCGCGACCTGAGCCCGGTCGAACCGCTCGACGACGACTGCCTGCTGGCCGAAGCGGCGGAATGACGATGCGCCCCGGTCATCCGTCCGGACGCGCACGAGCCAACGAACCCCGGAGAACGAGCATGGCGCCACGCACGCTCGACCTGGGCACGGACGAACTGCTGTGCTCGGTTGAAAACCGCATTGCCACGATCACGCTGAACCGGCCGGAGAAGCGCAACGCGCTGGGCGATACGCTGACGCCGGCCCTGCGCGAAGCGCTGCTCAGGGTCGAGGCCGATCCCGAAGTGCGGGCGGTGATTATCACCGGCGCCGGAACCGCCTTCTGCGCCGGCGGCGACGTGACGGGTCTCGGCAGGCCCTTCAACGAAGGTGCGGCGGACGCGCCGCGCCAAAGCGCGGACGATGCGATCCGCGGCCTCCAGCACAAGCAGGACACGCTGACGCTGCGGCTCTACCACCTCGCCACGCCGACCATCGCCGTCCTGCCCGGCCCGGCGGCCGGCGCAGGCATGTCGATCGCGCTCGCCTGCGATATCCGGATCGCCGCCCAAAGCGCCTTCCTCGCCCCCGGATTCGTCAACATCGGCCTGTCCGGCGACTATGGCGGAAGCTGGTTCCTCACCCGGCTGGTCGGCTCGGGCCGGGCCAGAGAGATTTACTTCACGGGCCGCCGGGTCGATGCCGCGGAAGCGCACCGGCTCGGCATCTTCAACGAAGTCGTGCCGGATACGGCGCTCGCCGCCCGGGCGCGCGAACTGGCCGGCGCGATCGCCGCCGGCCCGCCGGTCGCGCTGCGCTATATGAAGGAGAATTTCAACCGCGCCGGCGTCGCCGACCTCAAGACCTGCCTCGACATGGAGGCGGACCGCACGATCCGTTCGGCCCGGACCGAAGACCATCTCGAAGGCGTCGCCGCCTTCATGGCGAAACGAAAGCCGCAATTCGCCGGCCGGTAGCGTTTTCGCTCCGTGGCCGGCGCGGCAGCGCGCGGCCCGGCGACGGTCGTCAGCCGGCGGAAACGGCCGGGCGGCGGCCTGGAGGGGCCCTTCGTCCTTCGATTTCCCGCACCCTTCGGAGCAGGGCTTCGAGTTCGCCGTCCGGTTCGCCGGACTCGGCAAGATGGGCCACCATGTCCGCCAGATAATCCGCGCAGGGGCCGAATTTTCCCGCGGCTCCGGCAACGATGCGGGCCTTCTGGGCGTCGCTGAGCGGCGGACAGTATTGCGGATGGCCCGGATCGGCGACGAAAGCGAGCGCGGCGAAGGGCGCCGGGTCCGGCCCTTCGGATGTTTCCGCGGGAAGCAGGGGCACCCAGGCCGGCCGGTAGACGGCGGAGTACATTTCCCGCGCCCAGAGCCGTTCCAGGTCCGCCGCTTCGCTCACCGCACCGATCCTGAGCGCGACGCCGCGGCAGGCGGCGCCCGGCGCGGCTTCAAGCCCCAGGCCGAGGCCCGGCCGCTCCGGCGTGCCGCGGGCCGACATAGTCCAGAAGCAGAAGGCGCGGCGATAGCCGTGCAGCACGGCGCGGCGGCGTTCGGCCGGTTCGAACGCCGGGTTCCAGATCAGCGAGCCGTAGCCGAAGACCCAGACCGGCCCGGCCGGGCGTTGCGCCATCGCCGCCGCGCGGCTTGCGGCGAGGGCGGCCGCGTCGAGCGGCTGCGCGCGCACCGTCGGCCAGGGGATATCGTCGAGATCGGTTTCGGGATCGGGGCCGGTTTCGGGACCGGTTGTGCCGGGCATCGGCCTACAGCAGCCCCATCATGCCGAGACAACTGCGCAGGATCGCGCTGCGGCTGTCGGCGAAGCCGTCGGCCATGTCGAAATGGTTGGCGTCGGCGATCTCCATGGCTTCGGCGCGATGGCCCCGTGCCCACAGCGCCTCGGCAAAGGCGCGCGACTGGCGTCGGAATTCGTCCAGTTCCCCGCTGCCCCAGAACAGCGCCAGCTTCGGCAAGCGCTCCGGGATGTTGTGGATCGGGCTCAGCCGCCGCGCCGCAACCTCGTCGAGGCGGACATAGTCGTTGCGCGCCGACAGGCGCACGGGCTCCAGGTCGTACATGCCGCTGACCAGCACCGCGCCCTTGATCGCGTCTTCCGGCAGGCCGGACCGGGCGCGCCAGCCGTCCTGGACCAGCGTCCCGCCGACATGGGCGCCGGAGGAGTGGCCGCAGACATAGAGCCGGTCGGGGTCGCCGCCGAAGCTGCGCGCGTTGCGCCACAGCCAGGCCAGGGCGGCCCGGTTCTGGCGCACCTGTTCGTCGAGGCTCGCCTCCGGCAGCAGGGAGAAATCTGCGGCGACCCAGGCCGCGCCCGCCGCGGCGAACGGCCCGGCCGGGTAGCTGAAACTGTCCTTGGAGAGCGCCTTCCACGCGCCGCCGTGGATGAACAGCATGACGGGCACGCCGTCCGCCCCGTTCTCCGCCGGAAAGATGTCGAGGGTCTCGGCCGGACCGTCGCCGTAGGGTACGGAGAGCCGGCAGGCCTGGGTGTCGCGGACCCGCGCGCTCTCCGTATCCCAGGCGTCGAGATAGCCGCTGATATCGGGCACCAGCGTCGCCTGGTTGTACTGCGCGTCCAGTTCGGCCTGGCTGTAACCGCGATAGACCACCTTGGCCTCGGGGGCGGGCGAAGCCGGGGTTTCGGACGGGGTGTCAGGCGGCATGACGCGTCAACGGGCGAGATCGCGGTGCTTCGTCAGGAACGGCAGCAGGGCGGCGTCGAACTCCGCCGGCTTTTCCAGATTGATCAGATGGCCGGCCCGGGGAACGACGACGAATTCCGATCCGGCGATCCGGTCGTGCAGGCCGCGGCCGATCTCCGGCGTGGTCAGGGAATCGCCGTCGCCGTAGATCAGCAGGGTCGGTACGCGGATCGATTCGAGCTCGGCCGTGCGCTCGAACATCGAGGTCGCGCGCACCGTCTTCATGTAGCTTTCCTTGTGCAGCGCCGCCATGCTGGCGACCAGCCGCGCATACTGCTCTTCCGTCGCGTCCGGCCCGCGCAGGGTCGACGCGACGACCGGGGCGATATCCTTCGGCTCCTTGCCCTCCTCGGCGAGCGGCTTCAGGCGCAGCGCTACGAAGCGTTCGCGCTCGGCCGGCGAGAAATTGCTCTGGCCGGCGAAGGTGGCGACCAGGGCGAGCGTCGCGATCCGGTCCGGATAGAGGGCGTGGAAATCCTGGGCAATCCGGCCGCCCATCGACAGGCCGCACAGATGGGCCTTTTCGACGCCGTAATGGTCGAGCAGCCGGGCGAGGTCGTGCGAGAAGTCGCTGAAGTCGAGCGGTCCCTCGTAATCGTCGCTGTCGCCGTAGCCGCGGGCGTCCCACGAGACAGCGCGGAAGCCGCGGGCGGCGAAGGCCTCGACCTGTTCGGTCCAGTTGGTCCGGTTGCCGCCGATGCCGTGCATGAAGACGAGCAGCGGGCCTTCGCCGGCCTCGTCGACGGCGATGTCCGGCGGACCGGGGATTTTGCTGAACCGGATGGCGGTCATCGGTCGAACCTTTCTCAAACCTGTCGCTTGCGCTTCAATTGTACCGGACCCGCCGGGCCAGCGGATCGATTACCAGCTTTTCCCCGGCGATGAACAGGATCACGACGGCGAAGCAGGCGGCGAACACGGTGGCGGCGTCGGACAGGGTCTGCGCCCGCAGCATGAGGAAGCCGAGGCCGCTCTCGGTGCCGAACAGCTCGGCGACCAGCGCGATCTTCCAGCCGACGCCGTAGGCGATGCGCAGGGCGGCCACGATGTAGGGCATGAGCAGCGGGATCGTGACCAGGAAGAACACCCTCCGCCGGGTCCGGCTGAAGCTGTGCGCCATCTCCATCGCCTCGGCATCGAGCTCGCGCAGGCCCTGGGCGACGTTGACCAGGCAGAAGGGGGTGAGGATCGCGACCTCGACGAAGACGATGGTTTCGTGGGACGGGCCGAACCAGATGCTGGCGACGATCGCCCAGCCGACCGAGGGGAAGGCGTTCAGGAAAGGCTGGATCCGGCCGTAGACGATGACGTCGAGCGCCGGATAGCGGCGCGGCAGGAAGGCGAGCAGGGTGCCGAGCACGACCGCGGCGATCACCGAGATGACGACGCGCAGCATGCTGGTCATCGTGTGGGCGAGTTGCTCCGGCTCGGTAAACAGCTCCGCCGTCGTCACTGCGACCGTCCACGGGTCGGGCATCACGGCGTCGGACAGGTCGCGCGAGACCGCCCACCAGCCGACCACCGCGGCGACGATCAGGCCCTCGGCCAGCACGACCGGCAGCGGCCGGACGCCGCCAGGCGCTGCGAGACGGGCGGCGGGCGCGTCAGCCGGCATGATGGCGCGCCAGCCGCTTCTGGACCGGATCGAAGACGAACCGCTCCACGCTGTAGACGAAGGCGATGATGATCAGGATGATGCCGAAGATCAGCGGCGTATCGAAATCGTTGCGCGCCAGGTTGAGCATGTAGCCCAGCCCGCTGTTGCCGCCGAACAGTTCGGCGGTCAGCGCCACCTTCCACGAGACGCCGAAACTGATGCGCAGCGTGGCGAACATGAACGGGAACAGCGCCGGCAGGATGAGCAGCAGCAGCGCGCGCAGCCGGCGGCGCGAAAAGCTGCGCACCATCTCCAGCAGTTCCGGGTCGAGCGCCTCCAGCCCCTCGCGCATGTTGATGATGGCGAAGGGGATCAGCACCATGCTGATGACGAAGACGACGGTGAAATCGTTCACGCCGAACCAGATGATCGCCAGCATGGTCCAGCCGATGCCGGGATAGGAGTTCAGGAAGGGCGTGAGCCGGCCGTGCATCATCCGCCGCGTGGCGCCCAGATACCAGGGCAGCAGCGCCAGCGCGAAGCCGAGGACGAACGAGATGACGACTGCGGCGATGATGTGGCCGAACGACCAGAACATATGGCCGATCTCGTGCGCGTCGGTGAAGAACAGGCCGAGGCGCTCGGCAACCGCGAAGGGCCCCGGCATCTGGTAGCTCTCGACCGAAGCGCCCCAGGCCGCCCAGGCGCCGAGCACACCGAGCGTGAAAAGGTGCGCCGCAAGGCGCGCCTTGCGCCCTGCGGCGGCCCCTTTAGCGATAGGGGCGGCGGCCGAGGCCGTTACGGCTGCCGGAGCGTCCAACGATCCGGCTCAGGCTGGCCGGCGCCTATTCGCGAATGGCGTGCTCCCAGACCACGTCGGCGGCCTTCGGCACCGACTTGAGGATGCCCATCTCCTTCGCGCCGGCCCAGATCGTCTCCATCGCCTTCATGTCGGCGTCGGAAACCGCGCCGGGGAAGTAGGAATAGTCCGCCAGCCAGGCCTTGAAATAGGCGGCGCTGATCTTGCCGCCCTTGGCGATCGCCGCGCCGACCTCGTCGGGATTCTTCACGGCATACTGCACCGATTCGTACAGCATCCGGTTGAATTCCCTGAACGCGTCCGGCCGCTTGGCCAGCTTCTCGGGATAGGTGACGTTGACGGCGGCCACGGTGTCGACGCCGTAGAGCTCCCGGATGTCCTTGTTGGTCCAGGCGAGCACCCGGTAGTTGCCGGAGCCGCGGGCCTTGTAGGCCTGGGAATGGATCAGCGTCGCGGCGTCGACCCGTCCGGTCTCCAGCGCGGTCAGCAGCGCCGGCGCCGGAATCTGCACCCAGTTCATGTCGCCGCCCTTGTAGGACACGTTCAGCTTGTATTTCTTGAGCAGGGCGAGGCGGATCCAGGTCGTACCGGTTGCGCGCAGGGCGTAGTTGCCGATGGTCTTGCCCTTGAGGTCGGCCATCGTCTTGTAGGGGCTGTCCTTCTTGACCCAGATGCCGGCGCCGAGCCCGCCCTTGCCGGCGCGCAGCGCGCTGGACAGGACGACCAGTTTGAGCCCGCGCTTGGCCGCGAGCGGGATTGCCATGACGGCGTTCATCAGGACGTCGAAACGCTTGGTGGGTGTGGACTGAATCAGCGCGGGAATGGCCAGCGCCTTGCCGTCGATCTCGATCTTGTCGGATTTCACGATGCCCTGCTTGATGGCGTAGAGCACGCCTTCGAGCGCCGGATCGATCAGGTAGCCGTAAGTGACTTTCTCCTTGGCGGCCGCCGGCGCGGCACCGAGCCCCAGAACTAGGGCCCCGGCGCAAAGACCGGCGAGCGCCTGCGGAAAATTACGTCGAATCATGATATTTCTCCCTCCTCATTGACGGCCCCCGGCTCCAGACGGCGGAACAGGGTCACCAGTCGCTCGCGCCGCTCGCGCAGGCTGAGCGTCTTGCCGATATCGCGCGGTCGCGCTTCGTCGATCCCGATCACGTCCAGCACCGAGGTCGGCTTGTTAGACAATAGCAGGATACGGTCGGCAAGCACCAAGGCTTCGTCGATGTCGTGGGTGACGAAGACGATGGTCTTGCCGGTCTCGCGCCAGATCCGGATGATCTCCTGACGCATGCGCCGCCGCGTGTTGAGGTCGAGGGCGGAGAACGGCTCGTCCATCAGGATGATGTCGGGCTCGACCGAAAGCGCCCGGGCGATCGCCACGCGCTGACGCTCGCCGCCGGAGAGCATCGCCGGAAATTTGGCCGTGTCGGCGGCCAGGCCGACCAGATCGAGCAGTTGCCCGGCCCGTGCCGACTTTTCCGCTTTCGTCATGCCGTCGAAACGCAGGTCCATGCCCAGCATGACGTTGCCGAGCGCGGTGCGCCAGGGCACCAGGCGCGGCGACTGGAAGACATAGGCCAGCCGGTCCCACGCCTCGGCCGGTGTCCGGCCCTCGATCTCGACCCGGCCGCCCTGGATCGCCAGCAGGTCGCCCATCAGCCTGAGCGAGGTCGACTTGCCGCAGCCGCTCGGCCCCAGGATGCACAGGAATTCGCCGGCCTTCACGTCGAATGACAGCCGGTCGTAGATCGTCTCGGCGCCGAAGCGGACGGTGACCTCGTCGAAACGGACGACCGGCGCGGCGGTGGCCGGACCGGCCGGGGCTCCGGCTTCCGCCATCGGCTATTCCGCCGCCCGCCCGGCCGCGACCGCGCGGTCCGAATCGATCCTGCCGTTGGCCGACAGCATGACGGCGAGCGGCCGGGTCGTTTCGAACTTGGCCAGCACGATGTTCAGGATCACCATGATCGGCACGCACAGGAACATGCCGATGATGCCCCAGATGCTGCCCCACAGGATCAGGGACATGATGATGACCAGCGAGCTCAGGTTGAGCGACCGGCCCATCATGCGCGGTTCGACGAAATTGTTGATCACGGTCGGGATCGCGATCAGCACGACGATCACCGAAACGATCAGCGGGATGCTGGTGAACTGCACGATCATGAGCATGGCCGGGAAGAACACGGCAAGGATCGCGCCGATGGTCGGGATGTAGTTGAGCAGGAAGAACAGGACGGCCCAGAACTCGGCGAAATCGACGCCGGCCAGCTTCATCGCCGCGTAACACAGCACCGCCACGGCCGCCGACAGCCAGGTCTTGATCCGCATGTAGGTGTTGATGTCCTCGCCGATCTCCCGGATCGCTGTATGCAGGTTTTTCCGGTGGGTATCGGTCCGGGCGATCGCGTTCAGCTTGCGCCGGAAGGTCCAGGTCTCGAGCAGCAGGAACAGCACATAGACGATGATCAGGCCCATATCCTGGACCAGGCCGCCGATCGCGCTGGCCGCGCGCGAGAGATATTCCTGCGGCCGCAGGTTCGCGATGAACTCGCGCAGCGGATTCTCGCCTTCGTAGCCGGTCAGCTTCAGCGTATTGCCGATGATGTCGTTGATCCGGTCCTGGTATTTCGGGATCGAGGCGATGACCCCGTTGATACTGGAGTTGATCAGCACCACGATCAACGTGATCGCCAGGACGGTCGCCGCGATGGCGAGGATCATGGCGATCGCGTCCGGCACGGGAATGCGGGTGTATTTCGTGCTCTGTTTGAAGGACTCCTTCAGCGCGATCATCAGGTACCAGATCGCGATGGCGACCACGAACGGGACCAGGAAGTCCCGGCCGACGACGAGAACGAAGAACAGCAGCGCGACCAGCCCCAGGGCGGCGGCGATGTTGAGAAAGCGCAGCCGCGCCGGCGCTTCGGCGAGGAAGTGCCGCCGCACGCGCGGGCCGTTCCCGGCCGTTCCGTCCGCGGCCGTCCCTTCCGTAACGCCACCGTCCGTCCGGGATTCGTCGGTCATGCAGCTGTCCTGGAATCGAAGCGGCTCATCGGCCATCTTCCCGCGCCGGCGCGGCAAAGCCAACCCCACTGGCGTTCAATCCTGCGTCATGCCCGGCGGCGGACCCGGCGAAGGATCATCGCCCCGTTCATCGGGGCAGAGAATGCCGGGCGAACCGCTGCGGATCAAGCGTCGGCGGCCAGGAAACCGGTGCTGTTGTCAAATCAACGTTCGGTTGACGGATGCGCGCCCAGCGGCGATCATGCGGACGGTGGCCCCGACGGACGATCGGGGCGTCTGGGAGAGGAAGACTCATGAGAAAAGCGTTCGTTACCGGCGTTCTGGCGGCCGGGGCCGCCGCAACGGGCCTTGCGGCCGCGCCGGCGCAAGCCAAGACTAAATTGTTGTTCTGCAGCTTCGTGACGCCGAAGCATGTGATCAGCCACGGCATTCTCCAGCCCTGGACCAAGGCAATAGAGAAAGCGACGGAAGGCCGGGTCTCGATCCGCTTCGTGCCGGCCTGCCGGCTGGCGCCGCCGCCGCTTCAGATGGTGATGGTCCAGAAGGGCACCGCTGACGGCGCCTTCGTATTCAACGCGTTCCTGCGCAAGCTGGTGCCGTCGACCCAGATCAGCATCCATCCGCAGATGGCCGTCACCGGCGTCGGTCGCGCGGTCGCCCTGTGGCGCATGTACCAGAAATTCTTCAAGGACAAGGCGAACTACAAGGACCTCGAAATGGTCGGCTATTTCGGCGCGCCCGACGGCCTGTGGTATTCGATGTCCGACACGCCGCTTGTGTCGGTGGCGTCGCTGAAGACGATCAAGGTCTGGACCCTGCCGTCGATCCCGGCACAGGCGCTGAAGCTGGCGGGCGCCAACATCGTTCCCGGCCCGGCGGTGCGCATCTACCCGATCGTCTCGAAGGGCGTGGTCGACGCCTTCGTCGGCCTGACACCCGACGACCTGCTCGCCTTCAAGATCGACAAATACGCCAAGTCCGCCACCGAAATTCCGGAAGGCTGGTTCGGCGCCACCTTCTCGACTTTCTGGAACAAGAAGAAGTGGGACACGATCCCCGAGCAGGACCAGAAGATCATCTGGAGCCTGTCCGGCGAAAATCTGGGCCGGCGCAGCCTGTCGTGGGATGCATCGAAAGCGAAAACGCTCAAGAGTTTCCTGACCACGCGCAAGGTCCACACCATGCCCGAGGCGGAAATGGCCAAGTTCCGCAAGGCCTGGGCGCCGCTGTTCGCCGACTGGATCGCGTCGATCGACGCCATGGGAGTCGACGGCAAGGCGGCGATGGCCTACTATAAATCCCAGACGACGGCGATCGACGCCGAAGTCCTGAAGCAGTTGGCCGGAAAGTAGCGGCCGACCGCGCGGAGCCCGCAACCCGGCGTCGGCATTCGACGCCGGCGATGCGGCCCGGGATGTCCGGACTGCGCGCAGCGCGCGTGGGACGAACGTCGTGACACGTCCGTAGAGCCCGGGCGCGGGTTCTGCGGCGCCGCGCAGACCGCGCGTTTCATGGCGCGGGCGCCAGGGTTCCGGAAAGCATGCCGGAACAGTCAGGGGCAGAAAATCCGGAACCGGAGCCGCCGTTGCCCGGCGGCTCCCGGCGCGGCCCTGCTCCGGCCGTTCCGGTGCCGATGAGGAGGTGAAGAGACTTAACCCGGAAGACGACAAACCGGGGACGCAGACGAAAGAAATTCATTCGGTTCGCCGCTTCGAGGGCGGAGAACCTGCATCCTGTGCCCGCCTGCGGGCCGGAATGCGAATTCATTGTTCGGGAGGTATGAGACCATGAATGTTCAAGTGATTCCGGCTACTGTGGAAACGCGGGACAGGCCGAAGACCCGCCGGTTCGAGGCGCCGAAGGGAATCGAGAAGCCGCACGGCAAGTTCCAGGCGCTGACCGCAAAGAATCTCGATACGATCACCGACTACGGCAATGTAAGCGGCGATGACCTGTTCGCGATGCGCGTGGTCAGCACCGTGCTGCCGTTCCGCACCAACCGCTATGTCATCGAGCACCTGATCGACTGGGACCGGATCCCCGACGATCCGGTCTACCAACTCGTCTTTCCGCAGAGGGGTATGCTCGCCGATGAGGATTTCCGGCAGATCGCCGACCTGATGGTCCGCGAGGCGCCGAAAGGCGAGATCGAGCGCGCGGTCGCCGATATCCGCGCCGGCCTCAATCCCCATCCGGCCGGCCAAAGGGAATTCAACATCCCCAGCGAGGAAGACGAGGTTTTCGAAGGCCTGCAGCACAAATACCGCGAGACGGTCCTGTTCTTCCCGAGCCAGGGCCAGACCTGCCACGCCTATTGCACCTTCTGTTTCCGCTGGGCGCAGTTCGTCGGCGACAAGGAGCTGAAAATCTCCTCGAAGGACGCCGAGGGCCTGCACCGCTATCTCGCCGCCCACCCGGACGTCTCGGACCTGCTGGTCACCGGCGGCGATCCGATGATCATGAAAACCCGGGTGATGGAAGGCTATCTCCGGCCCTTCATCGACGATCCGGACCTGGCGCACGTCCGGAATATCCGGATCGGCACCAAGGCACTCACCTTCTGGCCGCACCGCTTCGTCCACGACGAGGATGCCGACGACATGCTGCGGCTGCTCGAGGATGTCGTCCGATCGGGCCGCCATGTCGCGATCATGGCCCATTTCAACCACTGGCAGGAGCTGCAGACCGGCGTGGTGCGCGAAGCGATCCGCCGGCTCCGCGATACCGGCGCGGTGATCCGCAGCCAGGCGCCGCTGCTCGACCATATCAACAACGACCCGGACGTCTGGGCGCGCATGTGGCGCGAGCAGGTCCGGCTCGGCATCGTGCCCTACTACATGTTCGTGGAGCGCGATACCGGCGCGAAACGCTATTTCGAGGTGCCGCTGGTGCGCTGCTGGGAGGTGTTCCGGCAAGCGGTGCAGCAGGTCTCGGGCCTCAGCCGCACGGTCCGCGGGCCGAGCATGAGCGCAACGCCCGGCAAGGTCGAGGTCCTCGGCGTCCAGGAAGTCGGCGGCGAGAAGGTCTTCGTGCTGCGCTTCCTGCAGGGCCGCGATCCCGACTGGGTCGGCCGGCCTTTCTTCGCGAAATTCGATCCCCAGGCAACCTGGCTCGACGGGCTGAAGCCGGCCTTCGGCGAGGATTCCTTCTTCTTCGAGGACGGCCTGCGCGCGATGACTGCGTAGGTGCGGGCGGCAAGCGGCCCCCCGCCGGCCTCACACATGCATATGCGCCGCCAGCGTCTCTTCGGTCATGTCGGCCGCGGCGCCGGCGAGCACGACCTCGCCGTGGTCCATGACGATCACCCGGTCGGCGATGCCGAGGGCGAAGGCGAGATTCTGTTCGACGATCAGGAGAGCCCGTCCCGCGGCCTTGGCCTCGTGCAGGAAGCCGGCCATCCGCTCGACATTTTCCTGCTGCACGCCCTCGCTCGGCTCGTCGAGCAGGAGCAGTTGCCCGGATTCGGCGACGGCGCGCACGAATGACAGGATTTTCCGCTCGCCGCCGCTCAGCGTTCCCGCCGACTGGGTCATGCGCGATTCGAGAATCGGAAAGGCGGCGAAGAACGCGGCGTAGCGGCCTTCGTCGATAGCCGGCGCCATCAGGGTCAGGTTTTCCCGGACCGAGAGATTGTCGAACACCGGCCGTTCCTGGGGGCAATAGATCAACCCCAGGGCGTGGCGCCGGTCGGGCGGCAGGCCGTCCAGCGGTTGCCCGTCGAACGATACCGAGCCCGACTGGAGCGGCAGGTGCCCGGTGAGCAGGCGCATCAGCGTCGTCTTGCCGACGCCGTTGCGGCCGAGCACGCAGCAGGCCTCGCCGGCCGAGACTTCGCCGCCGACCGACCGGACGACGGTCGTCGCGCCGTAGCCGCCGGTCACGCCGGAGAAGGAAAACAGCGGCCCGCCTGAATTCCCGGTCATGCCGAAGCTCCGACATAGACGGCCCGGACCCGCTCGTCCGCCTGGATTTCCGCAACCGTGCCCGACGCCAGCAGCCGGCCCTGGTGCAAAACGAATATGCGGTCAGCCAGTTCGCGCACGAACGTCATGTCGTGCTCGACGATCACCGTGCAGGCGTTCAGCCGCCCGCCGACCCAGCGGATCGCCTCGATCACCTCCTGGGTTTCGGCCTGCGACAGGCCGGCGGACGGTTCGTCCAGCAGGAGGAGCCGCGGTTCCGCGATCAGGACCATGACCAGTTCCAGGATCTGGCGCTGGCCGTGGGAGAGGTCGCCGGCCCGGCGGTCCTCTTCGGCGAGGAACGGAAAGCGGCTCTGCGCCTCGCGCAGGATGGCGCTGGACCAGCCGTGGCTGCCCATGCGGACCAGGTCGCGCAGCCGTGCCCGGCCGCCCCACAGGCCGATGTTGAAATTCTCCGCCACGGTCAGATCCGGGAACAGGCTCGGCGCCTGGAACTTGCGCCCGACGCCGATGCGGCTCAGCAGGTCGGCCGCCGTTCCGGTGCGCGCCCTGCCGAAGATGCGGATATGACCGCTGCGCACCGGCAATTCCCCGGTCATCGCGTTGAAGCAGGAGGTCTTGCCCGCGCCGTTCGGCCCGATCAGGCAATAGATGCCGGGGCGGTCGATTTCCAGATCCAGCCCTTCCAGGATGTTCACCGAACCCATGCGAACGCGGACATCGTCGAGGGCAAACCCCGCATCGGCAAGCCCGGTATCGCCGGACGCTTCGGGGCGGGCCGGGCTGTCGAGGGTGCGTTCGGTGCGGCGGCGCCAGAGCCGCTCGAATCGCGGCTCGACGAAGCCCATCAGCCCCTGCCGGAAATACAGTACGACGATAATGAAGATGGCGGCGAGGATGACCTCCCAATAGCTGATCTCGTCGCGCAGGTCGGCGGTCAGGATGCCGATCAGGACGGCGCCGACGACCGGGCCGTAGAGCGTCGCCCGCCCGCCGACCGCCGCCCAGATCACCAGGTCGGCGGACAGGAGAAAGCCGCAAAGCTGTGGCGTAACCAGGTTTTGCTGGGGCGCATAGAGGGCGCCGCCGATGCCGGCGAGCACGCCGCTCAGGCCGAACACGGCCGCTTTCACATTCTGCAGGGCAAAACCGCAGAAACGGACCCGCTGCTCGTTCTGGGCGACCGCCCGCCAGACGACCCCGGCCGGCGCCCGCCGTAGCCAGGCGATGCCGAGCAGGCAGACGGCAAGCGCGACCGCAGAGATGTAGTAGAGGTCGGTGAAATCGCTCAACCCGGGCAGGCCGGGGATGTTCTTGAGGCCGTTGAAGCCGCCGGTGACGTCGTTCCAGCTGTTGGCGATCTGGAAGGCGAGCAGGGTGAGCGCCAGCGTGATCATGGCAAAGAACGGGCCGCTCAGGGTCCGGCCGCGGAACACCAGCAGGCCGATGCCGTAGGCGAGCAGGCCCGGCGCCAGTGCCGCTCCCGGCAGCAGGAGCAGGAGCAGCCAGCTGTCCTTGAAATGGATCAGCGACAGGCCGGAAAGATAGGCCGCCAGGCCGAAAAACATGGCCTGGCCGAGCGGCAGGAAGCCGGCCTGGCCCCAGCACAGGCCGATGCCGAGCGACGCGATGGCGTAGAGGAAATACAGCGCCAGCGTGTAGGCCCAGAATTCGCCGACCAGCTGGGGCAGCACAGCGAGCGCCGCGATCAGGGCCGCACTATGTCCGAGGAAAGAGGCCATTGGGGCGCAGCCAGAGGAAGAGGATCGCGATGATGAGCACGGTCGTATAGCCGTAGGTCCGGTCCAGGAAGGCGCTGACGACGCTCTCGACGCCGCCGATGACGCCGGAGCCGGAGATCAGGCCGACCAGGCTGCCGAGCCCGCCGACCACCAGGACGAAGAAGGATTTGAGGATGAAGTCCAGGCCCAGGGTCGGGTTGACCGGCAGGAGCGGCGCCAGCATCACGCCGGCGAGCGCGGCGAGGCAGCAGCCGAAAACGAAGGTGTTGCGCGCCAGCCCGGTGACCGGAATGCCGACCGAGCCGGCGAGTTCCGGATTGTTGACCACCGCGCGGATGCGCCGACCGGTCGCGCTGCGCACGAACCACCAGACCAGCCCGGCGACCAGCGCGATCGACACGACCGTGAGCAGCAACCGGTAGGACGGATAGTCCGCGCCGAACACGTCGACGCTGCCGGTCAGCGGCGTGGCGACGCTGCGGAAGGCCCGGCCGTAGACCGCCTCGACGGCCTCGCGCAGCAGCATGCTCAGCCCCCAGGTCGCCAGCAGCGTATCGAACGGACGGGCGTAGAGCGGCCGCACGAGCAGCCGCTCGACAACCAGCCCGAGAACGGCGCAGACAAGGAGCGCCAGGGGCACGGCGGCGAGGAAGGGCAGGTTCTGGGCCTGGACGAAGAAGGCGCAATAGGCGCCGATCATGACGAACTCGCCATGGGCGAGATTCATGACCCCGAGCAGGCCGAACACGACGGCGAGGCCGAGCACGACGACCGCCAGGGTGGAGACCTCGTACACCACATTCAGGATGTTGGTGGTGAGGATCGGATCCATCGGCGTCAGGGCTCCCGGCGCGGGTGCGGTTGCGAGAGAAGCGGCGGCGGCAGCCGGCGACCGGTCGGGCCGCCGCTACGAACTTCCGCCGGCCTGCCAGGAAGCGATGATCTCGTCGCTGCTCGCGACCCAGCCGAACCCGACCGAGAAGCTGACGAAGACGCTTTGCTCCATGTCCTCGCCCACATCCGCCGTGGCATCCGACACGATAAACACCCGGTAGTCGCGCATATGCGCGTCGCGCGCCGTGCTCTCGACGCAGTGCCTGGTGCCGACGCCGCACATGTACAAGGTCGAGGCGCCGAGACTGCGGAGCACGGTTTCCAGGCGGGTGGCGTAGAAACCGCTGTAGCGCGATTTCTCGACGACGAAATCCCCTTCCGCCGGCGTCAGCTCCTCGACGATCTCGGCTTCCCAGGTGCCGGCAGCCACATAGTTGGCGTCCTTGAGCGCCGGCCAGACCTCCCGGATCAGAACGCCGCCGTCGCGATAGTCCGGGCGGTAGACATATTTGAGATAGATGACCGGAACCTGCTCCCGATGCGCGGCGTCGATCAGCCGGCGGCAGCCGGGAATCGCCCGGCGCATGCGCTGCGGATCGTAGTCGGGCGGCGTATTCATTTCCGGCCAGAGCCGTGCAAAAGCGCCTTCCGGATGCAGGTAGGAATTCTGCATATCGACGACGATCACCGCGGAATCGGTCGCCGGAAGGCCGATGGCGGGCAACTCGGTCATGTCAAACGGCCTCCAACGCTACGGGCGCTATCGTCGTCGTCCCGGCAGGTCCGGGCGGGCATATCGATGAATCGCACAGGCGCCCGGCCTGACATTCCTTACCGCATCGGGACCGGCGCTGTCATGAGCCGGTCGCGGCGAAACGGCCGGATACGCGGAGGGCGCCGGCCTTTCGGGCAAAACCGTTATCCCGGCGCCCGCCCGCGCCGGCTTCGTGCCGGCGCGGGCGAGACCGGAAACGGGATCAGCTGCAGGTCTGGCCGTGCGCCACCGCCTTGAAGCTCTCGACGATGTCGAAGCTCGTGCCCTTGCATTCGGCAAGGTACATGTCCTTGACGACGTGCCGGTTGGTCATCACGGCCGTGCCGGTGGCGGTCCTGTATTGCAGGTTATTCGCCGCTGCCATCAGCTTGCCGGCGTCCTTCGTGCCGCCCGCCTTCTCGACCAGCGCCTTGGCGCAGTAGACGCCGGAATAGACGTCCGCGCCGAGCATGCTGAGCGGCGGCGGCTTGGGCGCGAAGGCCTTGGCGAAGCCTGCCTTGAACTTGGCGTTGGGCTCGCTCTTCTCGTTCACGAAATAAGACATCGCGCTGTACAGGCCGGCGCTGTTCTCGGCGCCGATGCCGAACAGGGTCAGCTCCTCCAGCAGGTAGGAAACGCGCTTGATCGACTTGTCCAGACCGAAGCCGGCGAAGGTCCGGTTGAAGTTGACATTGTCGCCGCCGACCAGGGTGATGACCACGAGATCGGGCTTCTTGGCCTTGATCCGCGTCACCGCATCCTCGAACTTGTTCGGCGCGCCGAGCGGGAGATATTCCTCGCCGACCACCTTGCCGCCGGCCGCCGCGATGTATTTCTTCGCCTGCTCGTTGGTCTTGTGCGGCCAGACATAGTCGTTGCCGATCAGATAGTAGGTCTTCGCGCCCAGGGTTTTCGCCAGCCAGGAGATCGAGGGCTGGACCTGCTGCTGGGGCGTATCCGCCGTCACATAGACGTTGGGGTTGCATTCCCCGCCTTCGTAGAGCGGCGTGTAGACATAGGGCACCCGGCCCTTGAGCGCCGCCACGATCGCCTCGCGCACCGCGCTGTTGTGCGAACCGAGCACGAGATCGACCTTGTCGCGCAGCATCAGCCGGATCGCCGCCTTGGCGGCCTCGGCCGGGGTTGCGCCGCCGTCGGCCGGGATGACCGTCACCTTGCGGCCGCCGATGCCGCCGGCTGCGTTGATCTGGTCGACGGCGAGCTTGCCGCAGGCGGTCTGCGTCGGCCCGAACAGCGAGGCCGGACCGCTCAACGCCAGGAAGGTGGCCATCTTGAATTCCCCGGCGGCCCGCGCGCCGCTCAGGACGGCCGGTGCGGCGACGGCCGCACCTGTGCCCACCGCGCCGGCGACGAAGCGGCGGCGCGAAATCGGATTGAGGATTTTGGTCATGACGTTCACTCCCTGTTGGTAGGTTCGATTGCCAATCCGGGCGGCCGGCGGTTCATTCGCCGGCCCCGCCTGAAGCCGGTGCCGGCGTAGCCGGCAGGATTTCCTCGACCGCGGCGCTCAACGCCAGCAGGGCGCGGTCGCTGCCCGCCGGGCCGTCGAGTTCCATGCCGATGGGCAGGCCGTCGGCGGACAGGCCGGCCGGCAGGGTGACGCCGGGGATGCCGGCGACGCTCGACGGGCTGGTATTGCGGATGAAGGTGAGGAAGGTCGGCACCGGCTCGCCGTTCAGCTCGACGGTCTCGTCCTCGCCGATCCGGGCGGCGGGCAAAGGCGTCGTCGGGAAGATCGCCGCCAGAACGTCGTTCGCCGCGAACCAGTCGGCATAGGCGGCCTGGAGCGCCGGACGCGTCGCGTCGAGCGCCTCGCGATAGACCGCCTCCGGGATCGCGCCTTCCTCGGTCAGCAGGCTCTGCAACAGGCCTGCGACGTCCGGGCTGGCGGCGGCGCCCGCCAGGGCGGCGTATTCGATCGACAGCCCGTGGCCCGACAGGTAGCGGTTCAGGTCGACGACGGTTTCGTAGAGCGCGATCGGGAAGCCCGCCGCCTCGTCGAGTTTCGGCACCTCCGGCATATCCGCCTCGACCAGCACGGCGCCGGCCGCGGCGAGGGCGGCCAGCGCTTCTTCGGCCACGCGGACGGTTTCGGGATGCAGGTTCTCGAAGAAGTGGCCGCGGGGAACGCCGATCCTTGCGCCCGCCAGAGCGGTCGCCGCAAGGCCGTCCGGTTCGTTCGTGATGACGCTGTCGAACAGGGCGAGATCCTCGACCGAACGGGCTAGCGGGCCGGCCGTATCGCGGGTGTGGGAGATCGGCACGATGCCGGCCTGGCTGTAGCGTCCGGTGGTCGGACGCAGGCCCGCCACGCCGCACAGGGCGGCCGGGATGCGCACGGAGCCGCCGGTGTCGGAGCCCAGGGCGACCGGCGCCATGCGCGCCCCGACGGCGGCACCGGAGCCGCCGCTGCTGCCGCCGGGAATCCGGTCGGGACCGTACGGGTTGCGCGCGGGACCGAACGCGCTGTTGTTCGAGGTAATGCCGAAGGCCAGCTCGTGCATGTTGAGCTTGCCCATGACGATGGCACCCTCCTCGATCAGCCGCTGGACCACGGGCGCGTTGCGCGCCGGCCGGTGGCCGCGCAGCCCGGGCGTGCCGCCGGTCGTCGGCATGTCTGCGGTATCGAAATTGTCCTTTAGCGGCACCGGCAGCCCGCGGAGCCGGCCGCCGGACCGCTCGGCCGCGCGCTCCGCCTCTTCGAGCACCTGTTCCGGGTCGAGGTGGATGAATGCGTTCAGCCCGTCGGCGTTCTCGCATCGGGCCAGCAGGGCTTCGGCATATTCGCGCGGCGAGATTCGCCCGGCGCCGATCTCGCGCAGCGCCTCCGATGCGGTCCAGTCGGAAGGATTGCTCACTTGGGATTCCCTTTATTGGGGTTGACCTGCGGAAACGATTGCCGGATCGCGAACTCGACGCCGTCGGCCTCGGCGAGGTGCATGTCCTTGACGAAATGCCGGCCCACCATGCGCATCCGGCCGCGCGGCCCGGTCATCTCCAGGCCGTCTGCGACCCGGCACAGTTTCTCGACCTCCAGGCTGCCGGCGGCCGAGGCGATCCGGTGCAGGAACAGCAGCCCCTCGTAGCAGGACTGGCCGATCGAATTCAGCACCGGTGCGTGCGGTCCGAAGCGGCTCCGGTAGCGGCTCACGAATTCCTCGTTTTCGGGATAGGGCAGGCTGGCGAAATAGGCTGCGCTCGTCAACAGCCGCCGGCTGCTTTCGGCGCCGATGCCGAGAAGGGTGTTTTCCTCCGTCAACAGGCCCAGGCGCCAGATCCGCGCGTCGAGGCCGGCGCGGGCGAAGGCGCGATGGAAGATGACGGCGTCGCTGCCGATGAGCGTCACGATCAGCGCATCGGGCTGCAGCGCCCGGATTTCGGCGACGACGGCGTCGAAATTCTCGGTCTCCAGCGGCACCATCGTCTCGCCGGCGATCTCCGCCCGCTGTTCGGCGAGCAGCCGGCAGGCCATGCGATGGGCGTCGCGCGGCCAGCGATAGTCATTGCCGATCAGGTACCAGCGCCGGGCGCCGAGATGCGCCTTCATCCAGGGGAGCACCGGCGCCAGTTGCTGATAGGCGGTCTCGCCGAGATAGAAGACGCCGGGCTCATAGGCGTCGCCCTCGAAGATCGGCGTGTAGATGTATGGCAGCCGGCGGCCGACCCGAGGCCCGAGAATCTCACGCACGCCGCTCGGATGGGTGCCGATCAGGGCGGCGACGCCGTCTTCCTCGATCAGGCGTTCGCCCTCGCGCGCCGAGGCGGCGAACGACATGCCGCCGTCCGCGACGACGACCTGGATGCGCCGGCCCAGCATGCCGCCGAGGGCGTTGATCTCCTCCGCGGCCAGCTGGGCGCAGGACCGGCCGGACGGACCGTGCAATCCGCTCGATCCGCTCAGCGGCAACAGCAGGCCGATACGGATCAGCCGTTGCTCACCGGGAGCACGGGCCGGGCCCGACGGGGAAATCCGGTCGCGCCGCTCGCCGGGAGCCGCCGATGGCCGGACGCTGCCCCCGGCGCCGTTCGTCGGGCTGTCCAGCGTGCAGACCGGCAGGTCCAATACACTCCCTCCTCTCGGCAGGGCCGGGCCGCGTCGACCGGTACGGCGCGGGTCGCCGCACCGTCTGCGGCCGCTGCCCGGCTTTTTGCTTGATCTCTCCGGAATGCAACCATATTTTGCTTGAAATGTAAAATATTAAAAAGGCAATTACTGTCCTATGGACCGTCGTTCCGACATGACCGATCCGGCGCCCGAGACGCTCACCGAACTGATATTGCGGGCGAGCGCGCAGGTGAGCAGCACCCTCGGCATCCGGCTGAAACCCCTCGGCCTCCAGGTCGACGAAATGCGTGTCCTGCATGCCCTGAACGCAAGCGGGAGCGCCGCCGGCGGGCTCAGCATGACCGAATTGTCGGACGCCCTAGTGATCGGCGGGCCGACGCTGACGCGGATGGCGGACCGGCTGGTGAGCGAGAATCTGGTCTACCGCGCACCGGATCCGCACGACCGGCGCCGGGTGCGCCTGCACCTTACCGATACCGGCGAGGCCTGCGCCGCCGAAGCGGCTGAAATCGTTGCGGACATCCAGCAGATGCTGACCGCGCGCTTTGCCGAACTGGATCTGGACGACCTCTCATCCGCCCTTGCGCGAACCGCTTCGCCGCTGGACGATTGATCCGGCGGTTTCGCGCCGTCCCGGAAGGCAATCCCCTCTCCGTTTCGCTGCCCGGAACGCCTCCGGGCGGAACGGGCCATTGTATCGGGTCCGGGGCCTTGATAGGGTCGGACGGCGAACAGGCGCCTTGCGGTCGGCCGGAACTGCCGGACACCGCGCGTGACGCCGGGAAAAGGGAGCCGGCGGCGTCGGAAGGGCGAAACGATGTTGAACGTCACGACCGAACGGATTGGCGATGTTTTGTCGATCGACGTTGAAGGGCGCATCGACAATTCCAATTTCGATCAGTTTGTCGATGCGGTGAATGCCGGGATCGACGAGAGCGACCGCGCGGTCGTCGTGAACCTCGAGAAGCTGGACTACATCGCCAGCCAGGGCCTGCGCGCCCATCTGCTGACGGCCAAGTCTCTCAAGAAGCGCGACGCCGAACTGTTGCTGTGTTCCCTTTCCGATCGGGTCCGCGAGGTCTTCCGGGTAACCGGGCTGGACAGGATCGGGACGATATTTTCATCCAAGGAAGACGCGCTCGCCTCCTTGAACCTGCCGAAACGGCCCGCACGCGCGCCGTAGCGCCCCGTCCGGTTGCGCAGACAGGCGCAGCGGCGAATTCGGCGAAACGGGACCGGCGGGGCGATGCCGGGGCGCTTCTTCCGGTCGGCGGCCGGCGCAATTCCGCCAGGCTCCGCACCTTGAGAGGACATGCAATTGCGCGCTCTCGCCAATCCCGGCTAAAGTGCGCCGCAGGTGCGGCGACGGCCGGGGCAAGTCACGGCCGCGATCGTGCCGCAACGGCATTGGGAAGCTTTCGAAAGGGAGATAACGGAATGACATTCAAGCAGACGAGCCGGAGCCTGGTGCTTGCCGGCGTCGCGGCAGCGGTTCTGTCCGCCGCCCCCGGCTATGGGGCGATGGCCGCCGGCGCGAAGATCGGCTTCCTCGGCGGGATCACCGGTCCGATCCAGGGCGCGGTTCCGCCGATCATCGACGCCGCGAAGCTGGCGGTCCAGCAGGTCAACGACCAGGGCGGCATCCTGGGCGGCAAGCTGAGCATGGTGCTCGGCGATTCGAAATGCGATCCGCAGAGTTCGGTCGGCGCCGCCAACAAGCTGGTGAATGTCGAAAACGTCGCCGGCATCGTCGGCGCCCTGTGCTCCGGCGCCACCATCGGCGCGGCCAATGCTGCCGCGGTTCCGGCGGGCGTGGTCATGATTTCCCCGGCCTCGACCTCGCCGGCGATCACCACGCTGAAGGACAAGGACTTCATCTTCCGCGTCGCGCCGTCGGACAGCTTCCAGGGCAAGGTGCTGGCCCGCGTCGTCCTGGCCCGGGGCATCAAGAAAGTCGCGCTCACCTATGTGAAGAACGATTACGGCAAGGGCCTGGCCGACAATTTCCGCAGCGAGTTCACAAAGGGCGGCGGTACGATCGCGGGCGACCAGGCGCACGAAGACAAGAAGAGCTCCTACCGCTCCGAGCTGGCGACCCTGAAGAAGGGCGGCGCGGACCATCTCGTGCTGGTCGCCTATCCGCAGTCGTCGGCGCCGGTCATCATCCGCCAGTCGCTCGAGGGCGGGCTGTTCAGCAAGTTCATCGGCCCGGAAGCCATCTATGACGACAAGATGTGGAAGACCGTTGGGATCAAGAATCTCGAAGGCCTGATCTACACCCGCCCGGCCTCTCCGGCCGGTCCGGCGCGCGACGCGTACAATGCCGCGATGAAGAAGGCCTTTCCGAAGAGCGTCGGCAAGCTGTTTGCGATACAGACCTACGATGCCGCTTTCGTTCTGGCCCTGGCGATCGCCAAGGCCGGCTCGACCGACGGCACCAAGGTGCGCGACGCCCTGCGCGCCGTCGGCAACGGCAAGGGCATGAAAATCCTGCCCGGCCAGTGGAAGGAAGCGCTGGCGGCGATAAAGGCCGGCAAGGAGATCGACTATGCCGGCGCCAGCGGCGACATCGATTTCGACAAGGACGGCGACATCGCCGGCTCCTACAACAAGTGGGAAATCAAGGGCGGCAAGGCCATCGACCAGGGTCCGGCCAAGTAGCCGCCGGCCCGTCCGGAAATCGAAGCCCCGGTTCTTCGGAACCGGGGCTTTTCTTTTGCGGCCGCTGTCCTGCGTCCGGAAAAGCGGATCAGGACGCCGCCGCGGCGCGCGCCAGTCTCGGCACGGGAACCTCCCTGATCGGCAGATGGATCAGGCCGGCGAAAATGCCGAGCGCCGCGCCCATCCACCAGACGGTCTCGTAGCTGCCGGTGGAATCGTACAGGATGCCGCCCAGCCAGACGCCGAGGAACCCGCCGAGCTGGTGGCCGAAAAACACGACGCCGAACAGGCCGGCCATGTATTGCATTCCGAAGAACTGCGCGACCAGGCCCGTGGTCAGCGGCACGGTCGACAGCCAGAGCAGGCCCAGGACCGCAGAGAAAATACAGACCGACCAGACCGAGAGCGGCGTCAGGATAAAGACGGCGATCGTGATGGCGCGCAGAAAGTAAATCGCGGAAAGGGTGCTGCGCTTGCTGTATTTGCCGCCCAGCCAGCCGGCGCCGAACGTCCCGACCAGGTTGAACAGGGCGACCAGGCTCAGGGACACGCCGCCCAGCCACAGGGGCAGATCGGCGTCCTGGAGATGCTTGGGCAGGTGGGACTGTATGAACGCGACGTGAAAGCCGCACACGAAGAAGCCGGCGCACAGCAGCAGGTAGCTGCGATAGCCCAGGGCTTCGGCGAACGCCTCGCGGGCGGTCTGGTCCGGCTGGCCGGCTTCCGGCTCGCCCTTGCCGGTCACGGCGAGCGACAGCGGGACGATGGCCAGCAGGAGGGCCGCCAGGATGTAGAGCGAAACCTGCCAGCCGTAGGCGCCGATCAGATAGGCGGTGAGCGGAACCAGCACCAGCTGGCCGACCGAGCCGGAGGCGATGCCGACGCCGAAGGCGAGCGAGCGCCGTTCGGGCGTGACCTTGCGGCCGAACGTGGCGACGACGATGGAGAAGGAGGCAAAGGCGACGCCGACGCCGATCAGCACGCCCGCCGTGACATGCATCGCGATCGGCGCCGTGGAATGCGGAATCAGCGCCATGCCTGCGGCGTAAACGATCGTGCCGAGCGCAAGCGATTTTCCGGCGCCGAACTTGTCGGCGAAGGTTCCCGCGAACGGCGCCGCGGCGCCCCAGACCAGGTGCTGAATCGCCAGGGACAGGCTGAGGATCGCGGTCTGGTTGTCGAAGAACGACACGCTGATGTCGTTCATGTAGAGGCCCAGGCCGGAGCGCGCGCCGAAGCTGATGGCGCCGATCAGGCAGCCGCAGGTGAGCAGCAGCCACAGGGGTACGGTAAGGGGGGCGAATTTTGGCATGGAGACTGTCGACCCGATAAGCAGCGCTGCCGCGAAAGTCGGCCGCCTGCGCGCTACATAACGGCAAACGGGCGGCGGGCAATTCGCCGCCTCGTCCCGGCGGGCGCATGGTCTTGTCCCGGCAGGCGCATGATCGCGCCGCGGCAGCGTCCGGGAGAGAGCCGGGAGAGGGCGAAGGCCGCCATCGGAGCCCGCCTTCGGACGGCCGATTTCCCTGTCCCGGCCGCCGTCGCAGAAGCCGTCTGCCTCCCGCATCGCCCATAGATCGGGACCATAGCGGGAATATATAAAGAACACAAAGAAAATATCGAAAAAATCCGTTGACGGGTCCTTGAAAGAATACTGTATTCAACCCATGCCTATCGAAGCATTGCAGCGCCCGCAGTCCTTGCGCCAGCAGGTTTACGAACGCCTGCGGACCGCGTTGCGCGCCGGCGAATACCGGCCGAACCAGCGCCTGACCGAGATCGGCATTGCCGAAGCGCTGGGCGTGTCGCGGACGCCGGTGCGCGAAGCGCTGGGCCTGCTCAGCCGCGAGGGGCTGCTGTCGTCGATGCCCCATGGCGGCTTCCGGGTGCCGGACCTTCAGATCGACGATCTGAACGACATTTTCGAATTGCGCTACCTGCTCGAGCCCTACGCCGCCGGCCTGGCGGCGCGCAACGCCGACCACGAGGGCGTCACCGGCATGCATGTGGCGATCCAGACCGAGAAGCAGTGCCTGACCGATTCCGACAACATCGCCTTCGTGCAGGCGAGCCAGGAGTTCCGCAACCGGCTGTTCGCGATGGCGGGGAACCCCCGTCTCGCGGCGGCGATCTCCCAGATCGAAGGCCATGCCCAGTTCGTCCGCAGCGAAAATTTCGACGACTGGAAAACCCGGACGGGGCTGATCGCGGCCCAGGAACAGATCCTGGAGGCGGTGCGCCTGCGCGATGCCGAAAACGCCGCGAAGGCGATGCGCACGCTCCTGACCACGGCGAAGAACACGTTGCTGGCCGCGCTTCAACAGTACAAGGCCGACGACGGGCCGGACAGCTACTACTGACCTCCTTCCAGCGTCTCTGACAGGCTCCCGAGGGCCGCGGCGCCGGTTCCGCTACGCGCCGTCGTAGCCGAATCGCCCTGTTCCGCATTGGCCTGTTGTGGGATGATTGCCGGCATCAATCGGAAAGGGAGGAAGCCGATCATGCCGAGAACCAAACCCGCCGGAACGCTTCTGGCCGCTGCCGGAATGACGGCCATGCTTTTGGCCGGCGCGACCGGAGCGTCTGCCCAGGTGAAGCTGAATCTGGTCTACCCGTTCCCGGATTTCCTTATCTATACCAAGCAGTGCAAGCAGCTCGCCGCCGACATCACCAAGGCGGCCAAAGGCAAGCTCGCGATCAACGCGCTGCCGTTTAACTCGATCAAGATGTTCCAGCAGCCGCCCGCCGTCCGCAAGGGCCGGGTCGATCTGATGTGCACGCCCTACGCCTTCTTCGCCCGCGCGGTTCCGGAGAACGAGGCGGTGTCGACGTCCGCCTCCGACCCGGCGACCGTCCGCGCCAATGGCGGCCTCGCCATGCTGGACGAGCTTCAGCAAAAGTATTTCGGCGTGAAAAATCTCGGCTGGACGTCTTCGGGCGGGCGCTTCCGCATTTACATGGAGAAAGCACCCAAATTCAACGACAAGGGCATGCTGGACCTTGCCGGCGTGAAGCTGCGCGACAACCCGATCTACGGCGCGTTTTTCCGTGCCATGAACGCGACGACGCATCCGTTGCCGGCAACGCAGGTCTATTCCGCATTGGAGAAAGGCGTGGTGAACGCCGCTGCGTGGGCCACCATCGGCCTGAAAGGCCTGAAATGGGACAAGTTCCTGCGCCATGCGGTGGAGCCGGAATTCTACCACACCGATATGGGCTGGTTCATGAACCTGAAGAAGTGGACCAGCCTCGACGCCGGCCTCCAGAAGCTGATCCAGGACATGGTGATCGCCAACGAACTCGCGGTGCGCAAGGTCCTTCTCGAGGAATCGAAGAAGGAGCGGGCGACGCTGGCCAGGGAAGGCATGAAGTTCCACACCGTGCCGGCGGCCGCGGTCTATTCGAAGCTGGCGATCGATTCGGCCTATGCGCGCATGATCGACCGTCTGAAAAAGGCCAAGCGCCCGACCGGCCATGTCGCAAAGCTGCGAAAGCTCTGGCAGCAGCAATAGACCGGCCCGGATAGCCGCTTCCCCGACTTAGGGGGCACTGTCCGATGGCAGGGGACGGCGGCGCCGGCAACCGGACCGCCGCCGCTTCCTTGCCGGTGCGCCGCCGCTGCGCGGCAGTCTTTCCGCCCGCGTGTGCAGCGCCGGCCGCCGCCTTTCGCGCCGTGGAAACCCGATGACCTTCCTGCGCGTCGTCGATAGAGCCTGGGCCGGCCTGCTCTGGTCCATGATGGCGCTGGCCGCGCTCTATATCGGCTTCATCATGCTGGCGATCGTCTACATGACGATCTTCCGCACTGCGGGCTGGGCCTACAACCAGTTCGTCTTCACGCTGATCGAGTACGGATTCCTCTACATCCTTTTTCTGGGGTCTCCCTGGCTCGTTCGGACCCGGGGGCATGTCTATATCGAACTGCTGACCGCCGCCGTGCCGGAGGGCGGCCGGGCGGTGCTGTCCCGCGGCATCGCCGCGCTGTGCGCCGCAATCTGCCTGATCTGGGTCTGGTACACCTGGGGCATTTTCATCGAGCATGTCGAAGATCCGCTCGCCTTCGACGAACTCCGCGACGATCGCGGCATGCGGCTGTGGACGGTTACCGTCGCCTATCCGGTCGGCTTCCTGTTCATGGCGATCGAGTTCGTCCGCTTCGTGTTCGGCCGGAACACCATGCACAGCGGCGAAGCCGGCGTCGGCAGCGACCGGGTGGAACTCGAGGAAACCCGGCGCAGCCTGACGGAAGCCCGCTAGATGGAGTGGTACTGGATCCTTCTGGCGCTGTTCGGCTCCATCCTGTTCCTGATGTTCGCCGGCCTGCCGGTCGGCCTCGCCTTCATCGCGGTCAACACGGTCGCCGCCTTCTTCATCTTCGGCCGGTTCGGCGATTTCGATACCCGGGTCCAGTCGGCCATCGGCCAGCATGTCGACAACGCGTTCGGCAACATGGCGATTTTCGCTATCGTGCCGATTCCGATGTTCCTGCTCATGGGCGAGCTGTTCTTCCATACCGGCCTCGCCAACCGGATGTTCAACGCCGTCGAGAAGCTGATGGGCCGGGTGCCGGCGCGCCTGTCCTACGTCACTGTGGCGGGCGGCACGGCGTTCGCCACGCTTTCCGGCTCGTCGATGGGTTCTACCGCCCTGCTCGGCACACTGATGGTGCCGGAAATGACCCGGCGCGGCTACAAGAAGAGCATGTCGATCGGCCCGATCCTGGGCACCGGCGGCCTCGCCATGCTGATCCCGCCGTCGGCGCTCGCGGTGCTGCTCGGCACGCTGGCGGAGATCGATATCGGCAGGCTGCTGATCGCCGGCGTCGTGCCCGGCCTGCTGTTGGCGGTCTTCTACGCCATCCTGATCTTCGTCCGGGCGACCCTCGATCCCGAGGCGGCGCCGTCCTACGAGGTCGAATCCGTGCCCTTGGGCCGGCGTATCGCGTTGTTCCTGCTCGACGTTGTGCCGATGGTTTCGATCATCGGTTTCGTCATTGGCCTGATCATGGGCGGGGTGGCGACGCCGTCGGAGGCGGCCGCCTACGGCTCGGTCGGCGTCATCCTGCTGGCGGTCGGCTACCTGTTCGCGGTGCCGCTGCTGCGCGGCGATTTCCGGCAGGCCCGGGCCTTCGGGCCGCACTTCGCGGTCGCGATGTGGAAGTCCCTGTGGGGCGCCGGGCGGGTGACGGTGATTGCCCTGATGATCCTGTTCGGCTCGTCCCTGTTCTCGAACGTGCTGGCGGCCTCGGGCTCGAGCGCGGCGCTCATCGAGTGGGTCGCGGGCTTCGACGTCTCGCCCTACGTCATGCTGCTGATGATGTTCGGCATCTTGCTGCTGCTCGGCATGTTCATGGACCAGCTCGCCATGATGCTGCTCACGGTGCCGATCTTCTTCCCGATCGTGCAGGGGCTGGATTTCGGTCTGGCGCCCGAGGTCAAGCTGATCTGGTTCGGCGTCATCATGCTGCTGGCGATGGAGATCAGCTTCACGACGCCGCCCTTCGGCCTCTTGCTGTTCGTCATGCAGGGCGTCGCGCCGCCCGGGACCCGCTTCGGCGAAATCTGCCTCGCCGCGCTGCCCTTCATGGGCTGCGCTCTGCTGCTCACCCTGCTGATCGTAATCTTCCCCGCGCTCGCGGTATGGCTGCCCTGGCTGGGCGGATAGGAGGCGGGGGCCTCATGCCGCGCCGCCGGGCCCGTTGAGCCCGGGGATGCCGGCCGCCGGAGCCGGAGGCGCCGGCTGGAAATTCCGCGGCCGGGCGAACGCCCCCTGCCCCGCTACCACTTCGCCTTCAGCGACAGGTAGAAGGTGCGGCCGCGCACGGCGTCGTAGCGGCTGAAATAACTGCCGGGGTTCGACGTGTCGGTCTGCGGTCCTGCGTCGCCCAGGTTGAACACGCCGCCGCGCAGTGCCAGGTCCTGGACGCCCATGACGTTGCGCCAGGTCAGAGCGATATCGTGGCCGACCCAGGTTTCGAAGCGTCCGCTGTTGTCGATATTCGAATGTTCCGTGATCGCGCGAATGTGCCAGTCGACGACCCAGCCGTCCCCCCGCAACCCCGGACCTGCGCTGAGGGTAGCGTGGATGCGGTTGCGCGGGAAATCGCCGGGCTGCACGATTCCGCCGACCTTGGATTCCTGATCGAGCACATGCAGCCAGCGCAGGTCGAAGCCGGTATCGAGTTCGCCGAATTTCCATCTGGCGCCGGCCCGGACGTTCACGCCCGAAGTTTCGGATTCGCCGCTGTTGACGATCGGATTGACGATCCTGGTGATGAGGGTGCCCTCGCGGATCACCGCGGCGCCGGGCGGCAGCGACCCGCCTCTGGCGTCGATATCGACGATCTTCTGGTCGGACAGATTGCCCGGCGTTTCCGATTCCTCGATCCGGAACCAGTCCGCGGAAACGAAAGCCGGCCCAAGGGTCGCCTTCGCGCCGATCGTGTAGGCCTGCGCCTTGGAGGGCTCCAGTTCCGGGTTGCCGCCGGTAACGGCATCGAGTTGGTTGCGCGGGCAGTCCGCCAGCGGCCCGGTCCATGTTTTCGTATCGCAGACCCTGGGGAAGTATTCTGAAGTCGGACTGTTCAGGTTGGAGAGACTCGCCGGTCTCCGGCCGGTCTGCCAGGAACCGCGCAACGACAGGGCCTTGTGGGGGCGCCAGACGGTGGAGGCCTGGTACGACCAGGTCGGGCCGACATCGTCGTAGCGGTCGTGACGCGCGGCGAGCGCGACCGTCCAGTCCCTGTGTACCGGCAGCCGGAGCTCGCCGAAAACTGACCAGCGCAGGCGTTCGCCGGAATAGGACGTGCCGCCCTGTCCGACCACGTCGCTCACGTCATGAGTCCCGCTGGGGCCGCGGTAGGTCTGGATATTGCGCTCCTCCCGATGGTTCACTTCCAGGCCGGCGGCCCAGCGCATGGGACCGCCGGGAAGCGCGGCTCCGGGACCGTTCAGAGCGAGCTGCGCACTCCGGATCGAAGTCGAGACATTGTGCTTCTGCCGGAGAGTTGTGTCGCGGATCGCCTGACGGTGCGCTTCGGCCCGGGCTTCCGGCGGATTGAGCGGATCTTCGAGATAATAACTTCCATCGACGATGGCGTCCCTGATCAGCGATTCGCTCACGAAATATGCGCCGCGTTGCCGGGTGGAGGAATACTCGCTGCGCACATGCGTGTCGTAGCCGATCCCGCTCCACAGATGTCCGCGCAGGCCGGCCGTGAGGTCGTATTCGAGAAGGTCGGTGGTCCAGTCGCGGTTGCCGTGCGCGGTGAAGCGGTGCCTCAAGTTCACTGCCGTGACGTTATCCGCGTTGAGGCCGGTGGGAAGATCGAGGCCGTTGAGCAGCCCGGTCCTGAAATCCTGCAGAGCCTGACTCGGGTTGTCGGAAAAATCGAAGGAGATCGCACCGACCGACGGCGCGTAGCGAAACTTCGTCTGGCCCTGTGAGAACCGGGCCGCGGCATGGAAGGTAACTCCCTTGCTGATCGGATGGTCGAATTCGGCGAACAGTCTGTAAAGCCCGCTGCGCGGATGATCGTCGATCCAAGCGATATCGGCCCAGGCAAAGCCGCAGCCGCTGCCCGGCTGGCTGAACGGGTTCGACAGTACGCCAGTATAGCCGCGGCCGGAACATTCGCCCAGCGGACGCGCCACCGTCTCGTCGTCCTCTCTGGTGGCGGTTCCCTTCCCGTCGGTGATTAACACTGTATTGCCGCCCACGCTGACACCGGAAGTACCGGCGAACGATCCCCCATCGGTCCAGGAAGCGGCGGTGTGGGGGCGGTTTTTTCTGCGGATCTCGGCTTGCCGGAATCCGTCGACACCGAACGTCAGGCGGCCGCGGCCGACCTTGCCGCCCCACATGCCTCCGACATTCTCGAATTCGCTGCCCGGCCGGGCCGGGCGCTCGGTGCCGGCCCAGGCCGTTGCGCCCTCGAAGCCGTGGCGCAGCACGATGTTGATCGCGCCGCCGGGGCTGCCGGGATAGAGCGCTCCGGCGCCGTCGCTCAGGATTTCGATGCGCTCGATGGCGTGAACCGGTATCGCATTCAGAGCCACTCCGGGGCGACCGTTGGTCAAGAGTGTCGCGCTGCCCAGCACAGAGTGTGAGAATATCAGCTCGCCGCAGGCTGATTTCGATTGGTCTGG
>VXNK01000090.1:1584-4061 GCA_009840595.1 Rhodospirillaceae bacterium | reverse complement strand
CCGAGCCGAGCCGAGCCGAGCCGAGCCGAGCCGAGCCGAGCCGAGCCGGCCATGATCTTGTCCGCCGTCTGCCGCGGCGGGCGCCGGCCTTCCACCTCCCCGCCTGAGTCTTCCCGCCCCGCCGGGGTTTCGCGCTCCGGCCTGAGCTTTCCGAACGGTTTTCGCCTCTCCGCCGCGCGGCGCCTTGTCGTCGCCGCGGCACTGCCGGTCCTGCCGGCGGCGGGGCTGGCCTGCCCGCCGCCCGCCGTAGCCGGTGACGTTGCCGCCGAAGCCGCCGCTGCCCCGCACCTCCTGGACCTTTCCGCGCGCACGGAGAGCGCCGCCCCGTCGGGAGCGGGGTTCCGCCCGGCCTTCGACCCGGCGGTCCTGCACTACGGCATTCCCTGCGCCCGAACCGACGTCCTCACGCTTGCGCTGACCGCGCCCGCGGGCGCGTCGGCTTCGGACGACCCCTGCGCCGCCGCCGGCGGGTCGTGGGCGGCGGCGCCCGACCGCCGCGACCTCCCGCACATGCCTTTCGACTCGATCAACTCCTGACCGGTGACCGCCATGATTCCGATGACCTTTGCAGCAAGCACGACCAACCTCGACCGCCATGCCGAGGGGCGGGACAGGACGCCGGGGAAAGGTCTCGCCGGGCGGATGCGCCGGCTTGCGGCCTCGCTGCTCGCGCTGCCCCTGCTTGGCCTGCTGCTCGCCGGACTTGCGCTTCCTGCCGCGGCGCAGGCCCCGACCTTTTCCCTGACCCTCACCCCCGCCACGATTCCGGCCGCCGACCTCCACGGCGCGACCATCACGATCAGGCCCGACAACGGCGCGACGTTTTTCGGTGCCGGCGGCAACAACAACTCGGGCTTAAGTGCAAGCGACATATTACCGGCCGACCGCACGCAATTCATCGCGGGCGGTGAAGGCAGGGTGACGAATCCGGCCGTCAAGTTCGCGCTGACTAGTGCCCCGACCGGGCTGACCGTCGCCAGCGCCAAGATACTGCAGCGGGACACCACGATCGTGCAGGGCGGCCGAACCGGGCATCGTTCGGCGGAGATCACCCTGGCCTACACCGGCGGGGCCATCACCGCAGACGTTACGGTAACTCTGACCATAGAAAGTGCCCTTTTGAGGGCTGCGGGCAATTCAGGGACCGGGCCCGGCAACCTCTCCGCCGACTTCACCATCACGGCGGGCGCCTCGACCCCGTCCGCCGGCGTGACCCTCTCCCCCACCTCCCTTTCCCTGACCGAGGGCGGTCTGGCGGGCAGCTACACGGCGGTGCTGGACACGGACCCGGGGTCGGGGGTGACCGTTACGGTGACGCCGACGAGCACGGATGCGACGAAGGTGTCGGTGCGTCCGACGAGCCTGACCTTCACGGGCGGCACGGGCGGGTCTGCGGACTGGTCGACGGCGAAGACCTTCACGGTGGCGCCGCTGACCTGCTGGCGCTGTACGAGCGCGAGCGCGCCCGTGCGGACCGGGAACAGGCGCGAGCGGACGCGGCGCAGGCGCGCTGGGCGGAACTGCGCCAGTCCGAGAGAACCGCCCGTAGCAAGGCGAAGGCGTGGGAGACGCGGTTCGGCGCATGCCGGGGCAAGCTGACGGCGGCCGAGGAGGAGAAGAAGAAGCTCCGCCGCAAGGTGGATGGGACGCTTTCCCTTCAGCCGGAGCTGAAGCGCCGGGCGAGCTGCGCCACGGTTGGCGTTTCGGCGGGCGTTCCGGCGGATGTTTCTCCGGATTGGGCCGCCGCCCGGCGCGGGTCGATGCCCTTGCGCGCCAGGGCGAGGATTTCCAGGGCGCGGACCCGCGCCTCGTCGGCGGTCACCGGGCCGTGGGGGCCGATCGTGAACCAGCGCTGCCGACCGCAGACCCGGGTCTGGACGATGTAGTTCTTGCGGCCGGACGCGCGGACGCGGACCCCGAAGCCGGTCAGCTCGCCGTCCCAGTAGACCGCGTCGCCGCCGTTGGCCCGGAAGCCCTCGACCGTGCGGTGGGTCAGTTTTCGATGGCGATTCGTCATGCCGCGGATGCCCTCGCGAGACCTGCGAAACCGCTCAGAAACGGCAAACCATTGGCAAGCAGATCCGTCGCTTCCGGGGAATATGGGAACGCAGGCGGCCGTTCGGGGGCCATTTTTCTTTTATTCCCGGATGGACGATCGGAAAGCGAAAGCAATGGCGGGCCGGGGGGTGGGTCGGTCTGAATTTTATGCAGGAGCGAAACCCAAAGCCCTGTCCGCCACCCCGATAACCCCGATATGTCACCCCGGCCGCCTGCCCTGGATGCGATCCGGGGCAACCTTGTCCTTCCCCCTCTTCAGAGGGGGAAGTGGCCTCGCGCAGCGAGGTCGAAGGGGGTGTGCCGGCGCCTGCAGGCCGTGCCGGCGCCACCGCCCCCCCCCCCCGGCCGCCCCCCGCGGGAGGGGGGGGGGTGTGGGGGGGGGCGCCCCCCCCCCCCCCAAAGCACACGCGCCCCGCGAC
>VXNK01000090.1:0-1574 GCA_009840595.1 Rhodospirillaceae bacterium | reverse complement strand
TCTCCTCGCCGTCCCGCCGCTGGGGGGGGGGTGGTGGGCCCGCGGGCGGGGGGGGGCCGCCCGCCCCCCCCCGGCGCCTGCAGGCCGTGCCGGCGCCACCGCACCCCCACCTGGCCTCCCCCTCTGAAGAGGGGGAGGTATAGGGCTGCGAAACCCCCACCCCGTCATTCCGACCGGAGCCGCCCAAAGGGCGGCGCAGTGGAGGAATCCCGGCTCGGTCCTGCAAACGGGAACCGGAGTCTTGCGCCGGGATCCCTCCGCTCCGCCCCGGATTAAATCCGGGGCTCCGGTCGGAATGACGGGGGAAGGAGCGGCGCTCCGCCCCGGACCCCGATCCGGGGCTCCGGGCGGAACGGCGGGAGCGGGGTGCGCCGCCGCTGTTGCCATTTTGCAACGCATGGCGAAATTTCCGGGATAAACCGCGGATTTCCCCGGTTTTGGGGAAGCGCCGCGCAAAGAAAAAGGCCCGGATGTCGCCATCCGGGCCTTGAGGGTTCGCTATGGGAGCGGCGCCGGCTATCGCCGGACCTTGCTGGGCTTGCTGGGATCGGACGAGCCGCCTTCGCCCTGGCGATACAGGGTGTAGCCGTCCTTGTCGTTACTCAGCAGGCCCTTGCCTTGCCGGACATCGCCGTAGACCCAGGGCTTTTCCCCGGACTCCCGGGACCGCGTCATCCGCTGCCACCAGGATTGGGTCTTGCCCTGCTCTTTCCCTTCTTCCTGTGCCCCGTTGCTTTTCGAGGCGGCTTGCCTGTCCGCCCCCGCCGCGGAGGACTGCTTTGCGGACGGGGTCATGCAGGCCGACGCCGTCAGGGCCAGGCCGGCGGCCAGGACGAGCGGCAGGCCCCGGATCGGGGTCCGGGGCCGCCCGCCCGTTATGGGCCGGGAGAAGGAGAAGCGATGCACCGCGGCCGCTCCCGTGACGCCGTGATCCGCCTAGAACTTCAGGCGGACGCCGGCGACGAAGTTGAAGACGCCCTTGCGGTCGATTTCGCAGGTGTCGCCTTGGGCGGCCCTGATGTACTGCCCGTCCGTCGTGCCGGCCATGTAGCACGGGGTCGCCTTGGTATCCAGACGGCTGACATCCGCCGTTGCGGGGTCGGTGCTAATAACGGCGACACGGTTCGCCGCCAGCGCCTCGGCCGCGCTCACGACATGCGTGACCGTGCCGCTGTCGTAGGACAGGCCGGCATAGACGTCAGCAGCAGCCGAGTCGATCTTCTGGACGATCGCGGCCCAGTACTGCTGCGACTTGCCGTGGATGCCGTCGGCCGAGCGGTTGTAGCCGATGCCGATGGAGGTCCCGCCGGCGTCGTTGACCTTGCCGCTCCAGCCGCCGGAAACGCCCCACTGGCTGTTCTTGAAGCCAGCGACCGTCGAGCCCATCGGGCCGTCCTCGCCGTCCGAATCGTACGAGGCGTTGATGTTGAAGCCCGACGCGTGCTTGACGCCGCCGGAGACGGCCCAGGCGGTCTTGTCGCCCACGGCCATGCCCTTGGAATCCTTGTACCCGTCAGGATTCTTGCGGTAGCCGGCGGCGAACAGGACGGTGAAGTCCTTCGTGCCCGGAGGCT
>VXNK01000168.1 GCA_009840595.1 Rhodospirillaceae bacterium | reverse complement strand
AGCAGAATGCGGCCTTGAGCACACTACGCCACATAAATATTGGCTGCACATAAGTTGAGTTATGTGGATATCCACATAACTCAACCGCAAGAACCGCTTGATCGCGGACGAACTCCACCAGCATGGCAGCGTCTGCCACGCCCCGGTCTATCCCCGCGAGGTCTGCATCCGGGCGCTGGAGCTCCAGGCGAGCGCGGTCATCGCGACGCACGCGCATCCCTCGGGCGATCCCGAACCGTCCCGGGCCGACATCGACATGACGAAGCGCATCAGGGACGCGCTGAAGACCATCGGCGTCACCCTGCTCGACCACATCGTCGTCACCCCGACCGGAGCGGTGAGCTTCCAGACGCGCGGACTGCTCTGACACGCCCGCCCGCCGGTCCCGCGCTCCGCGCGATCGGCCCTCCTCCGACAATCCCGCATCCCGACCCGCAAAACGCAGGGAGGACACGCCATGCTGCACCGGATCACCGGCCGCGCCACCAAGTGCGGCCCCTCGGCGATTTCCGCCATCGCCGGTGTGCCGACCCACGAGGCCGCCGCAATCATCCGCCGCCTCTACCACCGGCGCGCGGTCAACGGCGTCTACATGGACGAGCTCGCCGCCGCGCTCGCCGAACTCGGCTGGACGCCGGACTACACGCTCCGGCATCCCAAATACCGCGAACGCCATTACGCGCGGCGGCAAGCCGAATGGGAGCGCCTGTTCTCCAGCGTGCCCTTCGACATCCGCGCCGTCACGCTCGGCAGGTTCCTGGACGCCGCGCCGCCGGGGACCTGGGCGATCTCGGCCAGCGATCATTTCGTGGCCTATGGCGACGGCCATGTCGCCGATTCTGGAGCCTGGTTTTCGCGCCGGGCCACCCCGTGGTCGCGCGCCAACCCCGACCACGGCCGCACCGCGCTCAGGCGCGTCCGCGAGGCCGTCCGCTTCGTGCGCATCTCCCGCCGGGTGGAGGGCTGAGCCATGCCCAGGATCATCGAGACCGTCGTCTACGGCATCGACGAGCTGTCGGACAAGGCCAAGGAGAAGGCCCGCGCCTGGTATCGCCAGGACGGAATCTGCGACGAGTGGTACGACTACGTCTACGAGGATTTCGGGCGCATCTGCGAGATCCTCGGCATCGCGCTCGGCACCCGCACGCTGCGCCTCCATGGCGGCGGCGCGCGCGACAGGCCGCAAATCTACTGGACCGGGTTCTGGAGCCCCGGGGACGGCGCCAGCTACGAAGGCTCCTACTGCCATGCAAGGGGCTCCGGCAAGGCCATCCGCGCCTACGCGCCGAAGGACGCGGAGCTGCACCGCATCGCCGACGCCCTCCAGGACATCCAGAGGCGGAACCTCTGGCAGCTCCATGCCTCGATCCGCCAGCGGGGCCGGCATTTCCACGAATACACCATGGCGGTCGAGGTCGAGCGCGACAGCCCGGTCCGGCAGCCGCCGACCGACGACGCCGAGGACGCGGTGACCGGGGCGCTGCGCGACCTCGCCCGCTGGCTCTACCGCCGGCTCCGCGAGGAATACGAGCACGAGACCTCGGACGCAGCCGTCGACGAGGCGCTGTCGGCGAATGACTGGGCCTTCACGGCCGAGGGCAAGCGCTTCGGCTGATCCGCCCCGCCTCGGCGCCCTCCACATTTCCTGAACGCAGTTCCCGGCCGCGCTTGCGCCCGGATCCGTATTCGCGCCTTGCGCCGGAAGGAGTCCGGCGAGCCGGCCTGAGGCGGTCCGGCGGGATGGGCGGGAGGTCCGTCCCACGCCGCCGGCCTGCTTCCCGCCTTTCCAGCACGGAGACCGGCCCATGCTCGACGCCCATCCGGCGCCGGACGCCCTCGCGCGTCCGCCCGTTCCTCCCGCCGCCATCGAACCGCCCGCCGCGACGACCCGTCCGGTCCAGGGCGACGCCATCTTCGCCGCGGCCCAAAGCCTGCTGCCCGCGCTGGAGGCCGGTCGGCCTCTCGACGCCGCGACGCTCCGCGAGGCGATGACTGACGCTTTCGGCGCCTCCGACGCCGAGGGCGGCTGGCTCTGGAAGGACGCCTACGAGGCCGCCGAAGCCGCCTGCGTGCTGTTCCTCCAGCGCTACGGTCGCGGCATGCGCCGGAACGCCGGGGGCGGTGTGGACGGGCCGCGCCGCATGCTGCGGATGCTGGAGGCCGTCGCCGCGCTGGAGCCCTCGCACACCAGGCGGTCGGAGGAGCAGGTCAGGCTCCAGCAGTTCTCGACGCCGCTGCCGCTCGCCTATGCCGCGCTCCAGGCAGCCGCGATCCGGCCGGGCGATACCGTGCTGGAGCCGTCGGCCGGCACCGGCATGCTGGCGGTGATGGCGGCATGCGCGCTCGGCAAGGACGCCGCCGGACGCCTTCACCTCAACGAGGTCGCGCAGACCCGTGCCCGGCTGCTGACGCGGCTGTTTCCCGAGGCCGTGGTGACGGCGTTCAATGCCGAGGCCATCGCCGACCGGCTGCGCGACGTCCGGCCGACCGTGGTGCTGATGAACCCGCCCTTTTCCGCAACGCCGGGCGTCGACCGGATCAGCCATGACGCCGATCTGCGCCATGTCCGCTCGGCGGTCTCGATGCTGCCGGCAGGCGGACGGCTGGTCGCGATCACCTCGGCCTACTGCGTGCCGGGCGATGTAGCGTGGACGAAGGCCTTCGCGCGCCTCGACGGTTGCGATCCGTGCGATTTGGCGGCGCGCTGCGTCTTCACCATGGCGATCGACGGCCGCGCCTATGCCCGCCGCGGCACCGGCTTCGACACCCGCCTCACCGTGCTGGAGCGGAGCAGCGAACCGGGTACCGAGAACTTGCCCCGGACGCGATCCGGGAGCCTGCCCCGGACGGGATCCGGGGTCGACCGTGACGCCCGCGCCGCCAACGCCGCCGAACTGCTGGATGCGGTGATTTCGCAGGTTCCGGCGCGGCTGCCGATTGCGCCCATACCGGTCCCCGCCGGACCCGCCCGCGACCTGTTCGGCAAGCCGGTCGCGCCGAAGCCGGCAACGCGCCGGGGTCCAAAGCCTGCATCGACGCCCGAGACGCGGCAGTCCCACGACTGGGGGCCGGTATCCGAACTGGCCGTCGAGACCGGCGCACTCGAGCCGATTGCCACCGATGCCCCGGCCAATGACACCGGCCCCTACGCGCCGTGGCGGCCGGGCGTGGTCCGTGTGCCGGGCGCGGTCGAGCATCCGACGCCGCTGGTGCAGTCCGCCGCCATGGCCGCCGTGCCCCATCCCGTGCCGGAATACCGGCCCACGCTGCCGGAACGCATCGTCACCGACGGCCTGCTGTCGGACGCCCAGCTCGAGAGCGTCGTCCTCGCGGGCGAGGCCCATGCCCGGCACCTGGCGGCCGAATACCGCATCGGCTCGCAGTGGGAGACCGTCCACCGCTGCCGCGAGGATGACGGCGAGGACGGTGAGGGGATCGACGCGTCCTTCGTCACCGCCGAGGGCGAGACCCTGTCGGAGCCGGTGCGCTTCCGCCGGGGCTGGATGCTGGGCGACGGCACCGGCTGCGGCAAGGGCAGGCAGGTCGCCGCCATCATTCTCGACAACCGACTGCGCGGACGGAAGAAGGCGCTTTGGCTCAGCCAGTCCGACAAGCTGCTGGAGGACGCGCGCCGCGACTGGACGGCATTGGGCGGGCTGGAGAGCGACGTCATCCCGCTCGGCAACTTCCGCCAGGGCATGGAAATCCCGCTCGACGCCGGCATCCTGTTCGCGACCTACGCGACGCTGCGCTCGCCGTCCCGGCAGGGGAAGCCCTCACGGCTGGATCAGATCGTCGAATGGCTGGCGGGCTCATTGGACGAGGAGGACCGCCACGCCTTCGACGGTCCGATCGTGTTCGACGAGTCGCACGCGATGGCCAACGCCGCCGGCTCGAAGTCCGAGCGCGGCGAGACCAAACCCTCCCAGCAGGGCCGCGCCGGCTTGCGCTTGCAGAACGCGCTGCCGGACGCGCGCATCGCCTATGTGTCGGCGACCGGTGCGACCACACTGCCGGGCCTCGCCTATGCCGGCCGGCTCGGATTGTGGGCCGCCGGCGAGACGCC
>VXNK01000092.1 GCA_009840595.1 Rhodospirillaceae bacterium | reverse complement strand
CGACCTCTGGACCATCCCATCGGAAACTGCCGCTTCGCACAGACCCGCCACAAGGTCAGTCAGGCCGGACGCTTACGCCTGACCGGATAGCCGACGGCGTGCAACGGTGGGAACTGGTTGGGGATTTTGTCGGCGTTGACCGAGTCGGCCCCGATTTGGCGCTACTCAAACAGACGGAGATACGAAATGAACGGGAAGAGCCGATGTTGTCTGGCTGGAGCCCTCGATGAAGACAACCGCTTGCGGGTGCATCTGGTTCCAATGCCACCTACCGAAGATCCTTGGAGAACCCAAGGGGATTACTGGAGGGAACAGAAGAGAGATACTTGGCGGTTCTATTTCACCATCGCTGGTATGCTGCTTTCTATTGTCGGCGTATTAGCGACAGCGATCATTGCAATATCGACCATTACAGGCGCTTCCTCCTGTACGCCCCAATCGTTGTCGGATGATCGAGCCCGGCAGTCGACTCCCACCATTCAGCGCGGGATGAAATAGCGGCCGTCGGGGGTCTGGCGGGCGGGGCCGGTTTCGGCGAGGGCGTCCAACACTTCCGCGACCCGCCGTTTGCGCTTCGCCGTGTTGCGGCCCTTGAAGGCTTTGCCCAGGCTTTCCGCCGCTAGCGGCGCGGCGGCGCGGCGCAGCATGCCGGCGACGGCGCGCAACTGGTCCAGCCCGTCCTCCGGCCAGTCCGGCTCACCTGCCGCGGGCGCGGTGAAATCGGCCTCGGCCTGCACCGCTTCCGGCGCCGCCCTATGGTCGAGTCTCGGAATCTGGTAGTCCGGGCGCAGCCAGTGGACATGGCCGCGCCGCTCCTCCTCCGCCCGTTCCCGGTTCAGCGCGACGAGGCGGGACAGCAATTCCTCCTCCGCCGCCGCCTGCTCCGGCGTCTTGCGCAGCGACGGCGCGGTTGCGCCCGGTTTGCCGACCAACGCCGGGATCAGGTCCGCCCAGCCGTAGGTTTCCAATGCGGCGCAGTCGATGTCGTCGTGGATTTCTTTCAGGACCGAGACCAGTCCGGACTCGCGGATGTCCCGCTCCTTCGCCGACAGGGGCGGCACCTTGCAATCGTTCTCTAGTTCCCGCACCCGTTCGAGCACGTTGTAAAGCATGGTCATCGTGAGAAAATCGTGTTCGGCAATACGTTCCTTGCGGAAGGCATCGAGACGGTCGCCCAACGTACCTAGCTGACCGGTATCGTCCTCCAACCCAAGCGGGAAAGGGTCGAACGTGGAACTCTTGGTATAGATGGGACGATCCTCAAGAACTCCGCCAACTGCCAAGGCCCAGATAACGTGCAATCGAGAAGACAGCACGGCCAGACAGGAAGAGTCCGATACGCCAACGCAAACAAGCCGGTTATCCGGCCGGATATCGGCTCCGAGGAACTGGAAAAACCGGTGCTTCGACGTTTCGATCGTCGCGATATAGCGGTCCAACGGTTCCAACACGGGCCGCAAGTCGGACCGCGGTTCGCCGAAAATCCACCAGTTTTCGCGGTAGGTCTTGCGGTTGTTCTGATCGCGCTCCGGTTTCACCCGGTCGGTGACGTGCTGAAAGACCTTCGGAAACCGCTCTCGTACCTCGTCGGAGGAAAGCCCATACAGGTCGATGACCATGACGCCGCGCGGGCGCTGGGCGAGGTCGCGGCCGTTGCGGTAGGGCAGGATGTGGTTTTCGAGGCCCGGCGTCCGGCCCAGCCCGAGCGAGGCGGCCTGCGGCGGCGTTACGATGAAGCCGGAGCCGTGCAGTTTGACGCCGGGGCTGGAAATCAAGTCGTTGGCCAGCAATGGCTGAACCGAAGTGATGTCGGAGCCGATCTTTAGGTTGCTGACAATTTTGCTGGCTTGCTCCCGCAGTTCGACGGCCGGTGCATCCGTATTCAGTCCGCTTTCCCGCTCGACGGTCGCGAGCTTTCCTTCGCGCTCGCCGCGCGCCGCAACGGTCATGGCGATGCGCACCGCCGCCTTGTCCGCCGCCTTGAGCCAGGGATGGTCCGGCACCGCGTAGACCAGCGACAGCGGCTCCCTCGCCTTGAGGCGGCGTTCGATGACGCGGCGGGAGAAGGTCTGCGTGACCGAGTTGGTGGTGATGAAGCCGAAGCGGCGCAACGGGTTCTTTTGATCCTTCTTCTTCGGCTTGCTCAGCAGGCGGGCCGCCGCCTCGTCCCAGAAATGCATGACGTAATCGGCCCCGCCGGGAATCTTCGGGCGCGCCTGCCAGCAGGCTTGGGCGTAGCCATCGCCGAGTTCGGCGCGCATGTCCTTGCCGCCGATAAAGGGCGGATTCCCCACGATGAATTCGGCCTCCGGCCAGTCCGCCCGGCGCGGATTCTCATAGCGGTACATTTCCACTGTGGCGTCCGGATCGGGAATCTCTTCGCCGGTGATCGGGTTGAGCTTCGTGGTGAATCCGTCCCAGCGGGACAACGGCTTTCCGTCTTCGCCGCACAGCAATTCCTGCTTGTCCCAGGCGAGAATCGCATCCTGCTCGCGGATATTGCCGTAGGCGTGCAGCACGGGCTCCGGCAGCCGGGCAACCGGAATTGTCCGCAACTGCCATTTGAGATAGCCGAGCCACAGCACGAGATCGGCGATGGCGACAGCGCGGGGGTTCAGCTCCAGGCCGTAGAACTGGCGCGGGCTGACGGTTTCGCCTTCCATCGCGAAGCGCGGCGCGTCCTCGCCCAGCCCGTCGAGCGCATCCAGCACCTCGCCTTCCAGCCGCTTCATCAGTTCGAGCGCGACGTAGAGGAAATTGCCGGTGCCGCAGGCCGGGTCCAGCACCCGCGTCGTGCATAGCGCGTGGTGGAAAGCCTTGACCGTCTTGAGCGCGCCGTCGCGGTCTCCGGCCGCCTCCTGCTCGTGGGCGCGGGTCAGCGCTTCCTCCCAATCGGCGCGCAGCGGCTCGATCACCGTCGGGACGACCAGCCGTTCGACATAGGCGCGCGGCGTGTAGTGGGCGCCCAGTTTCGCCCGCTCCCGCTCGTCCAGCGCCCGTTCCAGCAAGGTGCCGAAAATCGCGGGTTCGACGTCGCGCCAGTCGCGGGCGGCGGCGATCCACAGCTCGCGGATATCGTCCTTGTCCAGCGCGACCGCCGCGCGGTTGCGGAACAGCGCGCCGTTGAAGCGCTTGACCGTGGCGTTCAGGTGCGGGGCGTAGCCGCCTTCGTCCATGACCCGCCACAGGCTCTCCAGCGCCGGGGCGAAATTCTGCGGCGTTTCGATCATGTCGCCGAGCAGCTTCTCGAACCCCTGCTTCGGCAAAAGGCCGACATCCTCGGCGAACATGGTGAACAGGCAGCGCATGAGGAATTCGGCGACTTCCTTCGGGTCGCGCTTTCCCTCCAGGTTGCGGGCGATCTTCGCCAGCCGTTCGGCGATGTCGCGGGTGACTTCGGCGCTGCGCTTCGCCGGGTCGAGGGACTGCGGGTCGGTCCAGACCGCGCGCAGCCGGGCGCGAATCGCGGGGTCGCGCAGGCCGGCCAGCGGGATGGAGTAACCGGCGCGGTCGGGAAATTGCGCGTAATTCTTTCCCTGGCCGGAGAAATCGGCATAGACCTCAAAGACGTAGCCGACATCGACGACCAGAAGGAAAGGCGGCCAGCCGTGCTCCTTGGGCAGGGCGCGGGCGTAGTCCTCCGCCTGCCGCTTCGCCTTGCGCATCGCCTTGTCCCAGCCGCGCGTGCCGCGGAGCGCCGTGCCGGCTTTGACCTGCGCGGCGTCCTCCGGGAGCAAGCCCGGCTGGCGCGGATCGGCCGCCGGCGCCCTCGCCCGCTTGCCGGACTGCTTGGCCTCCATGACGAAACAGCCGCGCCGGTACAGGTCGATCCGGCCGGGAGTTGTCGTGCCGTCGTCGTGCTTGAAATCGACGCGGCGCTCGAAGACGTAATCGTTGAGTTCGTTCAGTTCCTGCGCCGGGTCGGGTCGCGGCAGGCCGAGCAGATCGCACAATTCGTCGGCGAACATCTGGAAGTTCGCCGTTTCCGCGCCGCCGGATTTCTCCCAGCGCGCGATAAACGCCTCGACAGCGGCAGGGTCCGCATCGTCGCCGGGCGCCGCCGCACTATCGTCCGTTCCGCTCATGGCGCGACCATAGCGGAAGCCGCGGGCGGAGAAAGCCCCCCGGACCGCAGCGACGGACCCC